>CACWMG010000013.1:5626-29496 GCA_902761975.1 Candidatus Avelusimicrobium pecoris | reverse complement strand
CGGGGGATTTTTGTTAGTAATGGTGGGATACCGTGTAGCCAGGTTACACAACCCCGGAAAGCTTAATAGGTAACCCCGCCATTGCAATACTGGGCTCCTTTGTTCCCGTTACCATCCCAACACGTTTTACCGTTAGTATATGCAACAGGGCTCCCTGCCGGGCAGTAGGAGCCATAACAATAGGCCGTTCCATTATATGTTCCACTGCAGGTATTACTTGCATCAGCAAAACATATACTCCCAGGATTAAAAGTATTGTTATTACAGTTGTTTGATGTCTTAGCATCGCACCATCCATCTGCATTAAAAGTAGCATTTGAACAAGAATTTTCTGCGCCATTGCCCACCGTACATGACGCAGGGGTTGACCCACTGCTCACTCCACCATAGGACCCTCCATTACAAGAATCAGATCCGAACGAATAACAAGTTCCACCCGTAGTATAATTATTGCCATTACACCCTGTTTTCCCTGCACTTACCCAGCAGTACGCCTCCGAGGAAAATGCATAACCGGAACAATTAGAGTTGGCAGCCGATGGAGAACACAGTGCTTCATCCTCATAAGTACCTAGTGGCTCGGTAGAACAGGTGGACGATACAAGTTGGGTTGTCCATCCCGTACCCGCTGCATTACATACGTATGTATACGTTTTTGTCCCATACTCCCCAACGGCACAACTACTAGTAAAATTAGGTTGCTTATTTCCCGGGCACGTTCCCTCCCATTCTCCCGGAGGATTCCACGTCCCGGTGTGCGTATTACACGTTACCTCACGCGTTTGTTTGCCACAACCCGACGAACAGTCCTGTTGCGTTTTCGGCATGCTTGCGTTATCACAAGGAATTTCCTGCTTACAGGTTTGTTCATCTAAATAATATCCGCTCTCACATGCTGTAGCTTCATACGCGGTAGTAGAACAGGTGGTGGCTCCCAGGATACTGGAACACTCCAAACACTCCCCGTCTTTTAAGGTTTGTCCGTTAGGACATTGTGTAATAGTCCCCTGTTCGTTACACGTTGCCCCTTCCGGGCATGTGTACCGTGTAAACCCTTTTCACACAGCCATAACGCGTCGTCATTATCCGCTTTGGCTTCACAATGGATGTTACTGGCAAACTTAGGGCTATTCTTTTGATACATAATATACCGTACATCCGGTATATCCGTACGCTGCGCCGCTACATAAAGCTTTGGCCATAGGCATGACCGTACTAAAACGGCTCTTAAGCACGGCGTGCTTATATTGCGGCCACGCTACAGTAGCCAGTACCGCTATGATAATGACTGCTATTAATACTTCCAAGAGGGTGAACCCCCGTTTGTGTTTGTTCATCTTTTCTCCTTTATTTTATCAGCGTAATTCCCGGGCACCCAGAAATGACAACTTTATATTTATGTCGGGTTTACACCCGACCTATATTTATGAGCGTCATCCCCGCTTATGCCGTCCGCAGGACTCGGGGATCTCCTCCATTTTCAATACTCAAGCAAGGTGGAGTTTCCCAAACAAGTAGAACCCATTTAAACGCCCCAAAACCTTTTATATTACATTTTTATACGAAGGATACGTCCCCCCTCATTCGCTCAAGAAAAATCGTACCAAAAAAAAAAAAACGACTGTCAATAGGGCATTTAAAAACAAACAACCAAAAAAGAAAAACTCCTCGCTCAAGCGAGGAGTTTTAGCTTTTCAACAAAACGTACAAACTACGGACGGTTGGTAAAATAGACAGGTGTTTGGGCCTTATCTTTGGCCTTGGCGGAAATTTTGTACACTTCCCCGTTCACACCAATTTTAAGGCTACCCCGCCCGGTGGAAAGCACTTGGCGCATATCGCGCTGGAACTGCACCGGGTCCCCCGATAACAGGGCTAAGCGTAAAATATCGTTGGTATATTGCCCGTAGCGGATGCGGTGGCCCTCTTCCAAAATAGCAATATTTTGCAAGAAATCTTGTGCTTGGCGCACTTTGTATTTATCTTGCCAATTGCGTCCGCCAAAAGATTGATACAAGGAACTGGCAAATAACACAAGTAGCAGTGCCCCTAAGCCGCGAAGGGCCCACGTTTCCCATCCTGCGCGTTCGCGCAGTTGCACCACGGCACTGCCGCCGAAAATATCGTGTAGCGTACGTTTGCGGTCGTCCACAAACGCTAACACAAATCCGCCAAAAAACAGGAACGCGCTTACGTAATACCCCACCGCACGCATAAACGCGCGGGGCAAAGAAATCGGGCCACTGAGGTCTTTTTTAACTACCGCAATGCCTACCAAATTTTTGCCAAGCGTTACACGCCCGTTACTGGAAAAAACCGTTTCATACAAAATAAACACGGCGTTAATAGCCACCGCCATACCGATCAGTTGCCACATTTCCAGGGTGGGCCCCAGCCATTTACAAATCAGCCAGCTAAGCCCTTTAAGCGGCAAGAAAATAATGCCGTAATCAATGGCAAGGGCTACAAAACGCTCGGTAATAGAGGCATATTCTACCGCGGGTTGCTGCGTGGTTTGGGCAAGCACCGGGGAGGGTGTTTCTTCCATAATGTTAATGCGGTTTTCTTCACTCATACAATCTCCGTTACCTTATTATAACAAGTTTTTTAACTAAAAGCCCCGGTCCATTTCTTCCAAGGCGGCAATCCGTTTGGCAATGGGCGGGTGCGTGGCCCATATACCACTTAACCACGAAAATAAATTTTGCTTTGCCAGCGGATTTTCAATGCACATGGCCGCCATGCTGGCACGTTTATCTAACGCTTCCACACGGCTATCTTGCGAAATTTTACGTAGCGCACTGGCCAATGCCCGCGGATTGCGCGTCATTAAAGCGCCGGTGGCGTCGGCCAAATACTCGCGCTCACGCGAAATAGCCAACCGTATTAGCGGCGCAAACAACAGACCGTAAATCCAAAAAATAATCCCTAGCACCATAAATAACAGGGCCCCGTCATTTTTACTGCGGCGGCGCGTGGAAAAAGCCATGCGCAAACAAAACTCCCCGGCAAATGTAAAGAAGGAAATGCCCGCCACGGTAATAAGCATCAAGCGGATATCGCGGTTTTCTATGTGGGAAAGCTCGTGCGAGATAACCCCCTCCAATTCCGCGCGGTCCAATTTTTGCACAATACCTTTGGTAAGGGCCAAGGAAGCGTGTTGCGGGTCCCGCCCGGTGGCAAACGCATTTAAGGATTCGTCGTCCATAATGTAAATGCGGGGCAAGGGCAGCCCGCGGCTTAGGCACAAATTTTCTACCAGGCGGTAAATTTCGGGCTGGTCAGCCCGGGAAATGGGGATGGCGTCGGCACTGTTTAATAAAATGTGGTCCCCGGTAAAGTAAGAAACCGCCATCCAAATACAAGCCAAAATCCAACAAACCGTTGCAAACGCAAGTGCCACCACCCCCGCTTCTACCAAGGCCGCCTGCGTACGCGAAAGCGGGTGGCCGTTATAGACCATTTGCCACGCCTGGGCTTGCGGGTCGCCAAACCAGTACCAAAGTCCTCCCAACACCAGGGCCGTAAGCACGGCAAACACCGCCGGGAAGAGTAACACTAACATCCACGTGCGGCGTTTGTTACCCTCAATATGTTGGTAAGTGGTAGCCACGTTTAAAATTCCACTTTCACGGGCTGACGTGCGGTTTGTTCATCCGCGGCTAATTCAAAAAGCGGCTCCTGCGTAAAGTGAAAGAACCCTGCTATTACATTAGCCGGAAATTGTTGAATTTTAGTATTAAAAGCCATTACGTTGCCGTTATAAAAACGGCGCGAAGCCTGGATTTTATCTTCCGTATCGCGCAGTTCGCGTTGCAATTCCAAAAAGTTGGTATTGGCTTTTAAGTCCGGGTAGCTTTCGCTCAAGGCAAAGAGCGATTTTAACGCGCCGGAAAGTTCCCCCTCCGCCTTAGCTACTTGGGCCACATTTTGGCCTTGTCCAAAGGCACTGTTACGCGCGGCGATAATTTTTTCAAGCGTTTCACTTTCATACTTAGCATACCCTTTTACGGTAGAAACCAAGTTGGGCACCATATCAAAGCGGCGTTTAAGTTGCACCTCAATATCGCTCCACGCTTCTTTTACCTGGTTGCGCATACGCACCAGGGAGTTATACTGTCCCATCACGTAAAACCCTACAACAGCCACTACAATAACGGCTACGATAAGTCCGCTCATTTTACCTCCTCCAGGTTGTCTTTTTGATTATGATATACCCCATAGCGCGACGTTTCATACAATCCATGCGCCAACGCCTTCATGTGGGCAAAACGCGCTGGCTCTTTGGCCGACAAATCTTCGCGGAAGTTTTCTTCCATAAATTTGTATAGTCCCTCTTTATCGGCCTGGCTATGGTAATAATACTCCCCTTGCACAAAACCAATAGGTGAGGGCGTATCCGCCCACCCGTAAATCAAGGCACCGGGCTCGGCATCTGCGTGGGTGGTTAGTACGTCGCGCCCAATCGCGCGCGTTTTATACCCGCGGCCCAAGAGCCCCATGGCAATCGGGAAAATATCCACTTGGCTGGCGGTTTTATCAATCCGTTTGGCTTCTTTTACCGGGCCGCCCGCAATAATCAGCGGAATCCAGTGGTTAATCAAGTTTAGTTCCACCGCTCCGCGGGGCATATTTTCCGATTGGGGCGCGGCTAAACCGTGGTCCCCAAAGATAAAGAATAACGTGTTTTTATAATACGGTTCTTTTTCGGCCAGTTTAAAAAATTCGCGCAGCGCATGGTCGGAAAACCGCAGTGAGTTATATTCGGCTACGCTCACAAAACTGCGTTTGTGGGCCAAGTCCTCGCCAATATCCACCGTTTGAAAGCCGGCATTATCTTCAGGGATAGTATACGGGCGGTGATATCCGGCCGTTTGGATAATGGCAAAAAACGGTTTCTTTTCTGTTTGTTGTTCTTTAGCAAGCACGCGGTTGGCTTCGCGGAAGAGATCCAGGTCCGAGATGCCCCACACGTCGTTGCGGTGTTCATTTTCAAATTTTCCCTCTTCGTACATGTGGATATCATCCATATTGTGCTCTAGCACACCGCGGATGTTGCCCCAGTTAGCACTGCCGCCGATAAAATAGTATTTTTCGTAATCTTTGAGCGCGTTAACAATAACGTGTTGGTCCACAATCAGCGGATTGCGTGAGCTGGTTTTAAAGGATGTTACATCCGGTATATTGGTAACCGTAGCAAACACGGCACGCGCCGTAGCGGAAGTGGGCGAAAAAAAGCGCGTAAACAAAATGGATTTATCCGCTAGTTCCCGCACAAAGGGGGTGGGGTCTAAGTCCGGGTTGGTGAACGAGATTTTGTTCCACGCCAAGGATTCCATAAAAATAATGACCACGTTGTAATCGTGCTGAGCCGACGCGGCCGCATCCGGCACGGTGCGGTCAAAACTGAGCGTTTCGCGGTTGGGATTTTGCACCTGCAAAAATTTGGAAACCTCGTCATAATAAGAGCGGGTTTTATCTTCATCAAAACTGTCTAACTTCACAAAACGGGCCGTATCAAACAAGTTAAGCACCGGGTTTAATGTCAGGTTGCAAATAAAGTGATTGGTAGAGTGATAAGCGTTGCTCCAACGCAAAGGATATTGGCTTAGTTTGCCAAACCCTAGGCCGCCGGCAATCAGCAGACTTACTAAAAACCACCCCAGTTTGCCTTTCCAACGGTAATTGTCCGGTTGGGCAAAACCTTTATCAATTAAACGCGTCACAAAATAGGCACTGCCCACAATACACAAAATAAGCGCTAACACCGCCCACACTAAGGGATAGGTTTGCCACGCCATTTGCAAGGAAATAAGCGGGTTTTCACTGTATTTAAAAATGGAATAGTTAATACGCATGGCAATGTAAGCGTAGTGGGCAAAATCAGCAAAATACACCAATAGGACGGTGGCCTCCAATAAGCCGCACAAAGCCGCCACAAATTTGCGGATGTAAAGTGCCCCCTTCCAAAACGCACATACGGTTAAATAAGCTCCTAACGGGATAGACAAGAAAGCGGCTAAGCGGAAATCAAACTTAGCCCCAATGTAAAACGTGGTCCATAATTCGTGGTAGTGGGCCGCGGGTAAAGCGGCGTGGAACACCCCTAAAAAAATCACACGGAAAATACCAAACACAAACCAATTGGCTAGGAAAAACGTAAAATAGGCTTTTACCCAACCGGGTACAATTTGTTTTTTCATGAAAGCGCCTCAACAAGTAAGATACCTATATTCTACAAAATATAGGCAGGTTGCGGCCCCCCCGCTGGGAATTTTCCACACAAAGACTTTACGCAGATTGTCTATTGAAGTACAGGGGCAGGAGTATATAACACGCCGTCCACCCACAGGTTTGTGCCATCTAGGCGGTCTGGTACACGTAGGGCGTTTTCTACGGTTTCACTACGCCAAAACGGCACCGCCGTAAAAACGGTTTTATTGGAAAAATGCGCCAGCCAGGCAGATACAGACAGGGGGTACGTCCCCCCCAAAAAGCTATCCAGCACCCTGGGCGCGTACACGCCATTTTCTTTAGCAATCACCAACACAGCGGTATGGTAACGCCATAGCAGGCCGTTTTTTCCATTGGCTAGTTTAAAACGGGTCCCCGTGGAAGGGGTTAAAAATTCGCCCTGGGCCGGGTAAGCCGTTAACGTGTAAATACGTACCGCATTCCCCAACGCCCGCTGCCCCGCGGCTTGGGTAAGCTGACGGGCCACCAGATAACTCATATAATTGCACTCATCTGCTACCCAACGGTAGGTACGTTTGCGGCGGGCTTGTTTAGAAACTATGTGCGAATCAAAATCCTCCAAGGTAGTGGCCGGCTCATCATACAAAACGACTTGTTTTTTCCCTAGTTGCAACGCTTGTTTGAGCAAATTTTCCCATTTGGTTTGAGTGCCTGGTAAGGCGCCACCGCCCCATAAACTTGCTTGGGGCCACGTGTAAGAGGCCTTCCCATAGCGTTGCGGCGCAGACTCCAACAGTTGAACCCACCGTGCATACTCCTGGTTGGACGGTGCGGGCCAAGGCAAGGCGCGCGCTTGTAAAAATTGCCTGAGCAAAGCGTTCACCGCTGGTTGGTTTTGCTCATAAAACCGCGACACGCTTTTAAAATCAAACGGTTTATGGCACCTCATAAACCCGTCCAAGACCCCTAGCGTATTTAAATCAAGTGTACGTAAATCCGTCCCGTGAAAGCTGCGCGTAACAACATACATATTAAACAGATAAACCGCTAGTGCGCGCTGGTGTTGTTGTTTAATTTTGGAAGAAAACCACTGATCCCACAAATTAAGTGGTTGCGGGATTTGCAAAGAGGGCTTGTAAAAACGCATATAGCCAAAATGTTTGGGGGACGCTCCCTGGGCTTGCTCAACTTGTGCGTCCAACACACGCTCCGGCAGACCGCTAGCCAGCACCGCGCCGCCACACCCTAACAGACATCCTAACATCACCCACTTTTTAAACATATTTATAGTATAAGGGAATTTGACGCTGGCGGCAAGAGGCTTTTGACTTTTTATAATTTTTTTTTATTATAATGGGAGTGTAATTATCCCAAGCTAAAAGGAGGACATCTATGTGGTATGGTATTTCTTCCCTGCGGCCGTTTGAACAGGTGGCGCTATTTGGCGTACTGACTATTGCGGTAGCGGGGCTTTTATATGCCTGGTTTTTGCGCCGCCAAGTCATGCGCGAGGATGCCGGCACCCCCCACATGCAAGCCGTATGGGGCGCTATTCGCGAGGGGGCCAACGCCTACCTCAAACGGCAACTTAAAACCATTTTGCCGCTTATCGGGTTACTGACCGTATGTTTATTTTTATCGGTCTACATTGTGCCTGTTTCGCAAGATTCGCTAGAACGCTTTGCCGGGTTAGATGCCGGTACCGTTAAACTGATTGCCGCGTTTGGGCGCGCGGGCGCGTTTATTTTGGGGGCGGTGTTTTCGCTGTTAGTCGGGCAGTTGGGCATGCGTATTGCCGTGGACGCCAACGTGCGTGTGGCGGCCGCTTCTAAACGCAGTTTTGGTGACGCACTGCGCATTGCCTACCGCGCCGGTACCGTAACCGGGATGCTGACCGACGGGCTGGGCCTTTTTGGCGGGACGATTATTTTTATTATTTTTGGGATTGCCGCGCCGGACGCGCTCTTGGGTTTTGGCTTTGGCGGCACATTACTCGCACTATTTATGCGGGTAGGCGGCGGCATTTACACCAAAGCCGCAGACGTAGGGGCCGACCTGGTCGGCAAAGTAGAAGCCGGAATTCCCGAAGATGACCCGCGCAACCCCGCTGTGGTGGCCGATTTAGTGGGCGACAACGTGGGCGACTGCGCCGGGATGGCCGCGGATATTTTTGAATCTTACGAAGTTACCATTGTCTCCGGCCTGATTTTAGGCATTGGGCTGTGGCGTTTGACCGGGCACCACGAGTGGATTGTTTATCCGCTCCTCGTACGCGGGATTGGGGTACTTTGCTCTATTATCGGCACGTATGCGGTCAAAGATTCTAAACGCTCTGCGGGCAACGCCATGAAAGCCATTTTCAAAGGATACTCCATTTCCGCCGCTATTTCCGTAGCTATTTTTGGCGTACTGGCCTACTTTTATATGTGCCAAGTACCCGGCGGTTGGTGGCGCCCGTTTGCGGCTACCACCATTGGCATTATTTTGGCCATGGGTATTGACCGCTTAACGGAGTACTTCACAGGCACGGAAAACAAACCCGTGCAAGAAGTTAAAAAATCCACCGCAACCGGGTCAGCTACTACCATTTTATCCGGCATTGCCGTGGGGTTTGAGTCGGCCGTATGGACTACCTTAGTGATTGCGGCATCTATCTTCTGCTCCGTCGTCATTTTTGGCACGATTGACGGCCTAAGCCCGGTGGAAAAGTTCAACTTTATCCTCTATGGTGTAGCTATGACCGGTATTGGCATGCTCACCTTAACCGGCAACAACGTAGCCATGGACTCCTTCGGCCCGATTGCCGACAACGCCAACGGCATTGGCGAAATGGCCTGGCACGGTCAGGACGACGCACAAACTAAAAAAGCGCGCCAAATCATGGCCGATTTGGACGGCGTAGGCAACACCACCAAAGCTATTACCAAAGGTGTGGCAATTGGCTCTGCCGTGATTGCGGCGGTGTCTTTATTTGCCTCCTACATGGTGGACGTGAGCAACGTACAACGCTTATTAAACGAGGCCTGGGCCGCCGCCGGGAAAGAACAGGCCTTAACGCTCCTAAGCGAGGTAGGCATTGTGGTTTCCAACCCTGTGGTATTTGTGGGGATGCTTATTGGCGGGGCACTGCCGTGGTTGTTCTCTTCCTTTGCCATTAACGCCGTCAGCCGCGCCGCCGCCCTAATTGTGCAAGAGGTGCGCCGCCAGTTTAAAGGGGGCGTACTGGAAGGCAACGCCAAGCCGGATTATACGCGCGCGGTCAACATTTCCACGGTAGCCGCGCAAAAGGAACTTATTATTTTGGCACTCCTGGGGATTATTTCCCCGGTGGTCGTAGGGCTTACGTTTGGCGTGGAAGCGTTAGGCGGCTTTTTAGCCGGGATTATTGTGTCCGGGCAGTTACTGGCGGTGTTTATGTCCAACGCCGGGGGCGCGTGGGATAACGCCAAAAAAGTAGTGGAAGACGAGCCGAGTGACATTGCCGCCAACACGGGCAAAGGCTCCGAACGCCACAAAGCTAGCGTCGTGGGCGACACCGTGGGTGACCCCTTAAAAGATACCGCGGGCCCGGCGGTCAATCCGTTAATTAAGGTAGTCAATATGGTGGCTGTGATTGTAGCGCCGATTATTGTGAACTATCACAACGATTTTACCCCCCTGGGCAAAATCGGTTGGTGTGTAGTGATTGCACTGTTGGCGGTACTCTCGTGGGCGATTATGACAAGCAAAAAACCCGCCCAAGATGTAACGAAATAAAAAATGAAAGAATCCCTAGGTTTAATAATTTGAGCCTAGGGATTTTTTAGTAAAGGTAACTATTCACAGCATTCACATAGGAAAACATAGCTCCACTTCGTATAGGAGTTTTGTTTCCTGTTTCTTGTTGACAAACTTTTTCAGCAGAACTTTCCGGAACTGCAAAACAATTATTTGCCCCTGACGCTATTCCAATGGTTGGCAAATTGCTGGACATGTGTTGAAAAAAATGTGTATAACCTATTTGCCCCTTAGTATCAAAACAAGTGATATTTTCATGCGAATCATGCTGCAAATAACATAAACCCCAAGGATACTGTAAAAGTTCATGATCACTTTGGGAAGATGTAGAAAGTGGAGTAGGAAACTCTATTTCTAACTCTTCTACAGAAGAAGGATAAATTCCATTAGCCAAATAATATATTTCTGCTCCCTTAGATATATTGTGTGACAACAACTTAAGTTGCGCTAATTGACTTTTTGCAACTGCCTTTTGGTATTGTGGCACCGCTACCGCCGCCAAGATACCAATAATTAACACCACAACTAATAATTCAATGAGCGTAAACGCACTCCTATTTTTCATATTTATTCTCCTTTTAATTTTTGTCAGGTAAAACCTGACCTACTTTTGCTCTCGCGTCATTGCGAGGAGCAAAGCGACGTGGCAATCTTTAGTACTTAACAACACAGATTGCTTCGCATGCGCTCGCAAGGCCGCCCTTAATTACTGCAGACAAAAAAAGTTATCCACATTATCCACAGCCATTTCAGGATAACAAAAAAAACAAGTCAAGGCTTTTGGGGAACTGCTTTTTATGCTACTATTAAGGTATGCTGATTTATCTAACCGTGGCAACCGTTCTGTTAATGGCACTTTGCGCGGGTATGGCCCATACCCGCCCCGCGCAACTAAAGCGTATGGCGCGCACCTTGGGCTTGCGCTACGACGCCCAACTGGATAGCATTTTGTTGCCCGATTCCTCCGCCCAGGCCCAGCTTTTTAAGCGCGGCTTGCACCAGTTTTTCCACGTGCTTACATTTCGCGAATCCAACGCCTTTGTGCGCGTGTGTGAGGACCGCATTTTTGCCTCTCCCCTGGATAAAAACCCGCTGCACACTTACACCTTAGTAGGTGTGGAACTGTTAAAAGATACATTTACTCCCTTTGTCCTGGCCCCGCGCGAACCGGGCCAACCGGCTTGTTCCCATTTACCCGCGGAGCTAGCCCTGCGCTACACGCTAAACGCCCCGGAAGGCTTTTCGCTCCCTCCTACCGTAATCGGTTTTTTAAAAGCGCACTCCGCGTGTTACCTGGAGTGTACCGCCACCGCCCTTTTATATTGCGAATTAAACACCGTCCCGGTGGCCCAAATTCAGCCGCTACGTTTTCGGGCACTGCAACTGGTTAAAGAATTAGTACGCAAACCGCAAGAGGTGCCACAGCAACCCGCCACGGCTACGGCCCCCAAACTTACCGACGCCGAACTGCAAGCCCAACTCCTGCTTAAATTACAAACGGCCCCGCGTAGCACTTCCCAATCCGCTAGCGCGGGCGGACGGTACTTATACGCCGTCATTTTACTGATACTATTGGGGGGAATGTTAGGGTTGGCTTCTTACCTCTTACAGCAGGCTCCTCATTAGGCCCAAATTACCCGGCTTTCTAGGCCCAAAGGCCCTACCCTTTTCCTTTTAATTACAATATAATATAGGTATGAAAAAACTGATTTTATTAAGCGGTCTTTTGCTACTGGCAAGCCTAACCTGGGCCCAGAAAAAACCGAGCTATGATTCTCTGTCAAAGTGGCTGGACCGTATCTATGCGCAAAAACAAACCGAAAACTTAAAATCCTATTACACCGACCGCTCCACGGCCGGCATGTGCGAAGCGTGGTACTCCTGCGCCAAATGGGCCTTTGAACAATATACCCAAGACCAGTCCTTTAAAATCACACGGGCCAAACTGAAAACAAAACGTAAAACGTACCGCCACCGTGTTGTAAAAGAAACCCATTTATTTGTAGAGGCAACGTATCAAAACAAAACCGTGTACCTGGAGTTTATGACCCCTAAAGCCTCCGGCCGGACAGCCGCCTATAAACGTATTGCCCGCTTTCCCAAATAACCCCTAAGCGGGGTTTCTTTTTTCCCCCTACAATATGCTAGAATAATTTTATGATAGCGTATTTGACCGGAACCGTTTTAGAAACGCACGAGGACAGTGCGGTGCTTGTTTGCGGCGGAGTAGGGTATGAAATTAACTTGCCCACACCGTCTGCCGCCGAACTGGTGCAAGGGGCACAGGCCGCATTTTATGTGGCCGAATCCATTTCCCCCTACGACGGAACGGTACTGTACGGCTTTGCCCATAAAGAGGACAAAGAACTGTGGTATTTGTTCAAAACCGCTATCCCCAATACGGGGCCTAAAAAAGCGCTAGAGTATTTAAATAAGGCCTTGCGTTCAGTGGCGGATTTTCATCATGCCATTGTTGCGCGCGACCCCAAAATTTTAACCAGTATTTTCGGCTTTACCGCTAAGACGGCGGAAAAGCTGATTACGTCCCTTAAAGACAAAATGGACAGCGTGTCTATTCAAGGGGAAACCAAAATTAAGGTGGCGGACGAAGTGCCATATATGTCGGGCGTGCTGGAAGCGCTGTCGGCGCTAGGATATTCGGCTGGCGAATCGCGCCGCGCGTTGGAAAAATTACACACCCAAGGCATTAAACCCACTGAAAAATTAGAAAATATTGTAAAAGAGGCCCTGCGGGTATTAACCAAATGAGCAACCAGAACGAAATTTTAGATGTTACCCAACTGCCCGACGAATCCGCCGGGCTAGAGGCCGCGTTGCGCCCCACCAGTTTGGACGAGTTTGTCGGCCAAGAAAAACTCAAAGAAAATTTACGCATTTTTATTCAGGCCGCCAAAACCCGCAAAGAGGCCCTGGACCACTGCTTGTTTTATGCGCCGCCCGGCCTAGGCAAAACTACGCTAGCCAACATTTTGGCCAAAGAATTAGGCGTGAACATCAAAGTAACCTCGGGCCCGGTACTTGCCCGCCCCGGCGATTTAGCCGCCATGCTCACAACCGAGCTGGCCGAAGGGGACATTTTATTTATTGACGAAATCCACCGCCTAAACCCCGCCGTGGAAGAAGCCCTCTACCCGGCCATGGAAGATTTTACGTTTTTTATTAACACCGGCAAAGGGGCCGGATCTACCACGTCAAAACTGGCCGTGCCGCACTTTACGCTGGTGGGTGCTACCACGCGCTCGGGGCTACTTACCGGGCCGCTGCGCGACCGCTTTGGCATTGTGTTTAATTTAGGTTTTTACGAAGTGCCCGAAATTACCGATATTTTAGCCCGCTCGGCACGGCTTTTAAACATTGAGGCCGACCGCGAGGGACTTACCGAGCTTGCCAAACGCTCCCGCGGCACCCCGCGTATTGCCAACCGTTTGTTACGCCGCGCGCGCGATTTTGCCCAAGTCAAAGGGCAAGGCGTCATTACCTACGAAATTGCCACCACCGCTATGGACTCCTTAGACATTGACAGCGAGGGTTTAGACAGCGTAGATAAGCGCATTTTAGAGGCCCTTATAGACCGTTTTTCCGGCGGGCCGGTAGGCGTGGAAAACTTGGCTATTGCGGTGAGCGAGTCCGTAGATACGCTTACCGACGTCATTGAGCCTTACCTCATTAAAGCCGGGTTTATTGCCCGCACCCCGCGCGGCCGCGTGGCTACGCGCAAAGCGTACGAGCACATGGGCCGCAAAATTGCCCAGGAACTCCTTTTTTAGTATGAAAAATTTTCCCCTTTTAGCCGCTTGCTTCGCCCTGTTAGTAAGTGCGTGCGCCGTGCCTACCAGAAACGGTGCGCAAGGGGAATTACCCACGGTTACGGCCAACCTGCCGGCCCACTCGGCTGATTTAGGCCGCCCCTCGGTACTAGATGAAGACGACGTAGAAACAGGCGCAACCTCTTCCAAACTCATCCCCGCCAATGCGCAAAAAAAAATCCCACAGCGCATGGTGCGCGTACTGATTGTGGAAAACAGCAAATCCGCCTATATTAAACACACCGGGCGCATCAATATCTATACGCAGGATTTATCCAAAAAATACAAAGTTTCCCGTCGGGGTACCCTGGCTGTAAAAACCCACAAAAACGGGCAAGTGCAAGTAGGCTCTTTAGTGTCTGCCACGCCCATTATTATCGAACCGGTGGACGGCACCCAACTGGAAATTGACAAAGTAACCTACACCGGCAAATTTTACGCATTACCCGGCAAAAATACATTTAACTTAGTGGAATTTACCCCGCTGGAAAATTATCTCTACGGCGTACTTCCTTACGAAATGCACCCCACCTGGGCCCTGGAAGCCCTCAAAGCCCAAGCTGTAGCGGCGCGGACCTATACGCTTAAATCCATTGAAAAAAAAGCGGACGAACCCTTTGACCTGTATGCAGATGTACGCAGCCAAATGTACAAAGGCAGTGCCCACGTGCAAGACTCCGTCAAAAAAGCGGTGGACCAAACCCGCGGCCAAGTGCTTGCGTACAAAGGCGAACTGTTTTACACCTATTACCACGGCAACTGCGGCGGTGGCACGGACCACGTCAGCATTTGGAACCAAAAAGCCCCGCACATTAAGCCGCTAGGCGGCAACAGCTGTAAATTTGACGCCCACTCCAAAAGTTTTAACTTTAAGCAAGATATCCCCAAATCCTCTGCCGAAAAATTTGCCCGCTCCCAAGGTTTAAAAGGCAGTTTAAAAAGCATTAAAGTAGCCAAAAAAACAGGTACCGGGCGGGCCAGCTACCTCACGCTTAAAACCTCGGGCGGGAGCAAAACCGTGCTTTGTGCTTCGTTCCGCGCCGCCACCGGGATACGCAGTTGCAAACTTACTAAAATTTCCGTCGGCACCACCAAAGTCCACCTGGAGGGGCACGGCTATGGGCACGGCATTGGCATGTGCCAGGACGGCGCCCACGGCATGGCTAAACAAAAATATACGTACAAACAAATTTTAAAACATTATTATCCGGGCAGTACACTCTCCCAATTTAGGTAACGCTATGGCATTTGAACGCTTTAAAAAATTGAACTTAGACCCTTTGATTGCAAAACAACCCGCCACCCCGCGCGATTCTTCGCGCCAAATGGTCCTACACCGGGACACGCACACCATTGAACACCGCATCTTCCGCGATATTCACGAATATTTTAACCCCGGCGACGCCCTGGTCATTAACAACACCAAAGTGTTCCCGGCTAAACTCTTTGCCCATAAACCCACGGGCGGAAAAGTGGAAATTTTACTGGTGCGCCCCTTGCAAAACCCGCGCGTATGGGCGGTACTCACGCACGATTATAAAGAGGGCATGACGCTTGATTTTGGCGAGGGACTACAAGGTAAAATGATAGGCACCACGGACGACCGCGAATTTTTACTGGAGTTCAACCAAGACGATATTTTGCCTTTCTGCCACTCACATGGCTTAATGCCGTTGCCGCAATATATTGAAAAGGCGCGCAAACATAGCGGTTTATCCGCCAGTATTGAAACCGATAAAGAGCGTTACCAAACCGTGTATGCTAAGTACGAAGGCTCCATTGCCGCGCCCACAGCGGGTTTCCATTTTACACCGGAGCTTTTACAAAAATTGAAAGATAAAGGCGTCCATATCTGCTATATTACCTTGCACGTAGGGTGGGGCACGTTTAAGCCGCTTCGCGGCGAGCCGACCGAGCACAAAATGCTAGCCGAATTAGGCGAAGTGTCGCCGGAAACGGCAACCACGCTAAACGCTGTGCGCGCGGCAGGCAAGCGGGTGTTTTCGTGCGGGACGACGTCCACCCGCACGCTGGAAAGTTTCACGGACGAAAACCATATCACGCATGCGGGCAAAAAATGGACCGACCTGTTTATTTACCCCGGCTACCAATTCAAAGCCATTGATTGCCTGATTACCAATTTCCACTTCCCCGACTCTACCCCCCTGTGTATGACGTCGGCCTTTGCGGGCGAAGATTTTATTTACGAGGCCTACCTACAAGCCGTAGAGAAGAAATACCGCTTTTACTCCTTTGGCGATAGTATGATGATTTTGTAGGTAAATTTCCTTCAACCTGTAGAGCGAACAATACTTCTTCAAGTACAAGGTAAAGATGATTTTTCAGAATTATTAGGCCCAATATGGAAAATTGGGTCTAATGGTCAAAAAAGTTGATATGTTAGGGCCGTTATTATTTGTCCCCCTTGTGGGGAAAATGTCGCGGTAGCGACAAAAGGGGGTTGTAAAATAAGCAAATTCCCTTGGATAACCCCCCATCCCGGCTACGCCGTACTTCCCCCACACGGGGGGAAGCAAACGACCTGGAATGTGTTCAAATCATTTGTCAGACGGTATTATCAACTTTTTTGACCATTAGGCCTAAAATTGTATCGTTGGAAAGTACAAAACCTAAAACAATTCGTTTTAGGTTTTGTGCGTTAAAATGAAATATCGCGCCCGCCGTTTATAAATTTTTCTCGTACACGCGGTAGCGCTTGTACGGATGACACCCACACTCTTCTATTCCGCGTAGCATCCCGGCGTTATCTTCTAACACCCAGGAAAGTTCCGCCCAATCCCACACCGCTACACCGTGGGTAATAATGTGCTTAATCAAAATTAAATCAATCCCGCGTTTGCGAAATTCCGGCAAGACGCCCAGCATAATCAGCCGCGCGTCTTTAATTTTGCGCCACGCCCACAGGGCCTTTAGTAGGCGCACCGGGTTTGCCACACTGCCGCGTAAAATTTTTAGCACATGGTTCATATTGGGGATGCAAATGTAAAACCCGGCGGGTACCCCGTTTTCTTCCAGCACGCACGTGCCTTCCGAGCGTACAATGGGTTTAAGCTCGCGCACCATGTCGTGCATTTCCTGTTTATCTAGCGGCACAAAGCCCCAGTTTTCCGCCCAGGCTTTGTTGTAAATCTCCCGGATGATTTCGGCCTCTTGCTCCAGGTGATCCAGGTCCAGGCGGCGTAGCGTAATGCCGCCCTTGCGCTCGCACCGTTCACACACTTTTAAAAAGCGGGGTGAAAATTGGTCGTCTTTACTGCGTTTATAAGCTAGCAAATCTTTGGCTTTGGTGAACCCGGCCTTTTCAATTAAATTTGCATAATACGGGTAATTGTAGGGCATCATAATCGCCGGGAGTTTGTCAAACCCCTCTATGAGCAGCCCGTACGTGTGGTTACTAGACGGGTTAGCCGGGCCGCGCACGGTGCTGATACCTTGGGCGCGCAGGAACTCTTCGCCGGCTTTAAACAGGGCCAACGCAACTTCTTCATCGTTAATTGCATCAAAAAACCCAAAAAAACCAATATTGGTGTGGTGATAATCGTTATATTTGCGGTTAATAATAGCGCCCAGGCGGCCGACGGGTTTGCCGCCCCGGTACGCCATAAAAAGTTTGCGGGTACTGTGTTTCCAAAAGGGGTTATCTTCACGCAAGAGCTTGCGGGTTTCGCTCTTTAAATCGGCCACCCAGTACGGGTCATTTTTGTAGAGTTCAAACGGAAAATCAATAAAAGCATTGAGGTCTTTTGCAGTAATTTCGCGGATGTCCACCATAATTACCCCTGGTAAAAAACCCCGCCGCTGGGCGGGGCGTGAAACTTATTTAATCAGTCCTATCGCGCGGCCCGCTTGCGCAAAGCTGTCAATAATTTTTTGCACGTGCGCCTCGGTATGCGTAGCCATTAAGGTCAAGCGTATGAGCGCGCGGCCGGGCGGCACGGCGGGCGAAACCACGGGGTTAGCAAAAATCCCCATTTCGTGCAAGGCACGCCACATTTTAAAGCAGTTTTCGTTGCTGCCCACGTGTACGGGCAAAATGGGCGTAGTGCTGGTGCCCAGGTCGAAACCTAAATCTTCCAAGCCTTTTTTAAGTAGAGCAGTTAAGCGGAAGAGATTATCGCGGCGGGAAGTATCGTTAGAAATTAAATCCACCGCTTTAGAAATAGAGGCAATGCACGCTGGCGGCATAGAGGCCGAGAAAATTTGGCTGCGTGCGTTGTGGCGCATGTAGTGGATAATTTCTTCGTCCCCCACCACAAAGCCGCCTACCGTGGCAAATGTTTTAGAGCAAGTGCCCACAATCAGGTCCACTTCGCCGTTTTCCAGGCCAAAATATTCACACGTGCCGCGCCCGGTTTTACCGATAATCCCGGTAGCGTGGGCGTCATCCACCATAATGCGCGCGCCGTATTTTTTGCCGATTTTTACAATTTCCGGTAGCGGGCAAATGTCCCCTTCCATACTAAACACACCATCTACAATGATGAGTTTTCCCGCCTCGGCCGGAAGTTTAGAAATCACACGTTCCAAGTCGGCCGGGTCGTTATGTTTGAAGCGGGCCATTTCGCCGTCTGATAAGCGAACGCCGTCTAAAATACTGGCATGGTCCAGTTTGTCCACAATGGCGTAGTCCCCTTTCTTAATTAAAGAAGACACCACGCCCAAATTCATTTGGTACCCGGTAGCGAAGAGTAGCCCGGCTTGTTTGCCTTTGAATTTGGCAATTTTCTTTTCCAGTTCATCCGCCAGTTTGGTGTTGCCGTTTAGCAAACGGCTCCCCGCTACGCCGGTGCCGTATTTTTGCACGGCTTCCAAGGCGGCTTTTTTCATTTCCGGGTCGTTCGCCAGGCCCAGGTAGTTGTTGGAGCCGGCCATAATATAGGTTTTACCGTCCAACAGCACTTCGGGCCCTTGGGCGGACTCAATGGGTTGGAAATAGCCATAAATACCCAAACGCATGGCTATTTTGGCATCTTTATAGTTGTAACACTTCTCAAAAATATCAGACATAGTTTCCTCGTGGACAATTTTACTTCTTACTGCTTACTTTTTTAATAATCCCGGTGGTACTGCGGCCCTTTAACAAGGCAAAACGCACTACTTTACCGGCAAATTCGCGGCCGACAATTTCTTGGGGTTTATAATCCCCCCCTTTTACCAGCACATCCGGCCGGACGGCTTTAATTAAGTGGTACGGCGTATCTTCTTTAAAAATACACACGTAAGACACACTTTCCAGCGCGGCCAATACCAGCGCGCGGTCCGCTTGTGTATTAACGGGGCGGGTCGGTCCTTTTAAGCGGCGTACAGACTCATCACTATTGAGCCCCACTACTAATATATCGCCTTTACTGCGCGAAAATTCCAATACGCTCACGTGCCCGGCGTGTAAAATGTCAAAACAACCGTTGGTAAATACTATCTTTTGGCCTTGCTTGCGGGCCGTGGCCAATTTGGTTTTAAGCGTGCGCAGAGAAACAATTTTATTTTTTGCCTTCATCTTGTTTCATCATCCGTTCTATGAGTCCGGTGTCCATATTCCCTGCTTTAAAATCCGCATTGGCTAAGATTTTCTGGTGGAAAGGAATGGTGGTTTTTACGCCGCCAATTACAAATTCGTTCAAACAGCGCTCACTGCGTTTGAGCAGTTTTTCGCGGCTGGGGGCCGTTACAATGAGCTTTGCAATTAAGCTATCGTAATAGCTGGGAATCGTATAACCGCTATACATGTGGCTATCCACCCGTACGCCTAAACCGCCGGCCGGGATCCACTCCGTAAGCGTACCGGGGCAAGGCATAAAGTTATGCGCGCTGTCTTCGGCGTTAATGCGGTGCTCAATGGCGTGGCAACGCACTTTGCCGGCCTCGGCCTGGGCAATATGTAGCGGCTCGCCCTGGGCAATTTGGATTTGCATTTTCACTAAATCCTGCCCACACACCGCCTCGGTTACCGGGTGTTCCACTTGCAAGCGGGTATTTACTTCCATAAAATAAAATTCTTTGGTAGGGGCCATCAAAAATTCCACCGTACCTACGCCGCGGTACTGGGCGGCCTTAATCAGTTTAGCGGCCGCTTCCTGGAGTTTTTGGCGGGTTTTAGCGTCCACAAACGGGGAGGGAGATTCCTCCACCAATTTTTGGTGACGGCGTTGCATACTGCAATCGCGCTCGGCAAAAGCCACCACGTTGCCGTAGTTATCGGCGGCTACTTGCACCTCAATATGGCGCGGATTAAGTACCAGTTTTTCAAAATAAACGCGGTCATCGCCAAAGTTGGCGCGGGCCTCGCCTTGTGCGGTTTTCATCATCAGGTCCAAATCTTCTTCTTTAAAACATGCGCGCATCCCTTTTCCGCCGCCGCCCAGGGTGGCTTTAATCATAATCGGGAACCCGATTTTTTTGGCTACCGCGTGATAATTTTTGCCTACAATTCCGTCGGAGCCGGGCGTAATCGGCACGCCGGCTTTAATCGCAATTTCGCGCGCGGTGGATTTTACACCCAACATTTCAATGGCATGCGCGGTGGGCCCAATAAACACCATACCCGCATCGGTAACGGCCTTGGCAAAGTCGGCATTTTCGGACAAAAACCCATAGCCCGGGTGCACAGCGTCGGCACCGGTTACTTTGGCCGCGGTAACCAGGGCGTCTATGTCCAAATAACTCATGGACGACGGTGCCGCTCCAATGCAAATAGCTTCGTCGGCCAGGCGCACGTGTAAGCTGTTGCGGTCCGCTTCCGAATAAACCGCCACGGACTTAATGTTCATTTCCTTAAGCGTGCGGATGACGCGCAAGGCAATTTCGCCGCGGTTGGCAATTAACACTTTATGAAAGGGAGTAATTTTTTCGCGCATAGTTATTTCTCAATAAAAAATAGCGGCAGTCCAAATTCTACTACCGCGCCTTCTTGGGCGGTTACTTTGCGCAGTTTTCCGCTAATCGGGGCGGTAATGGGATGCTTTTTAGAAACGCTTTCCACCACCCCTAACGCGTCGCCTTCTTGCACGGTTTGGCCTTCGGTCAAGGACAAATTTTTGCCTTTCTCGGCCACGTGGTAAATGCCCACGGCCGGGGCCGTAACCGCCGTTAACGAACAGGTATATTGGGCGGGTTCGGGCAGGGCTTCTTGGGTTTTAATTTCAATACAGTTGCCGTTTTGTTCGTAGCAAAATTCGGCCAAATCGGTGGTTTTCATCCAGTTGGTTACATCCGCAATTAGTTTGGTATCCATAAACATCCTCAAATACGTAAGCTAAAAATCTCTGTATTTATTTTACCATTTTTGGAGTAGATTTGAACAACCTCCCGCATTCTAATTAGTTTTACCCCCTGGGCAGGGAAAGCTCCCCGCACCACACTATCAGTGTATGAAAATACTACTTAGAACCGTTCTGTGGCTGGCCGTGTGTCAGCTACCTACGCTAGTCAGTATGCCGTTTGTGGACCCGAATATGACGTGGTACCACACCCTGACTAAGCCGCCGTTCGTACCGCCGGATATGATTTTTGGCATGGTATGGACGGTGCTGTACCTGATGTTAGGCGTGGCGGCCGCGTTGGTGTTTAGCCGCGGGATAGCGGAAAAACATCACTTAGCGGCCTGGCTGCTCGGGGTACAGCTGATCTTAAATGCGTGTTGGACGCCGGTATTTTTTGGGTTGCATAATCTTTCCTTGGCGTTGGCGGTAGTGGTGTTAATGCTGGCCGAAGGGTTTTTTATGCACCGGGCGTTTGCCAAGCACAGCAAACTGGCGGCCCTGATGCTGTGGCCGTATTGGTTATGGCTGATGTTTGCCACGTATTTAACCGCAGGATATATGATGTTAAACTAAAAAGGGGTTTATGATGTTAACTGACGGCTTACAAGCTGGGCAAAACTTCGTTAACCCTTTTAAACAGGGGAAATAATGGAATAGAAGACCCCGCGCCGGTATGGGCGGCGCGAGGGTGTATTTAACAACTTCTCGCGAATATCCATTTAGCGCACAAAAAGCAAACACACAACGTGTTTGCTTTTTGTTGCTTGCCAGCGATACAATTTTCCAAAACCGGGTCATTTTGACGTACCTTGCCTCCTCGCAGTACCTATCAGTACAGCTTCGGGCAACTTGTCCACCAAACTGACCTCGGTTTTGAAAAATCATCTTATCTTCTATGTTACCCGGTGCTTGGGTGGCGCGGGGGTGTATTTAGTGTGTAAGGTTTTAAAAATCCACTAGTTTGTATATTGCACAAACCTCATTATTGGTACCACTACATGTAGTGGGATTCCCGCTAACAAGCTGTCCCCCCACACTCTCACAAATGGCTCGACCACGCTTTTTTTGGGCTACATATGTTGTACAGCGAATTTGCCCAGCCGCGGGGCCACCGCCACCAAAATACCAATAATTAACACTACAACTAGCAGTTCTATAAGCGTAAAACCGCGGGCCGTTATTTTATTAAGTGTCATCCCCAAAGGTTGGTATCGGGGATCTTCCACGCACCCATTTAATAAGGCATTTTCCTCAGTTTTGCAACGACCTGCGTTGTAGATTCCCGACAAAGGCGTTCGGCAATGACAGACTTTTTTTGTAACTACATGCTTGATTTTTCATACGGTTACTCCTTTTATGTTAAATTCAATTCACCTACTTTGGAGCGCATGAAAAAACGGCTTGCCGTATTCTTCATACGGCTCAAAAATAGATTAAATTGTACTGATGGTATAATAAAAAAACGGCCAAATAACAATGAAAATGTGTACGGGGTGTCCGCCACATCCCCGCGTAAAACAGTCAGTTGGCTGATTTTTCAAAACCAAGGTCAATTGAGCGGGAAAATAAAATTTTGTGTTGTCCGCCACATCACCGGGTAAAATGTTTAGTACCCTGATTTGTCAAAATCAAACCAGTTTGGGCCGTAAGTTGAGCGTGGCGTACATCTGCCAGACCGCGCATAGCGCGGCAAGTACGCGAGCGAAAATCGGCACAAAATGGAAAGATTTTGGCAAATTGTTGGTCAAAAAAGCCCACTTTAAAAGTGGGCGAAACAAAATATTACAAGGGTGTCGTTTTTATTTCTTCAAGCGTTTGACTAGGTCAATCCCCATGGCCACCGTCCGATACACCCCCGAATCCATAAACGTGGACGCTTTTTCCAATAAATCAAACGTGCTTTGGGTTTTATCCACTTTTTCAGCCGTCGTCAAGGCCAAATATTCGGCCGCCTCGGCGGTTTTGGTAATTTGCAACACCGCGCGCACCACTACTACCACCAGCACTACAAACGCCAGCGTAGCAATTAAGGCACAAATTTGGTACAAGTCTAACATAATCTTCCCCCTTACTTGGTTTTCTAATATTGTAATTAGTTTTGCATTTTCCGTCAAGGCCTACTCATTATTAGACGGTAAAAAAAGTTTTTTAAAAAAGCAACCCCTTTTAAGGGCCTAGGCCAAATTTTGGATTTGCTTATTTTTTATATAAAAAAATATAGGTCCATAAAAAATTTGACACGCGCACGCTTATTAGTAATAATTATTATTAACAGGCTGTTTGCAGTTTTTAAGGAAAGCTTCAAAACACCGTTTTACCGACGAGAAACGTAGTCTATCCTAAAAAGATTTGCAATTTTAGTTTGTTTATGTTTTAATCTTAAATACCGCGTTATGCGGCAATTTTTTACTCAGGACGCTTAATTTATGGAAAACGCAGAAGTTATTACTCACATCGTCAAACGCGATGGCTCTACCGAACGCTTTGAAGCTAAAAAAATCACTAACGCTATTACCAAAGCCGCCGAGGCTACCGGCGAGTTTGACTCGGATACCGCCAAAAAACTCACCATCCGCGCGGTGAACATCATCCAACAACTCTATTCGGACACGGTCCCCAACGTGGAAAACGTGCAGGATATTGTGGAAGATGTGTTATTGACTTCCAACTACCATAAAACGGCCAAGGCCTACATTTTGTACCGCGACCAACACGCCCGCATGCGTGAAATTTCGTCCAAATTTAACGTGGACCTAGTGGACCAGTATTTGCAAAAGATTGACTGGCAAGT
>CACWMG010000013.1:0-5558 GCA_902761975.1 Candidatus Avelusimicrobium pecoris | reverse complement strand
AAATAGCAAAAGAAATACATATTGGCTCAATAAAATCTACCCCGAATCCGTACGCCGCATGCATAGCGAAGGGGATTTCCACCTGCACGACTTGGGCCTGTTAGGTGCCTATTGTGTCGGGTGGGACTTGCAAGACCTCTTATTAAGCGGTTTTACCGGGGTTGTGGGCAAAGCAGAGTCTAAACCCGCCAAACACTTCCGCACCGCGCTGGGCCAAGTGGTCAACTTTTTCTACACCTTGCAAGGCGAAAGTGCCGGCGCGCAAGCGTTTAGCAACTTTGACACCCTTTTAGCCCCGTTTATCTACTACGATAAACTGACCTATGACGAAGTCAAACAGGCCCTGCAAGAATTTTTATTTAACGTGAACGTACCTACCCGCGTAGGTTTCCAAACGCCGTTCACCAACTTAACCATGGACTTGACGGTCCCCTCCTATTATAAGGACCAACCGGTCATCATTGGCGGCAAACTGCAAGACAAAACCTATGGCGAGTTCCAAAACGAAATGGACATGCTCAACCGCGCGTTCTGCGAGGTCATGCTCGCCGGGGACGCCAAAGGCCGCGTGTTCACGTTCCCGATTCCCACCTATAATATCACCAAAGATTTTGACTGGTCCAACCCCAAATTGGAACCGCTGTGGGAAATGACCGCCAAATACGGGATTCCGTATTTTGCCAACTTTATCAACTCGGACATGAACCCCGAAGATGCCCGCTCTATGTGTTGCCGTTTGCGTATTGATAACCGCGAACTGCGCAAACGCGGCGGCGGGTTATTTGGCTCTGCCCCGCTCACGGGCTCCATTGGCGTAGTAACCATTAACTTGCCGCGCCTGGGTTATTTGTCCAAAGACGAAGACGAATTTTTTGCCAACTTAAAAGACCGCATGGAAGTTGCCAAGACCAGCTTGGAAATTAAACGCAAAGTCATTGAACGCTTCACCAAAGGCAATTTGTACCCGTATATGAGCTTTTACCTGCGCTCTATCCGCCAACGCTTTGGGGAGTTCTGGAAAAACCACTTCTCTACCATTGGCCTGGTGGGTTTAAATGAATGTTCGTTAAACCTCATTGGCGAAGATATCGGCACCGAAAAAGGCAAAAAATTTGCCGAGCGCGTACTTACTTTTATGCGTGAAACCTTGGTCAAATTCCAAGAAGAAACCGGCAATAACTACAACTTGGAAGCCACCCCGGCGGAAGGGACCTCCTACCGCTTGGCTAAGCTGGATAAAGAACGCTACCCCGCTATTATCTGCGCCAACGAAGCGCTTTATAAACAAGGGCACCAACCGTTCTATACCAACTCTTCCCAGTTACCGGTGAACTATACCGACGACGTATTTGAAATGTTGGACTTGCAAAGCACCATCCAATCCAAATACACCGGCGGTACGGTACAACACATTTTCACGGGCGAGCGCATCAAAGACATTGAAGCCATGAAACGCTTTATTAAAACCGTCTGCGAACGCTACACCTTGCCGTATTTCTCTATCACGCCTACCTTTAGCGTGTGCCCCAAATGCGGCTACATTGCGGGCGAACATTTTGAATGTCCCAAATGTAAAGCAGAACGCATGCAAGAGTTGCAACGCAAGATTGCCTTGTTGGAAGAACAACTCTATAGCAAATAAGATTTGGCCATTGCCAGTGCTTAGCGGGTTGTCACGGACCCGCTTGGCATAAAAATTAAACTTGATAGGAGAAAAGTATGACAGCACAAGAAAGACAAGCCGTAGAAACCAAAATCTCGGACCTCAAAAAAGAAATGAGCGAAGTACAAGGCTCTAAATGTGAAGTATATTCCCGCGTAGTAGGCTATTTGCGCCCGGTACAAAACTGGAACAAAGGCAAAAAAGAAGAGTTTGCCCTGCGCAAAACCATGAACGGCGTAGAAAGCGGCTGCAGCTGCGGTTGCGAATGCGCCAGCGATAAATAAGCCCCCTTTTGAAGGCATAGGTTCTATGAAACTGGGTGGACTGGTCAAATTTACCTTAATTGACTTCCCGGGCACACCGGCGGCGATTGTGTTTACACAAGGGTGCAATTTCCGTTGCCGCTACTGCCACAACCCGGAGTTAGTCTACCCCCACTTATTCACAGAGCCTATGCCGCAAGAAGAGGTTATGGCGTTTTTAAAACGCCGCCAGGGCACGTTAGAAGGCGTTGTTATTTCCGGCGGGGAACCCACCCTCCAGCCCGATCTAGTTTCCTTTATGGCATCTATTAAAGCCCTGGGGTACAAAATTAAGCTAGATACCAACGGCACCCACCCGGACGTACTCCAAGAACTCATTACTAAAAAACTGGTAGATTTTATTGCCATGGACTTAAAGGCCCCGCTGGCCAAATACGCGGCCATTACGGGGGTGGAAGCCAATTCTACGGTGATCCGCCAATCCATGGACCTAATTATAAAAAGCGGGCTAGGCTATCAGTTCCGCACCACCTACGACAAAGAAGTATTGGACGATAGCGATATTGCCACTATTTCCGGCGCGGTAGATGCCGCCCATTACAAAGTGCAAGAGTGCTTGCCGGTAGCCAAAGAAAAAGCCGCGCTTAAAGTCATGCACGAAGAATTATAAATTTTACCTTTTACTTAAAAAGCCCCAACACCGTACGTTGGGGTTTTTAAATTTCACAGGGCCTAAAACCAACCGGTTTTAGGCCCTGTATATAGGTAAGTGCAACCGTCTACAGCGGGATATTTCCTTTGCGTGGGTTGCGGCGCGGGTCGCGTTTTTTCTTGAGTACTTCAAAGGCGCGGATAATCTTTTGGCGCGCTTGGGCGGGCTCAATGACCTCGTCAATAGACCCGTTGGTAGCGGCCTGATAAGGCGAGGCAAACTTGTCGGAGTACTCCTTCGTCATTTTTTGTTTGAGCTCTTCTTTTTTGGCCTCATCCGTTTCTTTTTTAAGGTCGCGCGAATACAAAATTTCCACCGCACCGCGCGGGCCCATTACGGCAATCTCGGCCGACGGGAAGGCAAAATTAAAATCCCCCCGCAAATACTTGGAACCCATAGCAATATACGCCCCGCCGTAGGCTTTGCGTAGTACCAGCGTTACTTTGGGGATGGAGGCCTCGGAATAAGCGTACAACAGTTTGGCCCCATGGCGGATAATGCCGCCGTGTTCCTGGGCAACGCCGGGCAAATAACCGCCGGTATCTACCAAAGTAAGTAGCGGGATATTAAAGGCATTTAAAAAGCGGATAAAGCGGGCGGCTTTGTCGCTCGCGTCGCAATCCAACGCCCCGCCCAAAACGGCCGGGTTGTTGGCTACTACGCCCACTACTTGCCCGCCTAAGCGGATAAAGCCGATTACCACGTTTTTGGCAAAATTTTGGTGGATTTCAAAAAACCCGTAATCGTCGGCTAAGCGCCAAATCACATGCTGAATACGAAACGCTTTTTTGGGGTCCATTTCGCACACCCGCTCCAAGACGGGTACTTGCCGGCTGACCAAATCGCTCGTGGTAACCAAGGGGGCGTTTTCTTCGCAGTTTTGCGGCAAGAAAGAGAGCAGTTCGCGCACTTGGCGGAAACAATCCTGCTCCGACTTGGCCACAAACTGGCACACGCCGCTTTTTTCACTATGCGGGGCACTGCCGCCCAAGGTATCAAAATCCACTTCTTCGCCGGTAGCGGCTTTCACGGCACCCGGCCCGGTAATAAACATATGGCTGATGCCTTCCACCATAAAAATAAAGTCCGTCAGCGCGGGGCTATACGCCGCACCGCCTGCACAGGGACCCAAAATAATGGAAATTTGCGGAATCACGCCGGAGGCTTTGACGTTGCGGTAGAAAATTTCCCCAAACCCGTTTAAGCTATCTACCCCTTCTTGGATACGTGCCCCGCCGGAATCCAACAGCCCAATCACGGGGATTTTAGCGTCTAAGGCGCGGTCCATTAAAGCGGCAATTTTTTGTGCATGTGCCAGGCCCAAGCTACCGCCCAGTTGCGTAAAATCTTGCGCGTAAAGGGCTACTTCGCGCCCGTTGATGCGGCCAAAACCGGTAATTACACCGTCGCCTTTAATATGTTTATCTTTAATACCAAAATCACTGCACGAGCTTTCCATCAAACTTTTCAGTTCAATAAAGCTGTCTTTGTCGAGTAAATAAGAAATACGTTCGCGCGCGGTCATCTTGCCCTTATCATGCTGGGCTTTAATGCGCTCTTCCCCGGCACCTTTTTGGGCGTCTTGGGATACTTGGCGGAATTTGACGATACTCGCGGGAGCGGGCTCGTTAGACGGTTTATCTAATCTGGGGTCTTCAAACAGTTCAATCATAAAGTCCTCCGTATATTAGATATATTTTACTAAATAATGAGAACGCGTGGATAACAAAAACCCGCCCCGGTTTTTCTACCGGGGCGGATTAGGTTTACGTAAGTTGTTGCCGGGGATTACGTCCGGCAAAAGTTACACGATTACGGCCAGTAAGTGTTGTCCCATACCTTAGAGGAATTACATTTGCGGGAACCCGAAGGACAAAAACCAGATTCTGTAGCGTAACAACATGCAGTTCCTTCGTAGGTGTTGTTTTTACAAACTCCCGCTTTTTTTGCATGGCAATAAGTTCCTGTTTTAAACGTAGCATCACGGCACGAACTGCCGTACGATCCCTCACAGTAAGCGCCTTGTCCACTATATACGCCTCCTATACATCCGCCGCCATTTCCTATACAATGACTTCTAGCTCCGCTGTATGTTCCATTTCCACATCCCCTGTTACCGCTTGCAGATACTCCGGTACAATAAGCATCTGTCCCAAAAATACCATTATTGCATCCTGCACTTGTACCTACACAATTACTGTTATCTACAAAGGTATATCCATCACACCTATCAGCATTATCAAAAGCATAGCAATAATTATCTTTTCCACTATACGTACCGCCAGCAGGAACTGTTGTACAAGACGAAGTATCAAACATACCTTGCCAAGCTGTTCCTTCATCGTTACACACATAAATATAGTTCTTTGTTCCTGTTAGATTTCTACCACACGCTTGAGAAAGGCCACTATATGGTCTGACACGACAGCTACCTTGCCACCTTCCTAACTCCCACGTCCCTTGCGCACTACACGTATAGCTTTGCGTTTGGATACCGCACGTATTTGCGTCTTGGTCATGGCACTTACGTGTTGCGGGCTCCGGCGTCGCACTACAACCCTCCGTGTTCCACTCCGGCTCTACCCACTCCCCGGTTTTATAGTCACAGCTTACTTCCCGCGTTTCCCATCCACATGTTCCGGCTTCTTGGCATAACCGCTTGTCTAAAGGTTGTTCCCCGGTACATTCTTTCTTACAATCCGTTTCATCCCACGTGGGCTCTGCCCAACTATTCCCGCTACATTGGGTTGTTCCTTGCGCCGTTCCGCTCGTCCATCCTTTCCCTAACTCACTACACGCTTTGGTTAACGGTGGCTTAGTAGGGCACGATTGTGTTACGGTGTAGTTCTCCCATTGGCCCGTTTTAACGTTACACGTACCTTGTTTTACCTCTTCCCCACAGTCTTCCTCACAAGAGGTA
>CACWMG010000012.1 GCA_902761975.1 Candidatus Avelusimicrobium pecoris | reverse complement strand
CATTTTGGCCGCTTCATTGACGTGGTGGGTGTTGGGGTTGGGGGTTACTTTATCGTAATGCACATAGGAAATACCGTGCTTTTGGAACGCCGCCGCCACATGGTCCCACGCACCCGTTTTTTTGTACGCGCCGCGCCCGGTTACTACAATTAGTTTGGTGAGTCCGCGCGCCTTTAAATCGGCACAGATGTCATCAATCTTTTTAATCGCTCCCACGCCTAAAAAGACGGTCGTGCGGGCGCGTATTTCGCGCACTTGGTAAATATCAATTTCTTTTTCCCACATAAAAATCCTCCCGTTAAGTAGTTTGTAACTCTACTATAAATTTTTAGCGTCCCTCTCGCAAGCATAAAAATTGATTAGAAATTAGGTTAGTATTTGTACCCAAAATACTTTCCTGGCACGCCTTCAGTGTAATTTTTATGTCCTGTTTCTTGCTTACAAATCCTTGCTTGGACAGAGGTTTCCGCTGCAACCTTTGCTATACACAAAGAACGCCTTTCCCCATAAGTAGAAACGTAGTATTCCATGTTAATACTTGGATCAGCACAGGTAATATATACACCTAGAGCGTCGTGGAATAAGCCGCAATTGGCTATTTTACTTATATCCAATTCATCAAAACTTTCTGTGTAAGATCCATTAGCCAAACGATAGACTTCCTCGGCCTGCAAAATGGTTTTCATGCTAGATTTTAGTAAGGCATATTTACTCTTATACACAGAAAATTGATATTGCGGCACCGCCACGGCGGCTAAAATGCCAATAATGAGAACGACCACTAAGAGTTCTATTAACGTAAAACCGCTACAGTTTTTATAGGTCAGGTGTGAGCCTGACAAATCCTCGTCTTTGTGGCAAATATCCCACAACTTGCTTGCGGCTCCTGTTGGGCTAACGCCCAACCTATAAGTTTCACGATGACGACAGGGGGTAAAGCCAGGGGCCGTTGTAAAATTAGATAATCCCTGAAATTTTTTCAGGGTCTTCAACGCTTGTTGTTGCGTAAAGGCCTGCGTGGAAGATCCCGAAACAAGTTCGGGAATAATACTTTGTTTTATAATTACATTTTTGTTGGTTTTCATAAGTTTTCTCCTTTTACATTGTCAGGTAAAACCTGACCTACATCTACTTGTCATCCCCGAGTGTCTCTGTCGAGGATCTACACATTGTCAATTTGTCCACTTATGAAACCATGCAAAAACGGCTACTACTTTTGAGTCTCTCCAAAGTCCCAAATGTAACAGCCGCGGCCCCTTGCCATAAAGCAAGAAACGCTCGGCACAATGTCGTTGAGGGATCAGCTCAATAACACTGTGCCTATATACGGCTATTTTTGGATTTGGAGAGATCCCCTTTATGGGGAACTCCGTATTCCGCATACGGTTCCAAAAACAGAATCAAATTGTATTTACATTATAACAAAAAAACCCCGCACATTGGCGGGGTGTATTAAACTAAAACTACTTATTTGGCGGCTTTGTTAGCGGCCTTGGCAAGGCGCGATTTCTTGCGGGCAGCCGTTTTCCAGTGGATCACTTTCTTTTTAGCGGCTTTGTCAATGCAAGCGTTCGCTTTTTTCAAATCCTCTTTCAAGGTTTTCGCTTTGGTAGTGGCCGAGGCCTTTACCGTTTTGGTCGCTACGCGGACTTTTTTAATCAGCCCTTTGTTAGCGGAGTTTCTTTTTTCAGCTTGGCGCTGAGCTTTAAGGGCGCTGGTGTGGCGGCCCGTTTTCAATTTTGCCATGTGTTAATTTACCTCTGTACTAAAAATCGGTTATATACATTATACCTTTTGCGCGGCAAATTGGTCAATAAATTTTTCCCAAACAAGTAGCTTGCCGAATTTCCCCGAACACAGGGGAAAATAGCCAGTACCCTGATTTGTCAAAATCAAACAAGTTTGCGGGCCTAGTTGGGCTGTAGCGTACGCCTGTCGGACCGCGCGTAGCGCGGCAAGTACGTTAGGCCCAAGGGAGCGCAAAATTGAAAGATTTTGGCAAATTGTTGGTCTGTGCCAGTGCAACCTGACTCCCTGTTGTTATATAATAAGATTATGGATGAGCGCATTAACATTTTACCAAATTCGCCCGGCGTGTACATCATGCGTGCCAAAGACGGCACCATTTTATATATCGGCAAGGCCAAAAACCTCTCAGACCGGGTCAAACAGTATTTCCAAGAGTCCAACCTTTACTCGCGCGGGTGGAAATTACCCTCTTTACTGCCGCTCATTTCCAAGATAGATTACGTTACCTGCGCTAGCGAGCGCGACGCCCTCGTGTTGGAAGAAAAGCTCATCAAGCAATACCAACCGTTTTTTAACTCGCTGGGCAAGGACGGCAAAACCTACCCCTATTTAAAACTGAGTTTAAGCGAGGATTTCCCCCGCTTGCAACTGGTACGCAAGAGCGCGGCCGACGCCGGCAAACGCAGTAAAGACGCCTATTACGGGCCGTACCCCAAGTCTTACACCGTCAAAAGTTTAATGCGCTTTTTGTGGAAGAGCGGCTACGCCTCCCTGCGCCCGTGCAAGTGGAAATTTTCGCGCGAAAAGAAATTGCAGGATATTAAAATCAATACATGTATTTATTACCACACAGGTCAATGCCCAGCCCCGTGTGCGGGTAAAATTTCTTATGAGGACTACCAAAAAAACGCCGAGCGCATGGCGGACTTTTTAGACGGCAATTTTGGCAATTTGCAAGACTCCCTCACGGCTTTAATGCACGCCCACTCCCAAAAAATGGAGTACGAACAAGCCGCCGTGTACCGCAATTTTTTACACGCGCTAGACCACATGAAAGAGCGCGTACTGGTCGGCCGGTTTAAGGACGATTACATTACTACGGCTATGCAAAACACGGACAAACTAAAACGCCTGGCCGAAGTAATTGGGCTTAAAAAATTGCCCGCACATATTGAGGCGTTTGATAACTCCCATTTATTCGGGCGTGAGGCGGTAGGCTGTATGGTATGCTACATTAACGGCGAGAAAAACCACGAACATTACCGCCGCTTTAAAATCAAAACCGCCATGCCCGATAAAGGCGGTAGCGATTTTGCCATGATGGAAGAAAGCGTGTACCGCCGCTTGCGCCAAATAAAAAGGGACCCTAGCCAAACGCCCGATTTAATTTTGCTAGACGGCGGCAAAAGCCAAATTCACGCCGCGCTAAACGCTTTTGAACGCGCGGACATGTATATCCCGTTCATTTCCCTGGCCGAAACGCACGAAGGCATTTATATCCCCGGACAGGCCGAAAGTATTAAATTGCCCATTGGGGACCCCGCCTTAAATTTGCTCATGGAAATTCGCGACGAGGTCCACCGCTTTGCCATTACTTACCATAGAAAATTAAGAGATAAAGCCCAAATCTATGGGCCTCAAAAAAATGATTGACGACATGGAATCGCCGGATGCAATTAAAAAACCCCTCTATTGAGGGGCTTTTCAAAATAGTTACCAACTTAATTCTGCGGAACGTGCTTATATTTAAACAGCCACGCAAACAGCACCGCTACCACAAGAGAGAATCCGGCAAATACAAACCAGCTCTCACTCCAGCCGTTCATAATAGCTTGCGAAAGTGCCTGCGGATACACGCCGTCCACCATTTTGGACGGGTCCAAATGCACGTTCACCAGGCAGTTAATCACTTTCTGCGCGGCCAAGGAGCCAATAGCCGCACCAAAACCGTTGGTCATCAGCATAAACACACCCTGCGCGGAAGAACGGATAGACGGGTCGGTTTCCTGGTCCACATACAAAGAGCCGGAAATGTTGAAGAAATCAAACGCCACTCCGTAGATAATCATGGACGCAATCAGCATCAAAATCCCCAGCGCGGTGGACGGGTTGCCTACGCCCAAAAGTCCAAAGCGTAGCACCCACGCCAACATACTAATCAGCATTACTTTTTTAATCCCGTAGCGTTTTAAGAAGAACGGAATAAGCAAAATACAAAGCGTTTCGGAAATTTGGGAAAGCGAAATTAAGGCCGTAGCGTTGTTGGCCCCCCACGAGCCCGTGTACCCCGCCAAGCTGTTAAACCCGGTAATAAACGGCCCGGCAAAACCGTTGGTAATCTGCAAGCTCATCCCCAGTAGCATAGAGAAAATAAAGAACACCGCCATTTTTTTCTCTTTAAACAAGGCAAACGCCTTTAAGCCCAAGGCTTCGCCCAAGGTGCGGGCTTTTTCGGTACTTACGGGGCAGTTAGGTAGCGTAAAACAATACAGCCCCAAAATTACGCCTAAAATAGCCGAGAAATACCACTGCGTGTAGGACCCGGCAAAGTGGGCAAAGTTGGTCGTCCACATGGCAATAATAAAGCCCACGGTGCCAAACACACGAATGGGCGGAAAGCATTTAACAGTATCTAAATTTTGTTGACGTAGCGCCGTATAAGCAACCGAGTTGGAAAGCGCGAGCGTCGGCATATAAAAAGCTACGCTAAGGGTGTAGCACGTGAACAAACTGCAAAAACAGATATTCGCTTGCGAGCCAAACCACGCGGCCCCCGCCATAAACAGGGCGGCTAACAGGTGGCACAAGGCAAGCATTTTTTGCGCGGGCACCCAACGGTCCGCCACAATCCCCACCACGGCAGGCATAAAAAGAGACACAAAACCTTGTGTCGCATAGAACCAACCAATTTTATCAGCAAACCCGGCACCCGCCAGGAAAATGCCCATAGACGTTAAATAGGCACCCCACACGGCAAATTCCAGGAAGTTCATCACGGTTAAACGAATTTTGATGTTCATAAGTAAGTATGCGGGTTTCCCCGCCAGCACAATACGTACTCCCTCCTTAAAAATTGGCAAGCCCGGCCTGCCTTACTCTTATTGTACAAAAAAAGTATAATAAGGGAAAACAACCTATTTAGAGGAGTAAATAATATGGCAGATTATAGTTTTGACGTAGTATCTAAGGTAGATTTAAACCTGGTAAGCGAATGTGTCTCGGCCGCCAATAAAGAAATTACCAACCGCTACGATTTTAAAGGGACTAATTCCTCCATTGAACTAAACCAAAAAGAGAGTGAACTTAAACTTGCCTCCGCGGACGAATACAAAGTGAACACCTTGCGCGACATTATTTTTACCCGCATGGCCAAACGCGGGATTGCGCTTAAAAACTTGACCCCACAAAAAATTGAAGCCGCATTGGGCGGAAACGCCAAACAAACGGTTAAAATCCAGCAAGGGATCCCGGCCGATAAAGCCAAAGAAATTACCAAAGCCATTAAAGATGCCAAGCTGAAAGTTTCGGCCTCTATCCAGGGGGACCAACTGCGCGTATCCTCTAAATCCAAGGATGAATTACAAGCCGTTATCGCCTTCCTCAAAGGCAAAGACTTTGGCGTAGAGCTTCAGTTCACCAACTACCGCTAATAGTTCCCCCACCTTTGTGTGGGGGTTTTTCTAGGTCTTTTTTACACCCGGTCCTAGGCCTTTTGTTCCTTGCAACTGCTTACTAAAACGGTTATAGTATAAGTATGAAGAACTTGCACATCTTGTTTATAGGGGCCCTGTTTCTCTCTTTTGCTGGCTTTTCTCACGCCCAAAAAGCCAAAGGGCTAAAATATGTTTCCAAAGCACTGACTTCTTCTACGCTAGACCGTACCGTACTGCAAGCAGCCAAACGGCCGGATATTCGGCTTTCTGTGGCCCGCCTGGACCACGCCATTTTGCTGGATTTACCCATGAATCAACGCCCCCACTCCACAGCTTTTCTATTTACCACACGCTACCAAGGGGCACGTAGCGTATGGGCTGTAACAGCCGGGCATACTGCGCAATTAGGCGAAAAACTGCTCCTTACATTTTATGACGGGAAAAAAGAAATTCCTGTAAAGGGGACCTTGGTACAGCAAGGCCCGGCCCTACTGTCTGATGCGGCACTCATTAAGCTAGAGGGCCCTTTGCCTAAGGAGCTACGCCCTTTTGAACTGGCCACCCAAATCAATCCACAGGAAAAACTAACCTCCTGGGGCTACGCCTCAAACAAACTGTACCAAATCAACAATTTAACGTTTGAAAAAGACAACACCCGCTTTATCCGTACAGACTTCCCGGCCGAGCAAACCAAACGTTCCGGGCTGTGCGGCGGTCCTTTGCTAAACGCAAAAGGCCAAGCTATCGGTATCCACTGTGGTAGCACCTGGGAGGATAAATCCTATGCCGCCAGTGTGCGTATTATCCCATATTTGTTACAAGCATACCGCAATGGAAATACTACTATCCCTATTGTTGCCAAAGGGATCAATTTTGGTTCTATTAACTTGGATGAGCGCATTATTTATATCCAATGCATGGATGAACACGGCACTATAATTAACCAAGAAGAAATATACGATCAGTTACCCCAGTCGCTACTCATGACCTTATACCAAGATCCCGAAGTACGTTATTTACGTTTTGTATTAGGGTCTCATATTCAAGACCAACCCACCTACCGCGTGCTGGTATATGACAAAGCCCGTGGTACCTCGCATTTTGAGCCGCTACCCCCAAATCACATGTAATAAGGCGACCCCTTACAAGAGATCGCCTTTATCAAAAAATAACGAAAAATTACCTTAAATTCCCAATAGTGCTTTGGCCGGTTCGCTACCGTTTTGAGCGGCCTGATTTAGCCAGGCACGCCCTTTACGCGGGCTTTTTTTAACGCCAATTCCTTTCAAATAAAGCTGCCCTAATACATATTGTGCGGAGGGATTTTCTTGGTTAGCGGACTGTTCAAAAAAACGGATAGCCAGCGGCACGGATTTAGCCGTTCCTTGCCCTTGCAGTAACATAAACCCCGTCATATATTGGGCTTGGCTGTGCCCTTGCGCCGCCGCGTTGGAAAACCACGCAAACGCATCTTCCATACGTGCGGGATCTTCGCTATAGGCTTGCTCGCCCAGCTGATATTGGGCCGCCGGATCTTTTAGTTCTGCGGCGGCCGCCAAATAATCTGCCGCGGCATTTTCGTCTTGTTCTACGCCTTCCCCTGTACTATACAGGCCCCACAAAGCCATAGCAGCCGCCGGTAATGTGTGGTTAGAGGTTTCCCACGCTTTCTCATACCATTGGGCCGCTAAAGGGGCGTCTTGCAAAATGGGATTTCCTTGGCGATAGCTTTGTGCCACCTCTAGCATAGCTTGTGTGTTGTTTTGTTCTGCGCTGGCCAGTTGGGCGGCAAATTGGCTGACTTGTTCAAACAAATCCGGCTCCTGCGTAGCTAAACCTTCCACTTTGGCTTGTGCCGGGGCGGACCCATTTTTGGCGGCCATCATATACCAAAAAAGCGCTTGGCCCTTGTGCTCCGGAACCTGTTCACCTTGCGCATAAAAATTCCCCCACTCATACTGGGCTTGCGGCCAATTTCTTTGCACGGCTAGTTGCAAGTAATCCAACGCACGTGCCGGGTCCGCAGGCACTTGGTTGCCACTGGAATAAAGCTCATAGAGCTGCCAAGCCGCTTGGGCACTGCCGCTAGCGGCGGCTTTTTCGTACCAGGCCACTGCTTGGGCCGTATCGGGCTTAGTACCTTGACCCAACAAATAATCTTGCGCTAAAGCCAGTTGGGCAGATTCCTCGTTTGCTTGGGCTTTCTTTAAATGCTCCCGAAACGCCCGTTCCTGCGGGGTACGGTAAAATGCAAACGTAAAAAGTCCCCCGGCCAGTAACACCCCTACTAAAATTTTTAAAAAAGTTTTCATATAGGCTCCTTGCCAATAAAAAAGGCAAACGCAACGCGTCTGCCTTTATTATAACTTTTTTGCGGACTTATTTGGCCATTACAAAGGGCATTTGGTCACCCGCCATGTAGGTAGGCATCCGTCCGTCCCATTTATCAATGGCTTTAAGTTGGGCTTCCACCTGGCGCAGTTTAATCAAATTGTCCGATACTACTTCCCGTTGCAAACGCAAGGATTTAGCCTCTGCTTCCGCTTGCAAAATTTTCTGCTCAGCCTCTTTTTTCACTTTTTCAACCAAATTAGTGGCGCGTTTGGCTTCTTGCTCCGCAATTTGTTTTTCTTCTACAGCTTTTAAAAACTGCTTGGAAAATTCAAAATTGGTAATAGCAATGTCGGAGACGATTACCTCTTTTTCCGCCATTTTCTGTTTTAAAATTTCGTTAAGTTCCTTGGCCACTTCCACACGGTTGGCAATTAAGCTGTCGGCCGAGTATTTGGCAATAACCGCCTTAGTCCACTCTTCCACCATGGGTTTTAAAATGGTGCTGGTATATTCCGGACCTAAGTTGCGGTAGATAGATTCCACCGTGTTAGGCAAAATGCGGTGGTTGACGGCCAACGTCAGCCCCACGGTCTGCAAATCTTTAGAAAATGCTTCCGTATCAAACGAATCTTTTTTAATGCGCACGGAAAACTTTTCTACGCTATCAATAAACGGCATTTTAAAGTGGATGCCCTCGCCGTATGCTCCCACTAATTTACCAAAGCGCAGTTTCACAGCCACCGTCCCGGCGGAAACTGTAAAATAAGAGCTAAACGCCGCCAACAACAGCAAAATCAAAAATATAGGCAGAAAAATAACCGCTGCCGGCACCCGGTTTGGTGTAACGTCTTTCATAAACCCTCCAGTCAGTAAGATACTTTATTATAGCTTTTTTAACCTTACAAAGTACTCGCGTAAATTAGGCAGAAATTTTGCTAAAATATGGGGTATGAAATATATTCTTTATGTCCTAACCATGGCCCTACTATTTGTAGGCGGTATGGTGGTGGGTAACGTCTATCTGCCCGAACGCACCATGGTGCGCGCCGCTACTGTGTCGGTGCCGGAGTTGGACACCCACAACCCCATTTTTGAGCATACCAGCCGCGAAAGTGCCGACCGGGAGCTGACCATTTTAAACCAAGCCTTACAATCCTGCCCCGTAGTGGTAAGCGAAGAAAAAGACCGCTTGGTAAATCACATTAAATTGTGGCTAGCGCTGGAAGATTTCAACCTAAAAAAAGCCGTTTTGGAGTTAGAAATGGCAAAAAACGTGGAAACCAACCGCCCTACGGACCAATTTTTACAAGCGGTGTCCGCTTACAACACCGCCCGTGAAAACGCCGAAAAAATGGCCGAAGAACTATTTCCTCCGCGGGCGGAAGAACTCCCCGCCACCCCCACTGTTTCTTCCAATTAGTTTAACCGATAAAACCCCCGAGTATCTACCCGGGGGTTTTGTTTTCAAGTCTTTTTATTTATTCACACCACAGCACTTCTTATACTTCTTGCCACTGCCACACGGGCACGGGTCGTTGCGGCCAATTTTGGGCCCCTCGTGCACCACGGTTTCCACGTGATGTTGTTCCGGGTTACCTTCCGCGCGTAGTTCGGCCTCGTGCTCTTTCATCCACTTTTTCATTTGGCGGATGCTCTTAAAGTTCACACCGTCCGCTTCCATACGCCGGGCAATGCTCATAAACCGCTCTTTGACCTTAGGGTCTTTTAGTTGCATTTTAAAAGCGTCGGGCAAATTTTCAATTTCCTTGTCTAGCTTTTCCACAATAGATTGCGGCTGTGCAGGCGGCACTTCTTCTTTCTTTTTAAAAGGATTCCAAATCATAATATAAAACTCCTATTTAATTAAATTTTCTACAAAATTTTTAATAATTTCCGCTTTTTCAAAATAATGTTTTTCCCGCGGAACCACCAAGCGGTTGGGGTGTTTGGACCAAATATTTAAAATTTTGTCATCAATCTCAAACGCTTGCTGTAAGTTTTCCGTGCGCACGTTAGTGGCTTGGTAATAGTCTTTCTCCGGCGGCGGGGACAAGTGAATGACCGCATCATAGCGTGCCAGTTCCGCCTCCAGGCTAGATTGCATATTTTTAAAAAAATCTTCCGGTCCATACGGCCAATACACCGCACCGTCAATAGTACCGCGGTCGCACACCATTACCGCCGCATCAGATGTTTTTTCGGCCAGTTCTTCTAATTGCTTTACGGTATAGAAAATAATTTTCTGCGCGTGCACAATATGCACGGGGGAATTGTCCGTACGCGGAAACCCGCCGCTGTAAATCAGCGTAGCCGCTTCCTGCACCAGGGCAATTTTTTTGCCAAACGTTTCTTTTAAAATAGATAAGGCCGTCGTTTTTCCGCCGCTAGGGCCGCCGGTTAATACAATTTTTTTCATAACGCTATCCTTTAATAATTTTTTCTACAAAATTCTTAATAATTTCCGCTTTTTCAAAGAAATGTTCTTTACCTTCCACAATCAAGCGGTTGGGATGATTTTGCCAAATCTGTAAAATTTTCTCATCAATTTCAAATGCCTGGTGCAAGTTTTCCGTACGCACGTGCGTGGATTGATAAAACGCCGGGTTGGTGGGCGGAGACAAGTGTAACACCGCATCATAGCGGGCCATTTCTTTTTCCAGCGTGGTACCCATGGTTTTAAAAAAATCGTCCACCCCGCCGGGCCAATACACGGCCGCGTCCACTGTTCCCCGGTCACATACAATCAGTTCTGCCTGGGAATATTCTTCGGCCAACTCTTCCATTTCACGCGTAGCCACAAAAATAATTTTCTGCGCCGCCTCAATATGCGCACGGCTATTGTCTTGGCGCGGAAATCCACCACTAAACACCATGGTGGCGGCCTCGCGCACCAGTTCCACTTGCGGGCCGAACGTTTCTTTTAAAATGGTAAGCGCGGTGGTTTTGCCGCTATTGGGTCCACCGGTTAAGGCAATTTTTTTATGTTTAATCATGCTTTTCCTCCGGGGCAGGTGCTTTGGCATCTGCTTGTTTGGCCGCATTTAATTCTTTTAAATACAGTTGTACCAGCTCATCAAATTCAGCCCGTTTTTCCGCCGGGATATCGCGCACGGCCGAGTTACGGTTTTTCATTTTTAGAAAATCCATAAATTTATTTTTTTCTTTAATGCGAAAATCCAAATGCGGCCCCGTGGAAAGCCCCGTACTGCCAATATATCCCACCGTAGCCCCTTGTTTAATTTTGGCCCCTACTTTTACGCCTTTGCCAAAACTTTTTAAGTGCCCGTACATGGTGGTGTAATCATTGGCGTGATGAATTTCCACAAAGTTACCAAACCCGCCTTTCCAGCCGGCAAATTTCACCGTACCGTCGGCAACCGCTTGCACCGGGGTTCCGGCCGGGGCGGCATAGTCAATGCCCAAATGCGGGCGGCGGATTTTTAAAATAGGGTGCATACGCGCCGGGTTAAAGTAAGACGAAATACGGTACCCGCGGAAACTAATGGGGGACTTTAAAAACATTTTGCGGCTTACTTTGCCCGTTTCATCATAAAAATCGTCCTCAAAATAAAACGCATACGTAGGTTTGGTTTCGTTCACATTTTTGTACGAAGCCGCCAATAGATCCTGGCTGACGACCTCGCCGGACGGCGCAAAATTTTCTTCCCACAAAGCGGTATATTCGTCGCCGTTGCGGGTATCGGTATTAAAATCCACCGTCCACGAAAACGCGTCCGTAAAATCCAAGATAAGCGGCACCTGTAACCCGTCAGCCACCATGGTTTGAAAGAGGGAACTGTGGATCGTACCCGCCGCCGTTTTAACGCGCGTACTGAGCTCCACCTCACTGATCCCGGCCACTAAATAATCATCCACATTGGCCACATAGTAGCGTTTAAAACCTTGTTTTAACAGGAGCAAAATAAAATGCCCGTCCTCTACGGACAACGTATATTCATCCTGCGGTTGCAAGCGGCGCGTATTGACCACACTGCCCAGTTTATTGACAATTTGCACTACTTCCTGGCGCGCTAGGCCGCTTTCGGCCAGCGCATTATAAATCGGTTTTTCTTTAATGGTGTAGGTTTGCGAGGGAATTTCGCGCTGGGCGGCCAGTAACTCTTGTTCTTGCGCGCGGCGTACCTTCGTAATGTGCAAGGCCGCGTATGTGCTAAGCCCCATTACAGCCAAAATAACCACATAAAACAGCACATCATGATAGTGCAAATAGTGATGATGTAAAAATTCTAGCAGTTTATTTTTCATACCCTTTAAAAAAGGCGGGCGCAAGGCCCGCCCCTAGTTTAGTTACCCTTTAAGAACGAGCAAAGCGCAATAGCGTTTAATTTTACTTTCGGGTCATCCGCGCGCGAAGGCAAAATCACCGGGATTTTCGGCCCTACCAAAACAGCCGCGGCCTCCATGTCGGCCCCAAAAAACGCCAAGGCTTTGTAAAGCGGGTTTCCGGCATCTAGGTCCGGCAACATCAAAATATCGGCGTCGCCGGCCACTTGTTTATCTTTAATGCCCTTTTCAGCGGCTCTTTCCGGGGACATGGAAATATAGAAATCATACGGTCCTTCTACTACACAACCCGTAATTTTCCCCTCTTTATTCATTTGCTCCAACGCCGCGGCATCCACGGTGCTGGGAATTTTTTCGTTCACTTTTTCTACGGGGCACACACAAGCCACTTTCGGGTTTTCCAACCCCAATTTATGCATGGTGTTGACCGCATTTTGGATGATTTTTACTTTTTGCTCTAACGTGGGGGAAATGACCACGGCCGAGTCCGTCACCGCAAACGGTTTTTTGTATTTGGGCGTGCTGAAAAGCACAAAGTGGGAAAGGAGGGCCCCTTCGGGCACCAAGTGGGCTTCTTTGTTTAAAATGGCTTTCATGTAGTACTTGGTATCCACTAGCCCTTTAATCAAAAAGTCGCCCTTGCCGGCCAAAATTTGGTCCACGGCCAGTTTGCACATCGTAGGCACATCTTCGCAGTCAATAAATTCAAATTTGCTTTCGTTGAGGCCAACCGTTTTTACCATTTCTTTTACGGCGGCCAACGGCCCAATTAAAATCCCGTGGGAAATCAGCCCGTTCTCATCAGCCATTTTAATAGCGGTTAAGGCTTCTTTGTTGTTCGCCCCGGGCACGACCACCCGGTTGGTTTTTCCTTTTACCTGGTTAATTAAATCTGCAAAACTGCTAAATTTCATAGTAACGTCTCCTTAATAATAAAGTAAATCAGTTATTGTATTGTTTTACCATGTTGGGGTTTTGTAACGCCCGGCGCGCGGCGTCGCGCAGGGCATCTTTTTCCTCGCTACCCGGGAACACATACACCGGGGCCAGCCAACTTACATAGCGGCTGATATCTTGCGGAATATAGACGCTATTCATAAGCCCGCCTGTTAGCGCAATAAAGTCAATTTTCCCTTCTAGCACCACGGCCATTTCGCCAATGGCTTTGGACATTTGATACACCATCGCGTCGCGTGCCAGTTTGGCCTCGGCGCGGGTACAGGTAATAAGGCTACCCGGGCGTTTTTTGCCCGTAGCAATAAATTCCTCTAGTTCTTTCACGTCGGCCGTACCGGTATATGCCACTAACCCGCCTTTGCCACGTAGTTTTAGGCGGATCTCACGCTCGGTATAATTGCCCGAGAAACACATTTTTACCAGTTCCGAATTAGGCGTACAACCGCTACGTTGCGGGGTCATGGGTCCGTCTCCCTCAAAGCCGTTGGTAACGTCAATTACTTTGCCTTGTTTATGGGCCCCGACGGAGACCCCGCCCCCGCCATGGCACACAATGCAGTTAATTTTTTCGTAGGGTTTGCCTAATTTATCGGCAATCATACGGGCCACGCGTTTTTGGCTAAGGGCATGGAAAATGGAAATACGCGGGTTTTCCGGCATGCCGGACAAACGCGCCACGGGCTGTAATTCGTCAATGACCACCGGGTTAGCAATAAAACTGGGGCACCCGGCAAATTTAGCAATATCTTTGGCTAAAATCCCCCCCAAATTACTGGGGTGACTGCCGTACTTGCCCGAGGTTAAATCCGCAATCATGGGCTCATTGACGGCATATACGCCGCCTTCCACAGGGTGAATAAGCCCCCCGCGCCCGATAACGGCGTCAATTTCTTTCAGGGGTACTTGGTGGTCCAAGAGGTAATCCAAAATCAGTTTACGGCGTAAGGGAATTTGGGCGGTAACGTTTTTGCCCTCATAGGGCTCTAGGTCGGTAAGTGAATAGCGCACCGTCACCTCAAACACGGGCTTATTACCGCGGTAATAGCCAATGTCGTCGGACATAGAGCCGGGATTGATAACTAAAATGTTATACGCCATAACTGTTTATATTTTAGCAAATTTGAAGTCAAAACAACCGTTATAATGTTACATTGTATTAGGCCCTAGGGCCTAGTAACTAGTAGGCCCTAATCCATGGGGCCTATAGGCCTTAAGCCCCTGGTTTATCAAAAGTTTGTTTCCTACAATAAGAGTGTAAGAAAATAAGGAGAAAGATTATGAAATTAAAGTCATTTATACTGATACTAGGGTTTGTTTTAATAAGTAACTTCCTCTATGCGGGCGGAGGTAAAGGGAAAAATATCACAAAAGCATTGGAAATTGCACTGTCTAAAAAAGTGCCCGCAAGCACTCGCGTTAAAACACCCAAAAGCACGTTGCCCGGGGCCAAAGTTCCGGCCAAGGCACAAGTACCTACCGCCAAGAATTCAGCAACAAAAGCAGTAACTCCCAAAAACACTCCTAAAGTTTCGGCTCCTGTTGCTCATAACGCACAAACTGTTGGAATGTTCCCAACGGGCCGTATCTTCAAACAGGGTTATCATACGGCTTATTTGTCCCATGAACAGGCCGAAGAGCTCCTTAGCATACAAAGAGGAAAAGAATTGTTAAAAGACACATTAGATACGTATATAACCGCCTACGACTCTAACACGCAACAATTAAAACAGTATATTATGGAGCAATATTTAAAAATTGCCGGTAGTGAAAACTGGGAAATTGCTTTTTATGAAACAAGTTTGCTCAAACAAGCCGAAGCAAAAGGATTTGATGTGTCCGTAGTACCAGCGGAAGTTATGCAGGTACTTGCTGCGATGACTATCCGGGAATACGTTATTAAAAACGGTGCCAAGTTCCCGAAGTTTGGGGAAAATCAATTTGTGGATTATGCAATGCTGGACACGATATGGCATAAGGCCCTGCGCAACAAACTGGTACCGCAAGCCCAACTGGTATTAGCGGAAAGTTTTATTGCCAGTTCTACCCGAGGGGCTGATATTGTCGATGAAGCCTACGAATATACGTACAAAAATCATATGCTTCCGGGGTTTTATACATTAGGCACCCCCTACGATATTACCTATTATATGCAAGCTGGAACAACGCCGGATGTCTTAACGGAGGAAGCCAAGCAGGCCGTTGTTTTAGGAACGGAATATATAATGTACGTTAAAATATTACAATCAATCGCACTGTTTCCCGATAAAGAAACAGAGAGATGGGTTAAAGAATGCGCAGAACAGATGGATGATGTCGTAAAACAACTAGAAGAAATAGCCCCTGTCAAAGGACTTAGATTAGGTTTTACTTATGAGATTGGCCCTGAAACTGTGACGGTGATTCATGAACCATAACGCGCTATAAGTCTGCTTAATTTAATACAAATGTAAGCCCCAAGCTATGCTTGGGGTTATTGTTACAACCGTTGGTTTAGCCGTTCCACCAAGGTTTTTAAAAAGAATAGCTGCACCGTGCTAAGCGGATGACGGTCCAATGCGTGGCGCAAAAAGTCCTGGCGTTGCCGGCGCGACAAATCATTACGCAAGTCCACTTTTTCGCACAAATTCTCCACCGCCGCCAAAAACAGTTCCCGTTGCGCGTCAGTCGGTTGGTCCTTGGGCGCGGCCACCGTGCGTAGGGGTGTAAAACCGCTACGGCGCGAAAGTTCATAGCACGTCAAAATCACGGCTTGCGCCAAATTGATAGACGGCTGTTTGGCTACTGTAGGGATATTTAAAATAGCGTCGCACCGTTCAATATCTTCATTAGCAAGGCCGGTTTTTTCGTTGCCAAACACCAGGGCCACTTTGGCCGCGGGCAACGTTTCCAAACGCTCGTTCAATTTGGGCAGTGTAATTACTTCCTGCTCTACGCGGCGGTTGCGCAAGGCCGTGGCCGCCAAAGAAAATGTACAATCCGCTAACGCCTCATCCAAACTTTCCAGTTGCGCGGCATTTTTCATAAGGTCCGCCGCCCCTACGGCACTGGTGGCCTCGCGCCACACGGGGGCAAACGGTTTTACTACGCGCAAATCGCTCAGCCCAAAATTGACCATAGCCCGCGCACACGCTCCTATATTATTAGGGTCCCGCGGGCTTACTAGTACTACACAGCACTCGCTCATGCGCGCACCGCCTCGGCCATACTTTCCGCTAGCGTAGGGTGCGCAAAAATAATTTCTTTAAGTTGCGTAAGCGTCATCTGCGCTTGCAACGCTACACTCACAATATGGATAAGCTCCGTCGCGTTTGCGCCTACCCACAGCCCCCCTAAAATCGTATCGTCATTTACGCCGGTAAATACTTCCACAAATCCGTCTGTCTGTTCCTGCGCCACCGCGCGCCCATTGGCAAGCATAAACACTTTATGCGCTTTTAGTTCCACCCCTTGCACAGCGGCTTGCGCACGCGTAAGGCCCACGGAGGCAATCTCCGGGTGGGTGTAAATCGCGCGCGGCACAGCCTCATTATGGTACACAGCCGGCGTACCGCACACATTACGCGCGGCCACTTGCCCTTGGCGGCTGGCGGCATGGGCCAGTTGACAAATTCCGTTCATATCACCCACGGCGTAAATGTTGTTTTTCAGTTGCAAGGTTTGCGGGTTCACTTGCACGCCTTTGCGCGTGGCGGTTACCCCAATTTTATCCAGGTTTAATTCCGTCAAATCCACACTGCGCCCGATAGCGGCCAGTATTTTTTCGGCCTTGATTTGCTCGCCGTTGGAAAGCGTAAGTGTCCACCCGCCGTTTTCTTCCACCGCCGCAGTGGCCGATACCCCACCATGTATCACAACCCCGCGTTTGACCAGGGCCCGCTCCAATACGCGCGCGGCACTTTCGTCCTCCAGGGGCAAAATGCGCGCTTGCATTTCAATGATGTGCACTTGCACCCCCAGCGCGCTTAAAAAGTCAGCCATTTCACACCCAATTACGCCGCCGCCCACAATCGCCATACTAGCGGGCAAATCCGGCATATTGAATAAATTGGAATTATCGTAAATTTTATCTTTTAGAGCGTCAAACGGCGGTGGCAAAAACGCTTGGGAACCGGTTGCCAAAATTACCCCGTCCGCTTGTAAAATTTCCACCCCGGCGGCCGTCTTAATTTGCACGGTGTGTTCGTCCACTAAGCTAGCCGTGCCTTGCACCACGTGTACACCGGCTTTTTTGAGCAAAAACCCCACTCCTTGCACCAGTTTAGCCGTGGCTTTTTGTTGCCGGGCTTGTAAGGTTTTCCAGTCACGCTTGGCAAGCAGTTGGCGCGCGGACGCTTCATCCCCGCACCACGTACCGAGTGTGGGCAGTAGGCAGAGCTTATGCGCCGCGTCTAATAGCGATTTAGACGGGATACACCCGCAATTCACGCACACGCCGCCCAGTTTATTTTTTTCCACCAACACCACTTCGGCCCCTAATTGAGCCGCTTCTAGCGCGGCCGGGTAGCCGGCCGGCCCCCCGCCAATGACAATAATTTTACTCATAAAAACTCCTCAAATTTAGTTATTTCTATTGTACCATTAAAAACGGTATAATAGTTAGGATGACAACTCTTCGCGCTAAACAACCTGCTTGTTCCGGTCATCGGGACCGCTTGCGCCAAAAAATGGCCAAACACGGTCTGGACGGTTTCTTGCCGCACGAAGTATTAGAATTACTGCTTACCTACGTCATTCCGCGCAAAGATACGAAGCCGCTTGCGTGGGCGTTACTTAAAAAATTTGGCTCTTTGGCGGCCGTGTTAGACGCGGACGAAAAACACCTGTGCGAAGTTCCCGGCATTGGCCCGCACGCCGCGCAATTTTTGCACTTACTGCACGAAGTAGTAAAAAGCTATTCGCTTGCCCAAGTACAAGATGCCCCCGTACTCAATTCCCCGCAACTGGTACTGGCGTATTGCAAAGCCTCGCTTTCCAACCGCCAAGTAGAATGTGTGGAAGTAATTTGCTTATCTATCCGCGGCACGCTGATTAGCACGCAGGTAATAGCCACAGGGTCCCTGGGTAAAGTAATGGTTTCGCCGCGCCAAGTAGTGGACTGTGCGCTTAAAGCCAATGCCCGCTCCGTGATTTTAGTGCATAATCATCCATCCGGAGATGCGCACCCGTCGCAAGCGGATATTGCCCTCACAAACACCATTATCCAAGCCACCGCCTTATTTGATATTAAGGTAGAGGACCACATTGTTATTGGCAAAGGGGGCAACTACTTTAGCTTCCGCGCCGAAGGAATTATTGGCAACAAACCCGCCTTTTAACCCCCGGGCGCGCATTGTAAAACCCACCCTTTTTAAATCCCTTGTCATTCCCGAGTGTCGTTGTCGGGAATCTCCACCGCTTTCCAACACACCAGAAGTTTTTTACCTAGCCAACAAACGATCTACAACGGATTTTGATGAGTTGGATGCCAGCCAACTTATAAAACTAATTCTCCCGTGCAAACGTGTAAGCCAATACGCGCTTGGCCCCGGCCAAGCGCAGGGCTTTTGCGCATCCCTCTAACGTAGAGCCCGTCGTCGCCACATCATCAATCAGTAAAACGGTTTTGCCTTTTACGGCGGCGGTATTTTTAACGTCAAACGCGCCGTCCATATTTTCCACGCGCGCCGCACGCCCCAGTTTAGTTTGCGAGCCGGTATCGCGCACCCGCACCAAAGTTGCCGTATCCAACGCCAACCCCGTTTTAGCGCAAAACGCCCGTGCCAAAAGCTCACTTTGGTTGTATCCGCGCTTTTTTTGCCGCCGCCCAAACAGCGGCACCGGGATTACCAAATTCACCCCCGCCAGTTCCGTTAGCATCCCAAAGCGGTGCGCCATCACGCCGCCCATATACGGGGCCACATAATCGGCCCCTTGGTATTTAAGCGCGTGGACAAGCCCGCGGGAAAACTCATTAAAATTACAGGCCGAGCGGATGATTTTGCATTTGTATTTATCCGCCTTGCTCCCCCGGCAGTGGAAACAATGCGCCCCGCCGCTTTTCAGCACCACCCCACACCGTTGGCAAATCAGCGGCCCCGGCAACGTAAGTCCGTTTTCACACGTGGGGCACAGGGGCGCGCGGGCGTTCCATGCTAGGTCGCACCCACAGCCAAAACACACCCGCGGGAAAAGCACATGCAATATATATTGACCCGCGTTGTAAAGATAAGTTTTAAAATTGGACCGTAACATTGGTAGCCACCCGATAGGCGGTATAGTCTTCACTTTCCACGTAAGCGTGGTCCATAATAGAAAGCCCGCCGCTTAGCGTAAAGCGTAAATTTTGGGACATTTCATAATCTAGCGACGTAGTGGCATCAAACAAGTGGTAGTTATCTTTTACTTCCACATGGGATTTTTTATCGGTATAGCTAAATGTAGTGTTCCAAATTACACGGTTGGTGGCATTATACATGCGGTTGACAAACGGCAATTTCCAACTGCGCGGCAAGTTAAAGTCCCACCGTAAATTTAAACTGGGGATCCACTGCTTGTAGCTTTCGCTAATCAGCCCGCGCACCAACCACTTGTCGTGCGCGTTATAAAGTACTTTAGGCGTAATACGCATAGCCCCTATGTAAAAAGAGGTCTGCGCGGAAATATCATCATCTAAGGTACGTTGCAAACTATAGCTTCCGCGGATATCCCATGTCTTGGTTTCGTGGCGGGTGTAGTTCAGCACGGTATCAAAGAACCGGAAAAGCATAAAGCGCAAATCCCCGCCGTACTGGGTATTTTTTTGCTCGTCGGTGCCAATGTTTTTCTGTTTCACTTGGCTGTAGCGCAGTTTTAAGTTGGTAGAGCTGAGCCAACTGCCGCCGTAAAAGAATTTTTCCCAGTCGGAAATAGAGAACGTTACATCCGGCAGCGTCATACTGGTAGAATCATACTTGGTGCCGGTCTGCTCGTTATTTTGCAACGTCTTAGAGAAGTTATTAATAAGGGTAATGGTTTGCAAGGGGGCCAATGCGCCGCCCAATTTGTATTTAGAAAGCGGGCTCCAGCGTTGGGTGGACATAAACGTATCGCGCAACGTCATACTTCGGCGGTAGCCAAATTGCCCCACGTCTTTAAGCGATCCGCGGATCCACAACGCCTTGCGCGAATCAAACCCGCTGTCCACATCATCCCACGTGTCGGCATCCTGCAAGCGGTAGCTGGACGATACTACCAGTGTACTAAACAGTTTGCTCTTGGGTAAAATTTCGTTTCCGCTTAGGGTTAAGGTTACGCCGCCGTCCGAACTGCGGTTAATTGTTTTAACGTCGCCAATTTCAAAGGTGGTCGTGCCATAACGGCTTTTCTTCTTACTAAGGTTGTTATTTTCCTGGGTGCTAATATTGTAACTGACCGACGGAGCCAGCCATTTAGAAATTTTCCAGGTGGAGTTAAACCCTGTGTTTTGGTTCATGGCTTTGGGGTAATGGCGGGAATCTTCCCCATGGGTAATATATTGGGTGCGGTCCTCTTTACTTTTGCTTAGGCTGTAGTTGGGGGTAAAGTTAAAGTTATTATTGGGCTGATAGGTAAATTTGGCGTTCACTTTTTGGGTATTTTCATCTGTGTTGTAATAAGTACCGTTAGACTCTATATGCCGGTCGCGCGCATAGTCAATAGATGCGGTGGTGTAGTGATACCCCGCCTGAATATTTTTAAACGAACCCGCCGAGTGGGACACCGTGGCCCCATACGTATGCGTATTGTCCTTACGTTTCATAACGTCGTAGGTAGTACTATCTTGCGTATATTCCAGGCCTACTTGCGGCAAGTCTTTTTTAATAAAATCCCCGCGCACGACGGCGGTTTCGCGTTTTACGCGCCCTTTATCCAGCATACTCACGGTGTTATAGTTGGTGCTATCCCCCACCACGGGTGTAGTAACGGTGGAGCGCGTTAAATTAGCCTGCATAGGGAACTCTTTAATGCGCGTCATTTTAACAAAATATTCTTCTTGCGTGGTTTTTTGTTGTTTAGATACCGCCAGCGGCGTTTCAAAATCGCTATCCTTATGCACATATTTGGCCCCAGCGCTACCCCATTCGTCCAGGCGCACCACCACGTCGCCTTTGTACGCATTACCCGTTAGTTTAATGGCCTCAGCCAAGTGAATCACGTTGAGCCACACTTCGCCACTGCTACCGGTAGCGTTGGCTTTTTCCACACCGGCTAAAATCAAACTAACTTCGCGGAAATTGACTAACCCATTTACCGCCCGCACGGATTCTACCTTTACCCCATATTCCGCGTCGGAAACGTTTTCAAATGCGTCGGTGGAACCGTCCCCGTTTGTGTCCACCATTTTTACGGAAATCAAACGCCACCCGGTGTAGTCCACCGGCACAATAATTTTATCGTAATTTTGTTGCGTACCTACTTTTAAGAAAAATTGGCTCCCCGTCGCCCCGTTGCCGGCCCCGTGCAAGAGGAAGCGGAACTCACGGTGTTGGGTAAAATCCATGGTAGAAAAGTTGCGGTTAGCGTAGCAGGCTTCGTTATCACAATCGGTGCTGGTAGTATCAAATTTCAGCCGTAAGGATTGGTCCACCGCGTTGACGCTTTTGTTGGCCTCACGGAAATTTTCCACAGACCCATACAAGTAGTTAAATACGCGCAGCCCGTCGCCGGTAGAATTAAAAATCGGCTCGTAATTGGCGTTTTCTACGTTGTTAATCCCCGAAATAGAAAACTTGTTCACCGCCGGGGCCGCATTGGGGTTCCACGCCGTGCCGGAAAGCCCCACATTGGCAATTTTAATTTGCCCTTTGGTGTTGGTCCCTTTTTTTAGCGTAATACGCAAATGGTGCACGGCTTTCCACTGTGCTTTATTGGCAATTTCCAACGGTACCGAAAACGTTTGCCACGTGGTGTTGGTCGCTTTATTATCCGGCAGCCCCACAATATCCGTCCCGGCAAACCCAAAGTTGCCCCCCGTGGGGATGCTTTCCGCGTCATATTTGCCGTTGCCGTTTAAATCTTGCGTATCAATGCGTCCGTTGGGCTGTCTTTCCTTGTTGTAAATGTTATTTACAAAGGGATCGTAACGCTGCTCACTTCCGTCCGGGTTGGTGAACAACCACCCAATATCTTCGTTGGGGGCTAAGCTGTTGCGGCAATACACGTCTTCCGTTTTCGGCACACCGGTACCGCACTGGGTCGTCATACCGCTGCTTTTATCGGAGTGTTCATCAATATCGCCAAAGGCAAAGTTGACTTGCGGCCCGCCCTCTTCCCCTAGCATAGTTAATTGGAAAGACGTCTTGTCCGACAAGTCCATCCCCACCATACTCAGCGGATAGACAATAGAAACTTCATCCAAATCGGTGCTATATCCTTGCGCCCGGCTAAAGTCATAATCCAGGACCAACACTTGTTGTTTATCGTTATAATCGGCGGCGGCTTTGGGGTTGATTTGCAGGGAGGGTAAATCTTGCGTATCCCACCGCAACGTATTAAAAAAGGTAGATTTTCCATTGGGGTTAGAGGCAAAAATCCAGTCCCGAAACACCATACTTCCCCCCACCTGGGTACTGGCGTCGTTCATATTGTCCACCATGGCGTAGCCGAACATATTTTGTTTTTTCTCGCTACGCGCGGCTTCTACGCTAAAATCTACCGACAAGGGCTCTGCTAATTTAATGTCTTTTCCGTTGATATCCGCCCCATACACCAGTAGGTCTTTGGTGTACGCGCCTACTTGCGGCACGGTGGAGGGTTTTTCGCCCCCTTCTTTAATGGCGGTGGTACCGATAGTAATTTTGTTAAAGAGTTGGTAATCCAACCGTCCCCCAATTACGGAGTTATTGGCATTTTCCCCGCCTGTGGTATCGTAGGTAATATCTATGACAGAATTTTCGGTAATTTCGTCGCCCTTGTAAAATGTAATAAAGCCGGAGGTATAGTCAATGTAATAGTCGTTATTGCGCGATAGGGTGCGCCCATTTAGTTTAACAGTTTCCGATTGCACCACCATCCCCGCTTCCACAAAATACGTTTTTACCGTGCTTTCATACTGGATTTTAAACTTTAAGTTGCGCGAAGAAACCGGTGTTGTATCATACAATCCGGCATCATCTAAGCGGTAATCCAGGTAAAAAATACCCGTGTTAAAATCCACGTTAATATACGTAGGATACGCCGTATAGGGGCTGGCATATAACTGTCCGTTGGCGTCTTGCAGCTGCAAAATAAAGTTCCCCGCACCGTTATCTTGGGTAATTTTCTGCGCGCCAATGTTGTAGTAAGTTTTAAGTTCCAGTTTATTG
>CACWMG010000011.1 GCA_902761975.1 Candidatus Avelusimicrobium pecoris | reverse complement strand
GAGGAAGTTGGGCGGAGCCTACGTGGGATGAAGAGACTTGTCAAAAAGAATGTACGGGGACAGCACCCAAAGCCAGCCAAACGTGTGATGAGTACAAGGGAACAACAGAACAATGGTGTGGAACGGTAACGCAAGATGTGGAATGTAACACTAAAACCGGGGAATGGAGAGTAAGTAACGTAGAAGAAAATTGTACGTCGCCGGCCTATACGGTGGGTACAAGTTATAGTTGTAGCAGTACACAAGGGGATAGCTACTGTGGAACGGCAAAGCTGACTAGCGCAACGTGCCAAGCAGATGGTACGTGGGAGTATGAATGGGGAAGCGGATGCAGTACAGCCGCCTATACGAAAGGAAAAAGTTATTCGTGCGATACGCGGTATGGGACCAGTAGTTCCTATTGCGGAACTTCTACTGTAACAAATGTTAGTTGCAGTTCTAATGAGTGGAAATATACTTGGAGCGGAACTTGCCAAGCTAACAATTACGTAGAAACTAGCAATTATTCCAAGTGTACAGGTTATACGAAATCATCACAATACATTACTCGAACACGTACCTGTAGGAATGGTAGTTGGAGTGGATACACATATAATTATAATGCGTGTGGATGTAAGAACGCTGATAAACCAAGTGCAACGAGTGGTTCCTGCAGTGAGTACGGATTCACTAACCCGAGTGCTACCTATACCCGCAGTGCTGTGTGTGAAGGGACCCGGTGGAGTACACAGAGTGATTATTCCGCCTGTGGTTGTAGAACTTGGACTTCCGAGAGAAAACCTGTGCGAGATTCATCCTGTGCATCGGGTTATGCATGGCTAACACACACAGGATGTTCCGGTACTACGTGGCAGTGGGGTAATAAGACCTGTGCTCCCGCAGGTGCAGAAGCCTGTGATGCCCAGTGCCAGTTACAAGATGCTAGTGGCAATGCGTGGGATTATGCAGACATAGATTGTGGTGGCTGTTGGACTGCTTCTACTGGGAAATGTAGATGTAGTAATACTAGCGGAGCGACATTTTACTCCTGTTGTAGTGTGGCTCTCTAACTTGACTTCCTAAACTACTACTAACACCTCCGGTTGTGAATTTCCGGGGGTGCTTTTTTCGTCCCTGGTAGGAAAAAGGGGGGCTGTGGCTGCAAATTATTACCCAGGGCTGTTTGTTCAATAACCACAACCCTTTTATCGTTATTTTGTATAATATAATTATCCTTAATTGTATTGGAGTTTTATCATGGCAAAAAATAAATATTCCCACACCGTTTTATTGCCTAAAACGGATTTCCCCATGCGCGCGGGGCTCGCGCAAAAAGAGCCCGGTATCTTGGAATTTTGGAAGCAAATTAACCTCTACGAAGCCATTTTAAAAAAGAACGAACAAGGCAAACATTTTGTATTGCACGACGGGCCGCCCTACGCTAACGGCAAAATCCATATCGGCCACGCGCTGGATAAAACCATTAAGGATATTATTTTAAAATCCCGCGCTATGACGGGCTACTATACGCCTTATGTACCCGGGTGGGACTGCCATGGCCTGCCCATTGAACAGGCACTACTCAAAGAACTTAAACAAGAGAAAAAACATATTACCGACGTACCCGCCTTCCGCCGTAAAGCGCGTGAGTTTGCCGCCAAATTTATTGACCTGCAACGCCAGGGCTTTAAACGCTTGGGCGTACAGGCCGATTGGGACAACCCCTATTTGACCATGAATAAACGCTACGAAGGTATCACCATTGGCGTATTTTTGGACTTGATTGAAAAAGGATACGTCTATAAAGGGCAAAAAACCATTACCTGGTGCCCCCATTGTGAAACCGCCCTGGCCGACGCGGAAACCGAATATAAGGACGTTTCTTCTCCCTCCATTTATTTGCGCTTTAAACTGGTCAACCCGGCTAAAGAAATTTTGGGCGACTTGGACTACGCAAACCCCGTAAGTTTAGCCGTGTGGACCACCACCCCGTGGACCATCCCCGCCAACCAAGCGGCGGCTGTTTCCAACGTGGAAGATTACGCTATTTTGCAAGATGACGCCACCCGCGAGTATTACATTGTGGCGGAAAAATTAGCGCAAGAATTTATCAAAAATACCGGCCGCAGCTGCACGCAAGCCGGCACGGTAGCGGGCAAGGATTTGGTAGGCATGAAATACTACCACCCGCTGACCCAAAAAGAAAACCCCGTCATCTGGACCGACTTTGTAACCATGGACGCCGGGGTGGGCGTGGTGCATATTGCGCCCGGCCACGGCGAAGAAGACGCCCAAGCCGGCAAACAATGGAAACTGGACACGTTCTGCCCGGTGGACGAAAAGGGTTGCTACACCCAAGACGCCGGTATTTTCCCCGGGATGCACGTGTTTGAGGCCAACCCGCTCATGGTAAAAAAATTGGACGAATTGGGCGCGCTGATTAAAGAGCAAGAAATTTCGCACAGTTATCCGCACTGTTGGCGTTGCCATAACCCCATTATTTTCCGCGCCACGGAACAGTGGTTTATGTCCATTGATAAAAACGGGCTGCGCGAAAAACTGATGAAAAATTTGGACAACGTCCAATTTTATCCGGCTGCCGGTCAAGAGCGCATGCGTTCTATGATTGGCTTGCGGCCCGATTGGTGTTTGTCCCGTCAGCGTTTCTGGGGTAGCCCGGTAACTATTTTGTATTGTACAGCGTGTGGCAAGGCGCAAATCAATCACGATTTGTTTGAATTTATTAAACAGCGCGCTATGAACGAAGGGTCCGACTTTTGGTTTATTGACCCGGTGGAAAAACTGATGCCGCAGGGCTATCAATGCGAGTGTGGATGCCACGAATTTAGAAAAGAAACCGACATTTTGGACGTGTGGTTGGATTCGGGCGTGTCCTGGGCGGCTGTGTTAAAAGACCGCGGGTTGGACTTCCCGGCCGACGTTTATTCCGAAGGGTCCGACCAGCACCGCGGTTGGTTCCAAAGCTCGTATATTCCGTCTTACACGCTGGAAAATACGGCTCCGTTTAAAACTATTTTAACCCACGGGATGGTGCTAGACGGCCACGGCAAACCCATGCATAAATCAGCCGGCAACGCCGTGGACCCCGAAGACGTTATCAACAAATACGGGGCGGATATTTTGCGTTTGTGGGTGTCGCTATCCGACTATCAGGGCGACGTGCGCATCTCCGAAGAAATTTTGCAAGGGCCCATTGATACGTACCGCAAAATCCGCAATACGGTGCGCTACGCCTTGGGGACGCTGGCGGACTATGACCCCGCCGTTCATAAAGTGCCCGCCAAAGAACTGGCCGAAATGGATAAATATATGCTGGGCCGGTTGGACGGGCTCATCCAGGAAGTACACGCCGCGTATGGCGAGTTTAACTTCCGCCGGGCCGTGCGGGCGCTGACGGACTTTTGTATTTTGGACTTGTCCTCTTTTATGTTGGACGCGTCCAAAGACCGCTTATACACCTTGGGGACCAACGCCCCCGGGCGGCGCAGTGCACAAACCGTACTGGCTGAAATTGTAGTGGCCATTTTAAAACTAATTGCGCCGGTGTTGTCGTTCACGGCTGAAGAAGCGTGGCAGTGCTTGCGCAAAACGGCCCTGGGGCGCGAATTTGCCCAAAGCATTTTCTTAACCAATATGCCCCTTAATGCGTCGTTCATCCCGGATGTGCGCTTGGAGCAAAAATGGAACGAAATCCGCCGCATCCGCGAGGGCGTGCAAAAATTTTTGGAAGAAGCCCGCGAAAAGAAAATTATTGGCTCTTCCTTAGAAGCTAAAGTCATTTTCAGCACGTGCGACGCTTCCACCAAAGCATTTTTGGAAGAAACCAAGGACCTGTGGCCGGAAATTGCTATTGTGTCGCAAGTGGAAATTAAAGACGGCAAGGACCCGCTGTTTGTAGAAGTAACCCACGCAGACGGTAAAAAATGTGCGCGCTGTTGGCAATGGAAGCCGGAAGTGGGCACGTTGGCGCACGAGGATATTTGTGCCCGGTGCCAAGGCGTTTTAGAAAAAGAAAACTTGCACGTAGAGGACACGGTAAATGCCTAAGTGGGCCGCGGTGCGTGCGTGGATAAGTGCACACCGTTGGATGCTGTTGGTAGCGGCGGTGGCCTTACTAGCGGACCGCGCCAGCAAGGTGTGGGCACTGAGCGTACTGCCCGGTCAACCGGTGGAGCTAGCCAAGTATTTTTGGCTCAGCTATGTGGAAAATACCGGGGCCGCGTTTGGGATGTTCCAAAACGCAAACGCACTGCTTGTGGGGGTGATGTTGGCCGTGATTGGCTACATCATTTTTAGCTGGAAGGATCTGGCCCGCCAGGGCCGTTGTAGCGAGTGGGGGGCTGTGCTAATTTTGGCCGGGGCACTGGGCAATTTGTATGACCGCGTGACCCTGGGGTTTGTAGTAGATTTTTTGGACCTGCGGGTTTGGCCCGTGTTTAACGTGGCAGACTCGCTCATTACCGTGGGAGCGGTGCTCCTGGGGATTAGTTTACTTACACAAAGGAGAGAACATGAAAAAATATAGTTTTGTAGTACTGGTTGCCGTGTTACTGGCCGCGTGCGGCAGTGATGCACGCTTGTTCCAACAGGCCAAGTTGGCTACGTCCAAAGGCAATTACACCCAAGCACTGGAGCTGTATAATCAGCTCATTAAGCAAAACCCGCAACACGCCGCCGCACTTACCAACCGCGGGTTGTTGTGGGAAATGATGCCCGCTAAAAATGAGGCCGAAAAAGCCAAAAATACCCGTCTTGCGGAGCAAGATTATCTGCGCGCCTTGGAGGCAAACCCCAATCAACCCGAAACCTACAATAACCTGGGGGCCCTTTCTATGCAGCAGGGCAATAACGGGGTAGCGGCTTCGTACTTTTCCGAAGCCATTGCACGCAACCCGTCTTATTTCCGTGCCCGGCTCAACCGGGGAATTGCTTACACCAAAATGGGGGATTTAACGCAAGCCCAGCTAGATTTTGCCGCCGCCGCCACCCTTCGCCCCAATGACCCGGCGTTACTTTACAACCGGGGTCTTGCTTACTTAGAAGCCGGCAAATTTGAAGCGGCGGAAGATTCCTTCTCGCACGCGATTGCCGTGCAACCCAATAATGCCCTCTTATACGTGGGCCGTGCCCGCGCACTGGCTAAACTGGGATATCCCGCCGACGCGTATGACGATTTAACGCAAGCCATTACCCTCAAGCCGGATTATGCTTTGTCCTATTATTACTTAGGCGATTTGGTGTACCGCAACGGGGACAGCGATATGGGCTTAGGGGCGCTGGTCAAAGCCAAAGAATTGGCCCCCAAATACGCTCCGGCGTATGATTTAATGGGGGATATGCTGGCTATGCAGTCCCCGGTGGAAGCCACCGCCAACTACATGACCGCTTTGAAGTTGGACCCTGCCAACGCCGCTAAATATCAGCATAAATTGGAACTAATGAAAACGCAAGAAGGGCGCTACCAACTGACCACCCGCCGTTTCTTTCCGCAAGGGCGTGCTTATACCGCACAAGGGCAACGGCGCGTAGCGTTGCAACAAGCGCAAGGAGCCGCTAACTAAGTATGTCTGCCACCCCATTTATGCCGGCCGCTTTAGAAGTGCCTTCGCGGGCTTTTACGTATCGGTTTTTCCTGTCCACGTGTTTTTTGATGTTGGTGCTGTTTTCGTCTGCACTGGGGCACTCGGCCATGGGGACGTTTGTACTGGCATTGTTAGATGTACTATTTTGTGGGGATATTTTACTGCGTTGCGGACTTACGGATGTAAGCCGCGGACGGTTTAGTTTATCGGCGTTAGTGTCGGTCTGTGCGTTGTGTGGATTTGTATATTCGCTCCTTAACAGTTTCCACATAGTCAGTTGGCACGGCCCCGTAACGGACTTATACGTCTACACTATGCTCCTCATTACGCTGGTGCTATGGGTAGAACGCCGCCTGAGCCGTGAAAAAGAAAAAACCCGTGTCTTTATCAAAAAATTAGACGATTTTTTGCCCAAGGCCGCGCGTTTGTGCGTAGGGCGGCAGTTTCGTACCGTGTTTGCAACCGAGCTCAAAGCCGGGGATTTGGTATTTGTGAAAACCGGGGAGCGCTTACCGTGCGACGGGATTATCCGTAAAGGCAAAACCTCTATTGACGAGCAACTTATTACCGGCAACATGATGCCCACCGCTAAGCGGCTGGGGAACAATGTGTATGCGGGCACGCTCAATAAATCGGACCATATTTATGTGGAAGTCACCCACACGTTGCCAACCTCGGCAATTATGGGGATTGTGAACGCCATTAAAAATAGTGAGCGCAACCGCGCCAGTTCGCGCAGTTTGCTAGACGGCTATGCCGCCTGGGTGCTTAGCATGATTGTACTGTGTGGGGTGGGGGGATATGTGTGGCTGCTATATCAATATGGTCTTGCCCAGTGGAAAGCCTATTTAGGGGTATTTTTATTTGTCACAGCGCTTTTCTGCCCGGCGGCGTTAGCGTTTGCGGTTATTTTCCCGTGGTTTTTTGCCCGCAGCGGGGCGCGGCGGTTGCAACTAAAAATTCAAAATTTACACGCCCTGGAGCGCATTGTAAATGCGTCCACGTTCTTTTTTGATAAAACCGGTACGCTCACGTATGGGGAACTGCGGGTATCGGGGGTGTACCCGGTAGCGGAAGAAAACCGCAAGCAACTTTTAAAGGCGGTTATCACGGCCGAGCAACTGGTGGACGGGCCGTTTGCCGACGCCGTCAATACCTACGCCCGGGAACATAAAATAAAACCCAATAAACTGCTTACCTTTGATGTGCTCCCCGGCCTGGGGGTGCAAGCCCGTAGCCGCGGTACCGATATTAAGGCCGGGTCTATCCCGTGGCTCAGTGAGCAGGGGATTACGGTTACCCAAGAGATCACCCAACAGTGCGAAGCTGTGATCTGCGTGGCCGTGAACGGGGTATATGTGGGGTATTTAACGTTGGCCGACGAACTGCGCCCCGGTGCCCAGGAAATGGTGCACATGTTACAAGCGCGGCGCAAAGAGCTTATTTTGGTGTCCGGCGATAACGAGGCCTCGGTTTCTGCGATTGCGCGCGAGGCCGGCATTGAAAAATATAACTTTTTTGTACTGCCCAAAACCAAGGCCGAAATTGTAGGCAATATGCAAGGGCTAGGCCAGCAAGTGGTAATGGTGGGGGACGGTTTTAACGATATTATTGCCCTGTTAAAAGCTGATGCGGGGGTGGTGTTTTCCTCCGGTAAAAACGTCTATAACAACTGGGTGGACGTGATTGTAAAACGGCGCGATTTAAAAGCCGTGCATTATTTGTTTTCCATTCATAAAAAACTAGGCAGCACGATTCGCCAAAACGTGGTACTCTCCGTCCTATTAAACGGGGTACTGGCGGCCTATTTGGTGTGGCAAAGTGCCAACGGCCCGGCGCCGTGGCAATGGCCGGTAACAGGTGCACTGGGGGTAGTTTTGATTGTTTGGTTAAATTCTACAAGGATGTTACACATAAAATGACAAAAGATATTGATTTTGGTTACACCACTACGCATGCGCGTAAAAATGCCGATACGGTTTTGCCCGCTATCCAATGCTGGGAAAACCAATATAAGCGCGATTATACCGTGCGCATTGAACTGCCGGAGTTCACCTCCGTCTGCCCCAAAACGGGACTGCCCGATTTTGGCACCATTATTATTGAATATATCCCCGACGCGCTAAGCTTGGAACTTAAATCGCTAAAATACTATTTGTTAGAGTACCGCGATATGGGCATTTTTATGGAAAACATTGCCAATAAAATTTTGGATGATGTGGTAAAAGCCTGTAAGCCCAAAAAAGCAACCGTAACGGGTAATTTTACGCCGCGCGGTGGGTTAAAATCCGTTATTGTGGCTACGTATGAAAAAAAGTAACTTACTTTTGCTGTGGGTGCTTACGTTTGCGGCCGGCCTGGTGTGCGGCGGCGCGCTGACGTGGCAGTGGACGGGCAATCGCCAAACGGTTGCAACGTGTCCGGCGGCCCCGGCGGATTTGTTACTGGCCCAATTAGAACAGACCTCTTTGCCCGAAGATGTGCAAGAAGTCCTGCCCGATACAACGCCCAAAAGCTCGGCCGAGTTACCTAGCCAATTAGTGCGCAGTGAACTGCCGGAAGATATTGTGCTTGGCGGGACTATTGCGCCTAAAGCCGAAGAAGAAAAGCCGAGCGGCGTTGTCCTTTCCGACGCGCAAAACACCGTGGTGGTGCAAGCCAAAAAGCCCGCCCAACGCGTGGCCGACGGCACAAGCATTACCATGATTGAGGCCCCCGTTTCGTTAAAACGCATTTCCAGTTTAGACGGTTACAAAGCGTTTAAGCAAGTGGCGCGGGGCAGTTATCCGGCGGCTGACTTTGCCAAAGAAGAAGTGTTGGTGTTAGAATCGCAAAGCAATCTGCCCGATAAAGTGTTTGAAATTGTCAGCGTTATGCCGGAGGGGGACACCCTCAAGTTGCGCTACCGTGTCAACGTGTTTGGCCTGGACAAAAAGGTCAACACGCACAGTGCCTATAAAATCCCCAAAACCTCTCAAAATATCGTCTTAGAACAAGTGTTGTAAAAACAAAAGACCGGCATTTTCCCGGGCTTTATTTAATCATTACGTAGTAAAGTATTGCTTCAAATTAGGAAGGAAAAAAGAGGCACCGGCCCCTTTACTCTGCAACCCGGTTTTTCAAACTAATTTGAAGTAAGACGCGACGCGAAAGAGGGAGGAATACTGGCGGCACGCGCCCGTAGGGCGGAGGTATCCGACCGATTGAGCAACAAAGTATTACTTCAAATTAGGAAGAAAAAAAGAGGCAGCCCGATACCCCGGATTCTGTCCTGGCCGATTAGTAAAACCAGGGGTAACCATTACTCTAAGCGGCCTACTTGGTCACGAAGGCGGGCACCTGTGGACCGGCTTGGCCTTGCTCCATGCGGGGTTTGCCGTGCCGCGCTTGTTGCCTTGCGCGCGGTGCGCTCTTACCGCACCTTTTCACCCTTACCCTTGCGGGCGGTTTATTTTCTGTGGCACTTTCCGTCGGGTACATAAACCCGCCCGCCGTTTCCGGCGACGCATTGCCCTATGGAGTCCGGAAGTTCCTCCCCCTGCGCCGAAATTAGCCGGGAGCGGTTACCTGGGCTGCTTTCATTATTATACTAAATTGAATACGCCGCGCGTGAAGCAATCATCTTTTTAACAGCAGGCGTGTTGAGTTCCCACAGCGCGTTTTTAGCTACCCACACGGCGTTGCGGTTATCCGGATAGAGGTCTAAAATTTCGTTAGCGCATTGGAGTGCGTGGGGGGTCAAGTTGGGGTTTTTTTTGCCAATGTTGCGTAGTGCCCAGTTGACGGCTTTAAATACCATAGGGCGCGCATCAGCGGCGTGGATTTTAACAAGCGGGAGCATTTTGATAAGGTCTTTGTCGGGCGTTTTACTGCGTGGCATGGCTAGCACCGCTAAGGTAGCAAAGCCCGCGCGGCGGACAAATTCTTCTTCCTTCTTCATCCACCGTTCGGCTAGCGTAAGCGGGTTACGTACTTTGGCAAATAAGTTCAGCGCGCACGCGTCGCAAATATCCCACGAGTTTAGTTCATACGCCCACGCGGTTAATTGCTCGCGCGTCATACGCGCGGGGTCGGCCAGCATAGAGGCCAAAATGCGGGCCTCGTGCACGCGGGTGGCCCATAAAGCGTCGGCTAAGGCTTGGTCGGTCTTGGGCAGTTTGCGGGCTAACTGGCGCAGTTTGGTAACCGGCGTGCCGACGGCAAACTGCGTGTTAATGCCAAAGCGCGTTTGCATTTGCTTTTTAAAAGCGGGCGAAGAAAGCGCGCGGATTTGCGCCAAAATTTCTGTGGCGGTCATACGCCTCCAAACCGGCGGGTGCGCGTGGCGTAAGCGTCTAGGGCTTTTTGGAGTTCCTGGGCGTTAAAATCGGGCCATAAAACGGGGGTAAAATAAAACTCGCTATAGGCGGCTTGCCATAATAAAAAGTTGGAAAGCCGCTCCTCGCCCGACGTGCGGATAATAAGCTCCGGGTCCGGCACGGTGGGTTGGTATAAGTGGGCGGAAATATCGTCCATGGAAATTTCGCTTTTCCCTTGCGCCAGTAGGGTGTTTACAGCGTGTACCAATTCCTGCCGGGCACCGTAATTAAGCGCTAAATTGACGGTAAGACCTGTATTTTGGGCGGTAGTTTGCACGGCTTTATCTATTTTTTCCAAAACGGTGGGGGGGAGTTTTGCGCGCGAGCCGCTTACTAAGAGGCGGTAATTTTTTTGTTGTGCCTCGCCGGTATAGCTGTCTAGCGTTTTGCACAGTAGGTCCATGAGCCCGTTGATTTCGTCTTGCGGGCGGGACCAGTTCTCCGTGGAAAACGCGTAGAGCGTAATAAACCGGATGCCCTGTTGTGCGGCCGCCTCAATGGTGCGTTTAACGGCGTTGGCTCCTTCGCGGTGGCCGGCCAGGCGCGGCAAGTGACGCGCTTTGGCCCAGCGTCCGTTCCCGTCCATAATAATTGCAATATGTTGCGGCACGTTATTCATGCCTATATTTTAGCATTTTGTGGGTTTAGGGAAAATAAAAGCAACAAAAAGCAAACAGTTGAGTGTTTGCTTTTTGTGCGTTAAATGTAACTTTGCGGTGTGTCGTTACGGTCTAATTTTATCCATCATACGCGGGAAGGGGATGGTCTCACGCACGTGCTGTAACCCACACACCCAGCGTACCATGCGTTCAATGCCCATGCCAAAGCCGGAGTGCGGCACACTGCCGTATTTGCGCAAATCCAAATACCAGTCGTACCCGGCGGGGTCCAGGTCTTGCTCTTTCATGCGCGCCAGGAGTGCGTCGTAATCGGTTTCTCTTTCACTGCCGCCGATAATTTCGCCGGCACCCTCGGGGCCAATTACGTCCACGGCAAGTACCACTTTGGGGTTTTTCGGATCGCGCTTCATGTAAAATGCTTTAATTTCGGCCGGGTAGCGGTGAATCATAATCGGTGTGTCGTAATCTTCGCCCAGTAGCGTTTCTTCGTCGCCGCCAATATCGCCGCCCCAGGGGGTGTTGTTGCCTTTTTTGTGCAAAATTTCAATCGCGTCTGTGTAATCAATGCGCGGGAATTTCTTTTCCAAGGTGGCTTGTAATTTGGACGTATCGCGCCCTAAGGTTTTCAAATCGTCCGCGCGGTTTTTAAGCACTTGACCGACAATATATTTAATAAAATCTTCGGCCAGGTCCATGTTATCGTCCAAATCGTTGTACGCTACTTCGGGCTCTACCATCCAAAATTCGGTTAAATGGCGGCGGGTTTTGGACTTCTCTGCGCGAAACGTCGGCCCGAAACAAAATGTGCGTCCCAGTGCCATGGCAGAGGCTTCGCCGTATAATTGACCGCTTTGGGATAAGAAGGCTTTTTCGCCAAAGTAATCGGTTTCAAACAGCGTGCTTTTCCCTTCACACGAGGCGGGGGTTAAAATGGGAGAGTCCGACAAGATAAACCCGTTTTTGTGGAAATATTCGCGTATGGCAAAAATAATTTCGTCGCGTACGCGCAAAATAGCCATTTGCCGCGCCGAGCGCAACCACAAGTGGCGGTTGTGCATCAAAAATTCCGGGCCGTGTTCTTTGGGCGTAATGGGGTAATCTTTGGCCATTTGTACTACTTCCAAATTTTTTACGCCTAGCTCAAAACCCAAGGGGGAGCGTTTATCTTCGCGCACGGTGCCGGTAACAATAATGGAAGATTCCTGGGTTACTTTGTCGCCCAAGTCAAATTGTTCGGGGCTGACTTCACCTTTAAACATCACACACTGGATGATGCCACTACCGTCGCGCAGTTGTAAAAAGTGCAATTTGCCGCTGGAGCGTTTGTTATATAGCCAGCCTTTTAACGTAATTTCTTGGCCGAGATATTGGCCTACTTCACTCACACGAATTTTGCTAGACATAAAAAACCTCTTACTAAGTAGATACCTATATTTTAGCTTTTTAAGAAAGAAAAGGGATAATTTTTATTTTTTTTTAAGATATGCTATAATAAATATGTCAGCAATGAAAAACCGTTTTACGGGCGTGTAGCTCAGCTGGGAGAGCGCCTCGTTCGCAACGAGGAGGTCGTCGGTTCGATCCCGATCACGTCCAAATTTGAAATTAAAATGTCCTAGTTCGTTGTTGCTCGTTTGGTCGGATACCTCCGCCTCCGGCACGTTCCGCCAGTATTCCTCCCAAACTCGCGCCTAGACCTAGGGCATTTTCTTTTTCAAATTCCACTTCTGGCGCTTTGTTGCTTACGCAGTTCGCAACGAGGTGTCGTCGGCAAGGTCCACGATCACGTCCAAAATATAAAACCCTACGTTAGTAGGGTTTTTTTTATTATATCCGGTAGCTATTATTTACGAGGTTTTGGGGGGTTATAAAAATTCAAAATGCCCTCGTAAAGTGCTTTGATAAACGGCGCGCGCCCTTGCGGGGTGCGGGCCAGTTCCTCTTGCTGTGGCAAAATGAGGTAGGCGTTTTCCACCAAAATGCTTGGAAATTGCGAAATGCGCGGAATAAACAGCACATCATTGGCAATCATGCCGTCGTCGGGCAAATGAACGTTTTTCACAAACGATTTATAAATGGCCTCGGCCAGCGCAAAGCTGTGCGGATAGTTGTAATATACGCTAAATCCGCGCGGGCGCGCCAAGGGGTTGACCGTTTCCGGCAAGGCGTTATAGTGTAAGCTAATAAAAAGTTGCGCGTCTTGTTCCAGGGCTTTTTTGTAACGTTGTTCCAACGTCATGTGGTTGCTACCTTCGCGGGTCATAATTACGGTAGCTCCGGCGGCTTCCAATTTGGGTTTTAATTCTTCGGCCAAGGCAATAGTAGCCTCATACTCTAAAAAGCCGGTGGGGCCGATAGCCCCGTCGTAAGGGACTTGGCGGCGCGGGCTGTGCCCGGCGTCTAGCACAATGCGGGCCCCGGCGAGCGGTTTGTCTGCCGTAGGGGTACGGGTGGGTTCGTGTACCAGGTCTAAGACCAGGTCGTTGCCGTCAAAATTATACGCGTGGCCCCACAGTTTGGTGTCTTTACGTAGAAAAATACGGAACGACACTGCTTTTTCAGCGGGCTCGGACCATTGGATGTTGGTAACCACCGGGCTGGTGGCGTCTAAACTAAAGTTTTGCTCAAATTTATCTACATAGTATAGGGTCAGTTCCACGCGGTCATTATACTCGTGAATTTGAATAGGTACTGCCCGATTGAGCGAAAACACAAACCGAGTGTGCCCGGGGGTGGTTTCCGTGCGGATAAACGAAAGTACATTGGGCTCTTCTTCGGGGTTTTTGGTATCTTTGAGGTGTTTTTTCTCTAGCCAGGCGTGTTCGGTGTCGCTTAGCCACAGGTGGTATTGGTTGGCCATTTCGCCGCGCACGCGTACCACTCCATAGGCGCGGTAATCGGGGTACAAATTGCCCGAGGCCGTGGGCAGTTTGCGCACTTTGGTACCGGGTTTAAGTACTTGCGCGTAGCGGAAGGGGGTTTTTTCGGTACGTACGTAAATTTTGGCAGGTGCGGTAATTTTGGCTTTAGACCCGTCCGGCCCGTTGGTCATCTTATACACTACTTTAGTTGATTTTTCTTTTTGGGCGGGGTCAATTACAAAGCTGGCCCGATAAATACCCGGGTGTGCTTTATCTTCTTTAAGCGCAATATCTTTGCCTTTTTTGAGGGAGGGCAGTTGTGCAATTACCGTAGCCCCTGGGGTACCGCGTACGTATAAGTTGACCGCGTCCCCCGGCCATAGTTCTACCTTGCGTTGGGGGAACGTTTCTTCTTTATCAAAGCTGGCTTCTTGCGAAAAATCTTTAATGTTGGCACCCGGCACTTTAATATGGCGCACCGCCTGGACGGTTTGGTCCCCGCTGGTGGCGGTAAGTACAAAGGTAAAATCTCCGTTTTCTACCGGCAAAAACGCCACAAACGCCCCGTTGGTGTGCAAGGGGACATCTTGCCCGTTGATATTAAGTGTGGCGGGCATGGGTAAATTGACTTGCCCAAAAATAAAAATCTCTTTGGCTCCGCGCGGTACACGCATTTTTTCATACGGGTATTGCACGGTAATGGGGGCGTTATGGGCAGCCGATTTTTTTTCCTGGGCGGGCAAATAGGGGGCTACGGTTTCGTGGCTCCAAGCGGTAAAATAAGTGAAAAATAAGCAAAAAATTAAAAAAAGTGTTCTTTTCATACGTATAAAATGATATCATAATTTTATGGTTAAGTGCGACGATGTTTTAAATTTTTGGAACACCACCCTGGATATTGCCCGCATCCCGGATGCCAGCCGTAATGGCTTGCAGGTCCAGGCCCCGCAAGAGGTGCATAAAATTGTGTTTGGGGTATCTGCTTGCCAAGCCCTTTTTGAGCAAGCACACCGGGCGCAAGCGCAGCTTGTTTGCGTGCACCATGGGCTGTTGTGGGGGCACGAAGAGCCGCTCACCGGGCTGTTTGGGGCGCGGGTGAAGTATTTGCTTACGCACAATATCGGGTTGGCGGCGTACCATTTGCCGCTTGATAAACACCCCCAACTGGGCAACAACGCTTGCCTCATGCGGGCACTTGGCGCGCAAGACGTGTACCCGTTTGCCGATTATCACGGCGTACAAATTGGCTACGCGGGGCGCGTACCCCCACAGCCGCTTGCACAACTTGTCGCTACCCTGGAACAATTTTGCGGTCAAAAAGCACACGTGCTTGCCTTTGGGGCAGACACAGTACAAACCGTCGGGGCTGTTAGCGGCGGGGCTTATAGTATGCTCCCGCAAGCGATTGACCAAAAGCTGGATGTGTACGTAACAGGCATTTTGGACGAGCCCGCTTATGAGTGGTGCCGTGAGGGGCACATTAACTGCATTGCCCTGGGGCATTACGCCAGTGAAAAATGCGGGGTCCGCGCCCTCATGGATGCCACCGCGCAACAATTTCAGGTAGAAACACAATTTATAGAAACACCCAATCCGTTATAAAGTAGGAGGACCTTATGGAAAAACAGTTATTTAAAAAAATTGATACATATAAGCAAACGGTGATTGATTTACAATCGCACATGATTGCTTGCCCGGCTATGTCCCCGTATGAAGGGGGGGAAGGAGAACATGCCAAGGCCGAATATTTACTGGGCGTGCTTAAATCCATGAAATTTGACGAAGTAACCGTTATTAAAGCCAAAGACCCCAAGGGCAAAGGCGGCTACCGCCCCAATTTGGTAGCCAAATACTACGGCCAAAATAAAAACAAAACGCTTTGGGTAATGGCACATATGGATATTGTGCCTCCCGGGGATTTGAAACTGTGGAAAACCGACCCGTTTAAAGCCGTTGTAAAAGGCGATAAAATCTACGGCCGCGGCAGTGAAGACAACCAACAAGGCCTGGTGTCCGGTATTTTAGCCGTAAAAGCCATGATGGACTTGGGCATCCGCCCGCCGTGCACCTACGCGCTCCTGCTTAACGCGGACGAAGAAATTGGTAGCACGTACGGTATTGTAGATATTTTAAAAAACCACAAAAAACTCTTTACTAAACAGGATGCTTTCCTAGTGCCCGACGGCGGTAACCCGCAAGGCACCATGGTGGAAATTGCCGAGAAAAATATGTTGTGGCTTAAATTTACCGTAAGTGGCAAACAAACCCACTCTTCCACGCCCCATAGCGGCATTAACGCTCACCGCGCCGGTGCGCACTTTATTGTAAAACTGGGGGATTTGTATAAAAAGTTCAATAAAAAAGATGTGCTCTTTGCGCCCGAATCCACCAGCACTTTTGAACCTACTAAAAAAGAGGCCAACGTGCCCAACGTAAATACGATTCCGGGTACGGATATTTTTTACTTAGATTGCCGCGTTCTGCCTTGCTATAAAAATGAAGATGTGCTCAAAGAAATTAAAAAAATAGCGGCCGGCATTGAAAAAGCGTTTAAGGTAAAAATTAAAATGGATATTATCCAATCCCATGCCTCACTGCCTACGGATAAAAAGGCCGAACTGGTGTCCTTAACCACGGCGGCGGCCAAGGCGGTATATAAGAATAATCCGCGCCCCATGGGGGTAGGCGGCGGCACGGTAGGGGCTTACTTGCGTAATGCCGGTTACCCCACGGTGGTATTTTCTAAATTAGACGATATGGCCCACCAACCTAACGAATATAGTAGTATCAAAAATACGTTGGGCGACGCAAAAGTATTTGCCCATATTGCCATGCATTTGAAATAAGGAGTGTTATGAAAAAAGGATTTACACTAACGGAAGTAGTCGTAATGGTAGTCGTCCTGGCGGTACTGCTGGGACTGACGGCCCCCAAGTTTATGGCCCTGGTGCACAAAGCGCAAGAAGGTAGCACCAAACATAAACTGGTCCAGGTCCGCAGCGCGATTGCGGCGTATTACGGGGAACACCAAGGTATGTATCCTACGGATGATTTAACGAGCCTTATTCCTACGTATATTGAAAAAATCCCGCAAGCGCGTGTGCCGGGCTATCCGCCCAACTCACACGTTTCTACGGGCACGTATGAACAAGCCTACACCAAAACCGGCGGTTGGGCCTACGTTAGCGACCCGGAAGATCCCCGCTTTGGCGATTTTTTCGTCAATGTAGATAAGCACGATAGCTACGGCAAACATTGGGCGGCCAACTAAGTATGCAGACGCTTACGCTTGTTTTTGCCGGTCTGTTTGGCTTGGTGCTGGGCAGTTTTTTTAACGTGTGTATTTACCGTATTCCGCAAGGGAAATCCATTGTGTGGCCGGGCTCGTTTTGCCCTAAATGCAACAAACCCATTAAATGGTACGACAATATCCCGTTGCTTAGCTATCTGTTTTTGCTAGGCAAATGCCGCCAGTGCAAAGCCCCTATTTCTGTGCAGTATCCGCTGGTAGAGGCCGTTACGGCACTGCTGACGGTGCTGTTTGTGTGGAAATTGGGCCTGAGTGTGTGGACATTTGTGCAACTTACGGCGGTGTACTTTTTGATTATCTTGTCGGTCATAGATATGGAACTGATGATTATTCCGGACCGCTTTTCCCTGGGGCTTATTGTGCTAGGCGTGGCATTTGCCTGGTGCAACCCTAATTTTTCCGGCGTATGGTGGGAAAAAGAATTAGCCTCTTTACTGGGGGCGGGGGTAGGTTTGTTTGGCGTGTTGGCTATTGCGCTAATCGGTACGTGGATTTTCAAAAAAGAGGCCATGGGCGGCGGAGACGTCAAACTAATGGCCGGCATAGGGGCCTTTATCGGGTGGCAAGGCGTGATTACCACGGTGGTGATGGGCTCGTTTTTTGGGCTTGTATATGCGGTATATGCCATGGTGCGCCACGGCAAAAAAGGGGGGGATGCGATCCCCTTTGGTCCGTTTTTAAGTTTAGGGGCACTGGTGAACTTTTGGACGCTGATTACCCCGGCTATGCTTGTGATTGAGTTTTAATTGAATAACCCCCTGTAACAACACCCTCGGCAAAAACCGAGGGTGTTGTTGCGTTAAATGGATGACTGCGTCTGTCTGTAGTACAGGGTGCAGGTACATTTCAAACAAATTTGGCGTAAGACTAGGCGCGCACGAGGAAGGAATACTGGCGGCACGCGCGCTTTTGCGCGGAGGTATCCGACCGAGTGAGCAACAACGTATTACGCCAAATTGGGAAGAAATTACATTTTTTCCGGGGCAGATACACCAATAAACTCCAGCCCCTTCTTAATCCGTTCCGCTACCCGTTGGCAAATAAACAGCCGGCTGGCGGTCAGTTCCGGGTTGGCACTATCTAGCACGCGGCAGTTGTCGTAAAACGCGTGAAATAAGCCCGCCAGTTCCACCAAATAGGTGGTCAAATGGTGGGGGCTCAAATCGGCAATACAATTCTCCAGTACCGGCTTAAACCACATCAGTTTAAGCAGTACCGCCCGTTCTTGCGGGGCTAGCGGCAGGTGCGCCGTATGGGCCTCGGTAAAGCCGGCCTCTTTGGCGGCCTGGAAAATAGAGCAAATGCGCGCATAAACGTATTGCACGTAAAAAACCGGGTTTTCGTTGGTGCGTTTTTTGGCCAAGTCCATATCAAAAAGCATGTGCGCGTTGGGGGTGCGGCTGGCAAAGAAAAACCGGCACACATCCGTTCCCACGTCGTCCATTAGTTCGCGCAGTGTAATAAAGTGCCCGGCCCGCTTAGACATTTTTACTTGCTCGCCATGTTCGGTGAGGTGCACTAATTGGTGGATAATCGGTACAAAGGTTTTTTCGTCGTGCCCTAGGGCGTGTACGGCCGCTTTCATGCGCGGCACATAGCCGTGGTGGTCCGCCCCTAAAATATCAATTAGCGTAGTATATCCGCGGTCGTATTTGTTTTTGTGATAGGCAATATCGGCCATAAAATACGTCGGGCGGCCGTCTTTGCGCACGAGCACGCGGTCTTTATCGTCTTGGGCTTCTTCGTCCTGGGTGGAGCCAAACCACACCGCGCCTTCTTTTTCATACGTGTAACCTTTCTCGGTTAAAAAGGCCACGGCTTTTTGGGGGGCGTTTTCTTTGTGTAAATCCGATTCACGGAACCAACGCGTAAAATCCACGTGAAAATCTTTCATGTCCTGCTGTTGGGTTTTAAGCAGTTCTTCCATGGCCCAGCGCCCGTAATTTTCTTCGGGCAAATCCGCGGGGATGCGTTTAGCCAGTTCCACTAAATAGGAGCCGTGATACCCGTTTTCGGGCGGTTCTTTGCCCTCTTTGCGGGCTTTTAAGCTAATGGCTAACAGCTCGGCCTGGTTGCCGGCGTCATTGACGTAATACTCACTATCACACGCATAACCTAACGCGCGGTGGATTTTCACTAAACTGTCGCCCAAGCTGGCTCCGCGCCCGCTGGCCACGTGCAAAGGGCCCGTGGGGTTAGCAGACACAAACTCAATCAAAATGCGCTGTTTGTTCTGTTCGTTGGCGCGGTCTTTAATGCGCCGGTCGGCGGCTACGTCCACAATAAATTGGTCTTCCAGTTTTAGGTTAATAAACCCGGGGGGAACGGCGGTAGCCTGCGCTACGCCGGTTACTTCGGCAATTACTTTGCAGGCTTCTTGCGCAATAGCTAAAGGGTTTTTGTGCAGTTTTTTAGCGGCCGCCATCGCCCAAACTAAGGAAATATCCGCGCCCGTATGGGCCGGAGCGGGGGCAAATACTACGTCGGGCAGTTCCTGGTTTTTAAAATAGTCAGCGTTGGTTAGTTTTAGGATAATATCACGTTTTAGTTTTTCTAGCATAGTTATTTCTTCTTCGTTGTTTGGGTTGATTTTTTAGTAGTTTTTTTAGCGGTAGTTTTTTTGGTCACTTTTTTAGCGGCCGTTTTCGTGGTTTTGGTTGCTTTGCGCGGGGCGGTTTTTTTAGCTACCGTTTTCTTTTTAACGGGCTTGGTAAAATCCACCACTTCGCCAAAGCTAAAAATTTTGTCCAGGGCGTAAAAATCGCGCGCTTCCTGGGTCATAATATGTACCAAAAAGCTGCCATAGTCGCTCACGCGCCATTGTAAGCTGTCGGCACCGTCGCGGTTGGTTTTATAAATACCTATTTCTTTTAATTTTTTGCTGATTTCTTCTTCTATAGCCTCTAAATGGGGCTTAGAAGTAGCCGTCATAATGATTACAAAATCGCACAAAGAGGACAGCCCCTTTAAGTCAATTACTTGGATATTTTCGGCCTTTTTTTCATCTGCCAGGCGGGCAGCCAAACAAACCAGTTCTTTTGTATTCATAAAATCCTCTCTTTCTAGCATAGCATTTTACAGGGGTATTTGAAAATCTTTGCCTAGCACAATGCGGGAATCGCAAATAGCGGTGGCGGAGGTTTCCCGCCGAATCTCGCCGTTGATGCCAATGGCGTGGCTGACTTGCGTTACTTGCACCAATTTGCCGCTGTAGTCAATAATAAAGGACGTGTCTTCCTGCGTGGGGTAGTTGCCGGTGTCAATGACGTCCACGCGTAGTAGCCCTTTGTTGTTTTGCTCGCGCAGGTATTGTTTAAGTTGGGAGGCCAACCCTTTGCGGCCCGAGGCATTAAGCACCTCTACAATTAAAGGCTTGTTGGACGAGGCCAACACAGGCAATTCCGGTTCTTCCTTGGGGGAAATTTCTTCTTTAGGGGCCTGTTTGCCTTTTTTTTGGGTGGTAACGGGTTTTTCTACGGCAAAATCGGTCGCCGTCAAATACGGCAGTTCCATAGATAACGCTACCCACTCTGCCGGGTTCACATTGGTGCGCCGTTGTACTAGCGCGTTGACGTAACCCCGCACATAGTTCCACAGCGGGGCCGGATTAAACCGCCACGAGGATAAATCCTCTTTCAAGGTGGTCCAATAAGTTTGTTGGTCGGTAATTTGGGGGATAAAAAACCGGTCATACTCCCCGTTAAAACAGGTCTCTTTTTTCTCGGCCGAGCATTTAGCCAACGTTACTACGGTTTTGCGGGTAACGGGGTTATAGGCAAAGCGCATAGCGGGTTGGGTAAGCACCAGCAGGCGCACAGGTCCTTCTTGGCGCGCGGTTAAGGTTTGCACGATTTTGGAGTTATATTGCACCCAAAACGCAACGCCCACCAGGGCCAGCAGTACCCACAGTAAAATGCGCCCGATTAGTTTTCTTGTTTGATAAGATGGTTCCATAAGTCAATGCCTAGCGGGCAGAGCCATTTTTGCGAATCAATGGTAAAAAGTAATTTGCGGTTGGCCGCATAGCGAAGTGCCTTATCCAGGTCCTGCAAGGCCAAGGTGCGGATGACAAACGCGTCCTTATACTTGCGGTCCTTGGACGAAATATCCGCCACAAACAGCATTTTGGAAAGTGTGCTCATGTGCAAACTGCCCAGCGTATGTTCGGCAATGGCATCCAGAATTTCTTTATCGTGGATGCCAAACTGGTTTTTAGCCAGCCAACAAGACACAAAGCTATGTAACAGTTGCGGCTCCATGCGGCAAATATCGTCAAAAAACGGCACTTTAATTTTATGCTCTTTGCAAAAGGCAATTAGTTCCTCGGCGCTCATTCCTTTGCCGGCGTCGTGCAAAATGCCCGCTTTAACAGCCGATTCTACGTTAATGGCGTAAATATCGCTAAATGCGGCGGCCATTTCCGCCACGTTTTTGGAATGTAAATAGCGTTTGGGTTTGAGGTGGCTTTTGAGCCAATCGTGCACGTCTAAGCCGTAAAGTTTATTTTTGCGGATCGTGGGCGCAATAGAAGGGGGGACCGTATCGGGAATATCCCCACACGCTAAAATGTGTGCGCGCACCCGGCTGGAAGAAAGTTTGGGGAACAACCCCGGCAGGAAAATATGGGGGAAGGTAACGGGGTTTTCGTCATAGCCTTTGCGTTTGCCCGCCACCACCACGGCATTTTCAAAAATGTAGGAGGGGTTTTTCCAGTTGTGCAAATCGTTCAAACAATCCGTACCTACCAGGAGGAAAATCTCCGGGTTTTGGTAGCGTTTTTTAAGGTATTGTACCAGTTGATAGGTGTAGGTTTTGCCGCCTTGTTTAAGCTCGTAGTCGTCAAACACAATGTTTTTGCCCGCCCCTTTGAAGGCTTGCTTGAGCATTGCCATGCGCAACCGAAACGGCGTGGGGGACTTGGCCTTAAACGGGGAGTGATAGGCCGGCACAATGTGGGCTACGTCGGGCGCAATCACTTTCATTGCGCGGCGGAACAGTGCCACATGCCCTTTATGGACGGGGTCAAAACTGCCCCCAAACACAAGTACTTTCATAATTTAATTATACCAGTTTTCTCGGTAGGTGCACAAAAGGGAGTTGCGCTAAGCTAGCCGCTGGGCCAGTTCCCACGCCTGTGTAAGTGAACGCTCCATAAAACTATACTCCCACCGGCCGTAACGCCCCGCGCAAAAACAGTTTTCTTTTTCTAAAGCCGTCAGTAACGCGGGCACAATTTCGGCCCGTTTTTGATTGAAAATGACATACGCATACGGAATGGTTTGCCAGGTGGAAAATAATTTTACGTCGTCGTTAGTTACCAGCCCTTTTTGGTAGAGTCCGTCCCAAATGTGCTGTTCGGTTTGGGGTGTAGTGGGGGGGAGACCGGACAGTTCAATATAAAATAGCGCGGTGTTTGGGTCCGGCACGCTGGTGGGCGCAAAGCCGCTAGTCAGCCCCACACGGTAGAACGGTTGGGCCGCATCCGGGCAGTAAATCCAACTAAAAGGCTCCACGGAGCGCGCAATTGCCAAGTGATACACGGTTACGGGCTGTGCTTCCAGTTGCAAGGCTTGTTGTTTGAAATCGTCATGCCCTTGCAGTAAATTAACCAGTTGCGGCAGAGGAATCGTGCTCACTAAATTTTCAAATTTTATTTTTTCATTATTTACCCAGGCTGTTTTCGTTTTAAGGTTAATTTGGGTAACGGGGGCGTGGGTGCGCACGTGGTGCACGTGCTGAGCTAGGGCCTCTATGAGCGCCCCACACCCGCCCTTTTTAGGATAATAAAACGTATCATTATATCCCTGGGGAGTGGTGGGTTTTTGGGTAGCGCTTTGCACTATTTCCCGGCGGTGGGGGGCGGGAACAAACGGCCCGCACCACTCGCACGTTAGTTCTGCCAGCGGGCGGCCCCATAATTTTTCGTTATACGGGCGGAAAAAGGCCTCATACAACCCGCGCCCAAACGATTGCAAACACCACTGTTCAAAATGTCGGGGGGGCTGTGGGGCGTCTTGCAGTGTTTCCAGTTCTTCCAAACACAGGGCGCGCAGTTCGGGGTGCAGGGCCCATAAATTGGTTTGAAACGGGAATGGCACGCGCATGCCGTTGGTATAAATAAAAGCGTGGCGTTTATGTTGGGTCAAATTGGTTGCTAATAGTTCTTTTACCAGCGTCTGGCCCAGGGGGGTGTGCAAATGCAAAAAATGCCCGCCGTAGTCAAAATGATAGCCGTTTAAAAAGGTGGTAGCGCACAGGCCGCCTAAGTGGCCTTTTGCCTCTACCAGTAAATAGTTGGCCTGGCCTTGTTTTTCAAGCGCATATGCGGTAGTCAGCCCCGTGATACCGCCGCCCAGGATTAGTGTTTGTACGTGGGTAGTTTTTGAAGTAGCCATACCACAAACATCCCTCCCATCAGTAAGCTAATAATCACTAGTCCCGGGGTGCGCACGGGCGCTGTGTACGTGAGGGCGTACGCACATAAATTGCCCAGTACACCCGCCGCCGCAAAAGCGGCCAGTATGCGCAGGTTAGAAAAGTGGAGGTCCTGTTTTAAGCGCAAGGCCAAATGGTCCGGGCTGCCTTTTAGCGGGTTTTTGCCTTGTAAAATACGCGCTAAACTGACAAAGCAAGTATCTAATAACGGAACCGCCACAATGAACAACGAGGCCGCATACCCATACGGGTTATTGTGGGTGTATTGCGTGCCCATGGAAACCGCCGCAATAAAAAAACCCAAAAACGTAGATCCGCTATCGCCCAAAAATATCTTTTGTTTGGCGTGATTATGCGGCCAGAACGCCAGGCACGCCCCCACCAACGCCACAGCGGCAAAATTGACGTACCATAACTCCCCGGGCAAGGCAATGAGCAGTAGCCCCAGGGCACAAATGACCGCTTGGCTAACGCATAAACCGTCGGCAATATCCAGTAAATTAAACGCATTGGTCAAGGTAAGTAGCCACAAAAAAGTGATGGCCACATTCAGCCACGCGCACGCAAATACCTGCACATACACGTCGTAAGATACAAGCAGTGCGCATGCGGCGGCTTGCACCAAAAGACGCACATAAATAGGTAATCCTTTGGGTTTTCGCAAATCGTCCAACAGGCCTAGCAAAAAAATCAGTGTGCCGGCCCCTAAAATACCGCGCAAACTATGCAGTGTTCCCGTCGGGAAATTGGTAATAAAACGAATCAACACCAAGCTTGCGCTCGTACCCGCGAAAATAGCACATCCCCCTAGCATAGGTACGCAACAAGCGTGTTGCTTTAGTCCGCCGGGGGTATCGGTCAAAAAACGGCCCAGGGTGCGCCGCAACAAGGGCAACACGCCCGCAGTAACGGCGGCGGCACAAATAAACGCAGTAAAATAAAGGACAGGTAGCTTCATAAACAGCTATAATAACAATATGCTTAAACAAATTTTAACCTTTTCTGGCGTACTCTTGCTTTGTGCGTGTAGTACTATGGGGGTAAAACAAATCCCCCCGCAGGTACGTAACCTGCAAAAAGTCAATTTTTTTACGGAAGGGAAAACCCAAGCTGCCTTTAAAGTAACCGGTACCATGGACGGACTAATGACCGACGGCGTAGTAACCGCTAAGAAAATTGGGGACGAAGACGTGGAAGTGGTGTTGATGAGCGGAGGTTTTTATAAAGTAATGCATGCCCTGGTCAGCCCGGAAGGGGTGGCCTACCGCTATTTATTTAAAGATGTGGATAACGCACTGGTGCGTGCGCGCATTACACAGTTATTAGACTTGTTATTTTTAAGCCCGGGTACGTACGCCGGGTCCCACACCCAAAAAGGCCAAACCCGCGTAACCTATAAGGGGCCGCGTGCTAAAGCAATTTTGGTGTATGAGGGGGGAAACTATCCGGTTTCGGCCCGCACGGTTACCACGTTAAACGGGGCCGATTTGACGTACGCTGATTATATGCCTTTGTCTGCCGACGGCACGGTTTTGGTGCCGCACCAACTTATCTATCAGGACGGTAAGATTACTTTAGAACTACAGCTTATCAGCTTGCGCTAATTTATTTTTAGGTAAAAATGGGGGGGAGAAAACTTTTAGTTTCTCCCCCTTTTTGTTTGGCAAAAAATGGACAAGTATTCCCCCTTTGATTTTAATAAGCCTTTTAATAAACAAACATGCACTGTGTTGTGTAAGTAATCCCCCTACATTGTAATTTCGGGCATTTGGCTGAAAACGCGATTTTGATTTGCCCCATATCCCCAGGTACCCCAAAACCGTTTTAGGGCATTTGGCCTAAACCGCGATTTTGGTTTGACCCATACCCTAGGTACCCCCAAACCGTTTTAGAGCATTGGGTTTAAAGCGCGATTTTGGTTTGACCCATATCCCAGTACCCCCAAAACTGTCCTGGGTCGTTTGTTTTAAAATGAGATTTAATTTTGCCTATATCTTAGTACCCTATTTCTGTTTTAGAGCGTTTTAAAAATGTCTCTAATTTTGCAAACAGTAGTGGGGGGAGGAAAAACAAACAAAAATTCGTTCACGCTCCAATTTAGTAGCTGACCCCAGGTATAGCTCCCATTTTAAATTTAATAATAATTTTTTGAGCATATAAAATAATCAGTACTGCCACCTTAAATAATTCTATAAATAGTATTAGAAATAGTATAAAAAACATTATAAAATAAGTATAAAATAGAAATAATAAATAATGTTTAAAGGTAAATGAAAAGAGCTTTTGATATCCTAATTACTTAACATAATACCTATTCTCGTTAGTTAAATATACACTGACAAATAGCCCCCCTTGCCCGGTTTTGCGCTTATTTTTTTGGCATGTTTAACTGATTTTGTGGATAAGTGTTTCTACTATACAAAAATATTTTATAAAAATGGGGAAAACATAAAAATAATTAAAAAAATAAAAGTACTTAAATTATAAGTACTTTTAAAATTGCACTATTTTATTATTATAGTGCTAAAAAGAGGTTTGTTTTAAGTCTTTAAGCAGTTTTTCAGCCAGTACAAATGCGCGGGCAAAGCCCTCGTTAGTTAGCTGATAGGTGCGGCTTCGCTTAATCCCCTCCCCCACTATGCGCCCGGCCTGGATTTCGCTAGCCAGCAAACGGTCTAGCCTTCCCTCCTCTATCCCGCAGGCAATTAGGGAACGGGCCAATTCTAGGGCCGGGTATGCCGGTTGCTTTAAGAGTACGCGGGCCCCGGCCAAGAGTACAAGCGCGGTTTCCTGCGCGGTCCACTTGGTTTTGCGACGTAGTACTAAGGTGGAGCCGTCCTCTTTAAGTAGTTTCTCCCAAAAGTACAGCTCGCTGTGGCCTGTGTGGGTGGGCTCGGTTTGCGGCAAAGGGGCAGGCGTAAGCGCAGGTTGTGGCGTGGCCGGTTGTTGTGGTGGGGTTATCAGGGCCAGGAACTTGGCACGCTCGGTATCAATAAATTCGCGCGGTCCCTCGGCTTCAAATTCTTCCCCGCCCGGCAGCTTAAAACGTATTTTTAAGTTGTTGTTTTCCCCGCTGTTCATAACGTGTATAACCTCTTATGTTGGCAAGTTATCCACGGGGGTTATCCCCCGCGATAGACATATAATAGCTATTTTTTTATTTTATGTCAAGCATTATGTTTATTATGTCAGTTATATGTCAAATCAAGTGGATAACCCCCTCTCTACGACGGTAGAATTAGGTGGAAACGCTCTGTATAAGCCTGAAATTTAAGTAGCTGTGTTAAGTTTTTTGTCCGCATGACTTGCCAAAAAACTTAACACGGTGTGGTAGGTTGGGTTTTTTTCTCCCCCCTGCTTGCAAAAGGATGCACTTATTTTGCGAGTGTGCTTACCTAACAAACAAATTAAAAAATAGCTCAATTTTGCCCTAAACTTAAAAAGCAAAAATCGGGTAAATTTTGCGGATGGAAAAAGTTTAAAAAACAGGACTTAAAATTGTAAAATAACAATATGAAACCCATT
>CACWMG010000010.1 GCA_902761975.1 Candidatus Avelusimicrobium pecoris | reverse complement strand
AAAAAAAAAAAAAAAAAAAAAAAAAAAAAAAAAAAAAAAAAACGATTGTCAATAGGGTATTTAAAAACAAACAACAAAAAAGACAATTTGCTATACTTTTTATATGAGAAAATGCTTACTTTTGTTAGCGGCTTTGCTAAGTGTAACGGCCTGTAACACCTACCGAACTATCCCTGTTACCTTGCCTGACGGTTTTGTGGTACAAGCACGGGTAGCCGATACCCCCGCTAAGCAAGAGCGCGGGCTCATGTTTGTAAAAAACTTGCCCGAAAATGAGGGCATGATTTTTGTGTTTGACCAAGACCAAGAGCAAGCATTTTGGATGAAAAACACCTTAATTGACCTGGATATGGTGTTTGTAAATTCCCATAAAACAGTTACCAGTGTAGCGGCCGAGGTGCCCCACTCCTATACTTATACACCCGACGAAGAAGTAGCCTACGCCGTGGGCTATGGGCAGTATGTGGTGGAACTAGCCGCCCAAACAGCCGCCAAACACAACGTCGTTCCGGGAGCCCAATTAACTTTTACGTATGAAAAATAAGATTGCGTTTCTGGTAACTTTGTGTATGGGGACGTTACCCATTGGCGCGGTGGAAAATGCGACGTGGGACGAACTAAACGCCTCCGCCAAAAAACACCTTAAAAATTTAATTCAAATTGACACTTCTGTTAATAACCCCGACGAAATTTCCGCCGCACGCTATATTTACAAAGAATTTAACAAGCATCATGTAGATTGGGATATTTTCGTCCCCTACCAAGGGCGCGCCAATTTAATGGCCCGTATTAAGGGCACCGATCCCACCCAAAAACCTTTGCTGCTTATTACCCACTTAGACACAGCCAACGTTCAAGACGGGTGGACCGTCCCTCCCTTTCAAGCGGTGGAAAAAGACGGGGCTATTTATGGGTTAGGTGCCACGGACGCCAAAAATTACACCGCCGCCTATGTAGCCCTATTTACTTGGCTGGCTAAGCAACCGCAAAAACCGGTGCGCGACCTGATTTTTTTGGCTACTTCCGGTGAGGAAAGCGGCAGTGAGCCGGGGCTATTATGGCTTAAAAATACGCATTGGGACAAAATAAAACCCGGTTACGCCTTAAACGAGGGCGGTGGCATTATTAAGGACAAGGACGGCACAGATATTGTATTTGCCGAGGCCGCCACCAAGCTGTATATGGACATTAAAATTACCGCCCTAGGCAAAGAGGGGCACACCTCTATCCCCCAGGAAAATAATGCCGTGTATAATTTATCCCAGGCACTGGCTAAAATTGAAAATTTAAATTTACCCCCGCGGGTAACGCCCCCCGTCCAAACGTTGTTTAACGCAATTTTGCCTTTACAAGATGAGGACGGAAAAACTACCTTGCAAATGCTTTTGTTTGATAAAAACCCGCAAAATCGTCAAACCGCCGCTGAAGTAATGGCGCGTGACCCGTTTTTTAAAACACAACTCAAAGACACGTTGACCCCCACACAAGTATCTTCTCCGGCTGACCCCGGTGCGACCAGTGCGGCGGCCAGTGCGGTGCTAAATGTGCGCTTACTGCCCGATACGGACCCCGACGAATTTTTGGCCCAGTTACAAGCGTTATTTAAGGACGACGACTCTATTATTTTGGAAGTACTGGAACGCCCCCAAACCCCAGGCCCTAAGCCCATGGACGGCACAGACGAACTATTTAGCTCTATTCAACATACGGCGGGCAAGTTACTGCCCGGGGCAATTACCGTGCCGGGGCTAAGCCCGGCGTCGGGCGATAACGAAATTTTGCGCAAACTGGGCGTAATTACCTACGGTTTGGGTCCGGAAATGGACCCCTTAGTAGGCAATACCGCCCACGCCGCAGACGAGCATATCCACGAAGATGATTTGTATAATCAGCTTAAATTTGTAGCGGGCGTGGTGTTTGATTTTGCCTACAAGCAAGACTTACTGCCGTTAACAGCTACCGCTGAGCAAGGGTCATAAGCAACTGTCCATGAATCCTGGTTTAGTACCACAAGAAACGCTAGTTAAAAAGTGCCAATTTTGCACATCCAAAAAGTAAGAAGAAACCGCGCTCGTAAATGCGGCTGTCAAAAATTGCTCTTAAACAAAATCCGCCCGTTTAAAACCACGAGCGGATTTTGGAAAATTAATCAGAACGATAAAGAACTACAAACTTTTTGGCCAAAAGCAGAACCAGGTATTGGCTGACAAATCCATTTTCCCTGAGAACTGGCACGCGCAGTTTCTTCAATATGTTCAAAAAATTTTTGAATTTGGAAAGAACGCGTATTTGAACATGTGCTAAAATTCGTGTTATTTCCCGGACAGTAATTTACAAAGATTCCTACCTTATCAGAGGGAATATCAAAAATAAAGTCTGCGCCACATTTTAGTTTCATACTCGTTGTATTATCCTCTACTCTCGTACAATCTGCGGGAAGATTGACGTCCAAATCAGAGAAATTTAAGGCATAATCACCATTTGCCAAATAATAAACTTCCTCAGCAGTTCCTATACTTTTAATAATCGGTAATATAGTGGCCACGCGTGATTTAGCCACTGCCAATTGATATTGCGGCAGTGCTACTGCAACCAAGATTCCAATTATGAGAACAACCATTAAGAGCTCAATCAGCGTAAAGCCCGTTAAATTGTCCGTCACCTTCATAGGTCGGGTGCTAACCCGACATGCATCAAGATGTCCTTTACAGGCCATGGTCATGCTCGCACATGCCCCATACACTTTTGCTACTACATTTGCTTTATTCATTTTATTTTTCCTTTATTAGTTTACCGGGCCCGCGCACAACAAAAAACGGCTGTTATACCGGGCCAGTATCTACAAACCCAATATAACAGCCGTAGTCCTGCCCCGTTAGGGGCAGGAAACATTCAGTACCGCTCGGGTGGCCACCCGATTGGTACCTACTAGCGGCTATTTTTGGTTAGATACTGCACTTTTGCAAGTGAGTTGCGCACAAATACGCAATGCCAAAAATAATTAAACTATATGTATGGGCTTACAATTCCTCCTTACTATTAAAGTATCTATAGTATAGCAAATTATAATTGGCCGACCATTTGCACAAATTGGGCGGGGGTCAGTTGTTCGGGGCGGACGGTATGCGGTAAATTTTGCGCGTGTAAGGCGGCTAGGATTTTTTCGCGTTCGTAGCCTGAGAGCAAAAGCGCGTTTAACAACGTTTTACGACGGTGCAAAAAACTGGCTTGCACCACACGCTTTACAGCAGAGAAATTGGCGGGAGCCGAAATTTTTTCAAATGCCAACACGCGCGAATCCACCTTAGGTGGCGGGTTAAAACTCCCTTTGCCGACGTTACAAATAAGCGAAATACGCGCGCGCAACTGGCTAAGCACCGACAGGGCCCCATAACCTTTTTCACCGGGTTTGGCGGTAATTTTTTGCGCTTGTTCTTTTTGAAACATAAACACCGCCGTTTGAAAATACGGGTAGGAAAGGACTTTGTCTAAAATTTCAGCGGCATCAATATACGGCAAATTACTTACAAATTGCGTGGGAACAGCTGGGAGCGTGGCTAAATCAAACGCTAAAAAGTTGGCTTGTAAAATAGTTACTTGGGCCGTTGGCGACAAATGGGCACGTAAAAATTGCACCATTTCCGGGTCAATTTCTACAACGGTAAAACCCGTGCGACCGCACGCCACAAGTTCCTGCGTCAGCGCGCCTTGGCCGGGGCCGATTTCCACCAGTTGCGGGGCTTTAAGCACCTCGGCCGCGTCCACAATTTCGTTAATGACACGCGGGGAAATTAAAAAGTGCTGTCCGTATTTTTGGATGTGGCGTCCGGTCATTTGTCGTCCGTAAGTACTTTTAAATTTTTAGCGGCTATTTTGTTTTTTTCGTCTAAACCAAGCGCATTTTTATAAAAAGCAATTGCGTTTTCATCCTCGCCATTAATGACGGCGGCCGTGCCTAAGCCCAGTTGGGCAAGTGGGTCCTGCGGAGCGGTTTTGGCGGCACTGGAAAAACGCTCTAACGCGCGCTGTCCGTTACCGCGGGCCAGGGCGGCCAAGCCTTTGAGTAAATCGCATGTATTATCTGTAGGACATTTTTTGTACTCAGCTAAATCCTCTTGAGCCTCGTCCACAAACTGTATCCACGTGCGGCCCATTACCCATAGCCCCATATCGTTGCCGACAATGCGCGGGTCATAAACGGCCTTGGGCGGCGTAGTGCGGTTTTGCGACAGGGCAGAAGGCGAATTATAATCCAACGTGCGCCCTTGCATAGAAAGACTTACGTTATAATTTTCCGGCGCGCTGGCAACCGCTTGTTTTAAGCCGTTAATTAAATTGTCAATTTGTTCTTGGCGGGATTTTTCATTTCCACCCGGGAAGCTAAAAATGCGCTTAAACGTTTGCGTTTGCGGTGCGGAACTTGCTTGCAAAGGGCCACCGGCTTGCAGGCGTTCATAGGCCTGTTCAAATGTACTGGCACGCGGCGTAGGCTGTGGCTGAGAAGGAACGGCGGGCTGATATTCCAACGTAACTTCCACGTTAATAGCTTTGCCCACGGGCACTTGCTGTAAGCTTTCCTTAAACTGGTTGATTTGCTGTTCAAACGCTTGGGCCGTGTGTCCGCTAGCGCGGTACACGGCATTAAGCGCAAGCCCATCCTGCTTAAAGCGCGTAATGGAAAAAGCTTGCTCTATGACCGCGCGCGCTTGGGCCAGTTGCCCTTGTTTAACGAGCAAAAACCCGTAGCGAAGCCGCGCTACAAAATCGCCGGGTTTGGTTTTAACGGCACGCTTGTAGTATTTAAGGGCCTCTTGGGGGCGGCTTAGTTTTTCGTACAAGGCACCTAAGCTAAGCATGGCGTCTTCGTATCCGGAAAAATAGTGTAAGGCCTTTTTAAAAGATTCTTCGGCCAGTACGTCGCGCCCAAGCTCTTCATACAGCGTACCCAATTGGTAGTGGTAGAGAGCTTCGCGCGGAGCGAGGTCCACCGCTTGGCGGAAGTGTTCCAGGGCTTTATCCCAATTACGCTGGACGGCGTACGTGGAGCCGAGGTTCATGTGGGTGTCGGCCTTGTTAGGGTCAAAATAATTGGCTTTTAAAAAATAGTCTTGCGCTTCCTGCACGTTACCTTTCCACCCGGCGGCAATACCTAAAAGCTGATAGGCCATGGGGTTTTTGGGGTCCAGGCGCAATGCCTCGTTATATTCGCTAATGGCGTCGTCCACCTTGCCCGCCCAATAAAGCGAGGCCCCTAGCAAAAGGTAGCCGAGCGGGTCCTTGGAGTTTTTGATAACCGCGCGGGCAAAACTGTTGGACGCGGCTTGGTAATTGGACGAGGCCATTTCCCCCATGCCGCGGCGCATTTCCAACATAGATTGCTCCTGCATCATACGGTCCCACACCGTTTGGGAATAATCGGTTTTGATTTGCGCTTTGCGAAATGAAAACGGAAAAGCGGCCTTTGCAGGCAAGGTCCCCCCTACCCCTATAGACACGATTAAAAAAAATAGAATGCCCCGCATAGGTATATGATAGCAAAAATAAGGCGGGCCGTTAGGCCCGCCCTTTCAAATAAACAGCTCTTACTTAACCTCTACCTTGACCACCCGATTGTTTTTGGGTGCTACCGTCATTACCAGACCGGCTAGTGGTAGTGCGGGTAAAGGTTTGCCCGTTCACGTATTTTTTCGGGCCCGGACGGTTGCTGTATTGGTTGCCGTACGGTTTGGCATCTAAGCCAACTTTACAGACCGTTTGCACGTATTCCAGTGCCTTGTCCACAGACATAGTGGCATTGCCCGCAAACGCGACACACGCGTTACCTTGGCCATCCGTAGCGTCCGTATCCGAAATCATTAGCCCAAAGTAGTTATCTTTGTTGTACTGATTGCGGGTAGAGGAACAATTATCCGCAGGACAGTTGTGGGCTAAATCAGCATGCCCTTGAACTAGTTGCGCAAGCGGATAAGTTTTGGGAATTCTAACATCATCAAACGAAGCTAAATAAGCCGCTAAACTGGCTTTGTTTTTAGAGTCGTTGTAATAGTTAAAATAATAGGCTTTCCCCATCTTCATGGTGCTCTTGCGCCCACTGCACTGGGCAGGTTCGGGCAAGAAACGCCAGTCGCACACGCTCATTTCTTTACCGTAATATTTATTCGGGTAAAGAATAGAAGTAGGGTGTACATAGGCCAAGAACGCACCAAGCTCATTGCGGTAGTAGCGTTTTAAGCCTTTAAAGTCATCACTGCTACCGGCCACCGGCATAGTTCCGGCGTGTTTATCTTTGGACATACGTACAAAGTCACGTGCCAGCTCACACACAGCCGAGGATGGAACTTGCGTGATGCCTAAGTCTTTCGCAATAAACAACGCATCTACAAATTCCCCGTCCGTGGGGTATTTATTGGCGTAGAACTTATCGCTTAACTTTTTAGCCGCGTTGGGGTGCGCTTCGTTGTATTTTTTAACAACGTTTTGCACGAACGTGGCGGCGGCTTGCGAGTCCATCATCAGCGGAATTTGAGAACCGCAGTTTTGGTCCTGATTTTTGACGATACCCGGTACTTTATCACAGCTACCGAACACTTTTTCAGCCGGGTTAGCAGCGTCACTCGCTTCTTCACGGCACTCTACTTTGCCGTTAAAAGGAACCCACGAGAGCACCGGGGCTAAACGCGTCATTTTCCCGTCCACCGGCGGCACAGGAGTGTCATCCACACACTGGCTACCAACCGGTTTGCTGGCGTCCCAATGGTGCGGGGTTGCCCCCATCAGTTTGTCACAGCATGTGGCACTTTGTTGCGGGCTGGTACACTCGCGCTCACGCACATATCTGGTGTAGCCGTCCCCGGAGAGGTTAAGCGGGCAGACTTTCTCAATCTTTTGTTTGCCACGTTGGGCTCTCCAAATAATATTCCCCACTAACCCATCCGGATTGAGGGTTTCACTGGATTTTTTGACTTTGGTTGATTCATAAATACGGCTAAACGTATAGGTGAACGTAAAACCATTGTCAGCACGGGTATCCGGGTTAATCATGGGTTGTTCCACCGCTGCGTTGGATTCATCCAGATAGCGGAACTCAGCCGATACTTGTACATCCTCTACCGACGGCTTTACACCCGAACCACCTTTAAAGCTCTCTTGCTTAAAGTGCAACTGTGCCGTGGCCGTATCTTCGGGGCCGCACTCAAAGTTGAGGTTGTCGTAATAACAAATAGGTCCACGCAACATATCTACGCCTTCAATACGCCAGCGTTTTTTATGGTAAACGTTGTCACGGCTGCCATCTTTTTTGTGCGTAATCTTTTTGTGTTCAATGTAGGCGTTTTCAAACTCCCAATACGGCATAGGGAGCAGGCCTTTTAAGTGATGGCCCGACTCAAACCATTGCGCGTAGGCGAGTTTGTTCTTGGCCGCAAAAGAGCTCACGTACATAATATCTAATTGATAGAACGCTTTTTCAGCCTGCGTTTCATTGGCCCCTAATTCTTTGAAGAGGTCCATAATTTTGTTTTTCATGGCCTCGTACGGGAGCACATTACCGCGGGAAACCACAATCACACAGCTGTCCCCCAAGGCTTCTTGGTCCAATTCCAGCGTGCGTTCGCGGATTTCTTGCTGTTCCTCAGGCACGTTAGATGTAGCCCTGGATTGCGCAATCACATGCTGTCTAGCGGCGTCTTGTTGTGCTTTGACATATCCCACACCGCCTGTAATATCGGCATGGTTCAAAGAGCTACCACCGTGCGCACGGTCCATAGAGGCACAAAGCAAGTTTTGCTTGCCATTTCTAGTCTTTAAAGAAGTCAAATTCAACTCATTCTTTAACGCCTCCGGGAAGTAGTTACGCGCCACTACATAGGTATAAATGTTCCATTTGCGCGCTTGCCCAGACGGGATAACGTTGTAGTTAGGCATATCGGCACAGTCCATGCCGGCACCATTTAAACCTAACGAACCAGATGCATAACCACCTACGTTAAGCCCTAAACATTTCAAACGAGATTCAACTGGGCCTAGAGCAACGTCAGTCTGTACACCGCCCTTATAGGTTGTTGAACAGCTATACCCAAGTGCTTTGAGTTTTGCTTGGTTAGTTTTAATTTTACACCATTTTTCAAAACCGCCGGCTTCCTCAATTTCCTTCTTAGAGGCTGCTTTGGATTCGGAGACACCACAGCAAGTAGGATCACTGCCACCCCCTACACTAATACCCAAGAATTTATCCACATCACCACCGTCATCGCCGGTAATAATACAATTTAAGAGGTTGCCTAAAATGTTTTGGGCTAACTTGTCCATCCAGTTAATCCAGTTCCATTTGCGTTTGAAACGGGCCATCCATTCTTCTTGCATGCGGGTTTTCATCATGTCCCACCACCACGGCGTTTCACCTTTGCCAATGTTGATGCGATGGTCCAATTTACCGCCGCCACCCACGCGTCCGTCAGCAAACAAATCAACTCCGCCGGTGCGGGTCGGGTCCACGGGTTTTACATACGCGTCGCGCAACGCTTCCACGGCGTTGGCTTTACCCATGTTGTCTAACCCTCTGCGGGCCGCCTGGGCGGCACCTTGCCCAAAGGAGGAACGGGCAGGACCCGCTGCACGTAGCGGTTGCAAAGAAACCGGTTTAGGTGCTTGGCGCGGGCCGGAACCTACTTTACGGGCCGCACTTTTAAGGCCGCCGCCCCAATTGTTAATGCCTAAACGGCTACCACCCGGGCGACGCAATCCGGCCGGGTTAAGCGTACCAATTTGAGTACGGCGGAAAGCGGCACGGGTACCGGCACGGGCACGGCGTTTATAAATGTTGGTCGTATTTTCTTCTACGTCCATTTCAGAGGAAGAGTGCCGTTCGGCTGCATATTCGCCGGAGGCGTCCCCCTCGTAAGAGGCAGAGGCGTCCAGGTCCATATCGTCGCGGGCATAGTCTTCTTCTTGGTTGTTCCCCCACCCTTTAATTAAAGAGAGGGAATCGCGCCCGGCTAACTGGGCAATTTGCCCGTCCGGGTCTTCCACCATGGCCGTATCAAAGCCGTAGCGTTCGGGGTCAAACTCGGCGCTTTCCATTCCGGGAGCGAAGGTTTGATCCTCGGTCGCTTGGCCGCTGTACTTATACAAAAATGGCAATAACAACAGCGCAACCAAAGCGGCAATAAAGAACGGCGCATCCCGGCGGGTACGCTCAAAAAGCGTTGCCTTGGGTTTGCCGTCCCGGCCAATTTTGGCGGACGATTTAGCGAAAGATTTACTGCCAGCAGGTTTGCTGTTTTTAATCTTATCGCTAAAGGTGAAACTATCTTTCTTTTCCTCTGGCATAACAGGTTCCTCCTAATAAACTAAAACTGTAGGTACTGCGTTTTACGTCTGTGCGGGCCGTGCTAGCCCCGCGGGTACAAAAATAAATTACGCGCTGCGTGCAACTGGTTACCCATTACACAACAGCTCTTACAAAACATCTCTTACTTTTATTATAACACTATTTCTCATTTTTTCAAGCCCCTATTTGTAAAATCTATAATGTTTTATTTTCTGTCATTTGATTCACAATCATTTGCGACATATTATCCTTATCCTCGGTGGGGAAATAATTTCCACTACCACCCTGTTGGTCCTTTACCACGTCTGCCATCGTTACTTCTCCATTAGAAGGATAATTGGTGGAATTATTAAAGGTAACATAGCTGTCAATATAATTTTTTTGCTTATACTGTTTACCATCCTGTTGCCAGGCCCCGTTTTGATATCCAGGGCGTAACTGCTCACGCTGAGCCTCCCACACTTGTTCCCGGGTCAGCGGGGCGTACTGAGCCCCTTTTTGGGGCCACCACATCTCGTCAAACCATTTTTTGAAGGCTTTATCAAATTCGTTTTTGCAAGCACCTACAAAATTATTCCAGTGCGCTTGATAGGTAGTTTGAATCCCTTTATCACATACGTTTTGAGGACGGTTGACCTGTAAATAGCATTTGTTTTCTAAGGTGGTATAATCGGTGTTTATTTGTTTACAATAGGACGCAATACGACTAATACCCGCTTGAAAACGGCTTTGCTGATAACTGGGTGCGGCCGGATATGCTTCGGTACAATTAGCCGGGAAATCCCATTGCGAATTGGATTTTACCAACGTATTAAATTCTTGAACGGTATTGTGAATGCGATTACCGGCTGTGTTAAGTGCCTCTTGGCATTTACGCCCATCCTTCCTGGTCTTCTTGAAAAGAAGCGGCATCTATTTGTACCCCACCGCCTACAGACATAGCGACCATCATAGGAATATCGGCCCCTAAAAAGCCGACATCCGCCAGTGATTTTTTAAGCATAAGATTAGAGGTATATTTAGACATACGGCTGGTAATCCACGCCCGATACAAATCCCTACGCTCTTTGCGGTCTCCCACCGTTGAAACGTTATCCCCCCAAGAAATACGCGTTCCTTCCAGCTGGCGGTTGGCACCCCCTAGCGGCCCCGTAGTTTGCATTAAACGTTGGGTGGTGTTTACAAACCAGTCAATGGGCTTTCCGTCGGCAATGTGCGGATTCTTTACTTTAGCAAGTGTTTTGGAAGAATCGTACGCGTCGCGCGCATCCCGGTTAATAGCACCGGCATCACTGCCAAAATAAACATCCCCCTGCACGCGAGTAGATTCCGTGCGCACTTCTACGTGGTCCCCTATCAGTTGGGCCGGGGCCGCTTGAGCCTCGGCCTGCCCCGGAGCCGGCATTACCGCCCCGAGAAGTCCGTCTTGCGGGCGGCCTTTTTCGCGCTGTAATTTTTGCAAAGCGGCCATATTGATTAAACTGGTTTGCCCATTATAACGGGTCATACGGGCATTTAAATCCGCTATATTTTCTGCGTCCGTGGAAATGCCTAAGCCGGAACCTAATTTACCCGCAAGCAGAGAAGAAGAATCCACGCTCCAGTCCCCCGGTAGTCCTATGGTTTTATCAGCCCAGGCCAGTAGAACCCGTAAAAAAGAAATACGGGAAGTATCGTCCTTCGTAAAGCCCATGGCATACGCAACGTTACGTAAAAACGGAATTTTTTCCACCGGAACTAACCCCGTAATACTTCCTAAAAACAAAAATAATAAAACAGCCAATACCCACGGCCAACGCCGGGAATTATGGCCCTGTTTGGACGCAGGGGTTGCCGGCGGTGTAGCCGGAGGCTGAGCCTGTGGTTTGGCATGTTTTTTAGCCTTTTTACGTTTTTTAAATAAACCGGATTTGCGGTGTTTGGTTTTTCCCGTCGTCATCAGTGCCGTGGTAGCGGTTGGGATAACGGCAGGCAAAGTGGTGGTTTGTGCAATTTTCTCCTCTCCTAACCGCTTACCATCCGCACCTTCTTGGGGATCGGAAGATAAGTCCAACGTTGGTTTTTCTTCAGAAGTGATCGCAAACGAATGTTCCGGATTAGAAGGCACAGCAGGCGCGGGAACTGTTTTTGCTTCTGGCGCGGAAGAAGTTAGTTCTTGCGGAACTGGCTGGGGAGGAAGCGTTTTTTCCTTCTTTTCCGCCTGGCGGATTTGTACCAAATCCTGCAAGGTATCAATGCGGGTTAATGAGGCTGTTAAAATGGTCTCTTTGTCCGGCACTTCCGGTTGGCGAATGAGCCCGTTTTCCGCAATAATAGGGGCGAAGTTCTCATGCATGCTGAGATCTTCTTCCGGTACGAAATTAGGCGGCAAAGGCTTATGCTCACTCATAGATAATTTGTGGGCGCACGCACGGGTGCGCCCCCTGTATATTATTTAAATAACCCCATAAATCCGTTGGTAACCTGGCTTGTAAGCATACCCACAGGATCAAAAGCCGATTTGATTTTGGTCCAAATTTTAGTGCCCAAGCTCTTCCAAATTCCAGGTTTAATAGCTGTATATACCATACCTGCCACCATAATCGGCGATAAAATGACGGCCAATTTGGCAATCCCAGTGCCGCCCATGCTGTTGTAACGGTCCATAAATTCGGCCGCTTTGATAAATAAAAGCGTATTGGCGGCAGCTACAGCCGCCATCATGACTGCAGCAGTAAGCCAACGTCTAAGCGTAAACATTTTAACCATGGCTAAACAAGCTGCCTTATCTGCAGGCAAGGTAGCCACTGCTGCTTCAAATTTCCACGCTTCTATTGTTTTATCTAATCTGCCTAAAATTAAAGCACCCGCTACCATCATACCAATAGAACCTAATACCGTGGCAATTAACTGCGTAGTCAAACTACGGCGGTCCTGGTTCATTTCTTCTATTTTTTTATCTACTTCATTTAGTTTATTGCCTACGGCTTTTAATTTATGGGCGGTAGGAGCGGCTAAATCACCCGACGAGGCACCGCGTGTCATATCTTCCCCGCCATCTACGGACACACCACCGGAATTTCGGGCGTTGGCTAGGAAAGCACGGCCACCTTCGTTAGCAGAGGCGTTAGCATTACCTGCCGCATCCGCAGAGCGTTTGACAATGTCTTTAAGCTCATCCCGGTCGCCCCGCGCGTTACGGCCCCGGCCTAAACGGGCATTACGGCCCTGCCCAAAGGAAGACGGATTGCGGTTGCTGGCTAACGCACCGTCCAACCCGCGTTGGGAAACAATGTTACTGCCACCCGGCATGGCACCCGATAAGCGGCGCCCTTCACTACCCGAGCGTATTCCCCCTTGTGTAGCAATACCACCTGAAACAGCACCCGAAGTTGCGTTAAACGAATTGCCGGAAGCACGCGTAATAGAAGCATTGGCCAGACGGTCTTGGCCTTGTGGGGCGGCACCACCGGAAGAGGCGGCAGGACGACTTTCCACTACAATACCCCCTGCAGAGGCGTTGGGGTTACCTACTTCAAAGCGGGTAGGCTCTTGCACAGCGTTGCGGTTGCCTGTGTTAAGGCCCGCGTCTGAATCCGAAAATTGGGCGGCACGGCCTAACGCACCGTCCATTTCTCCTAAAGCACGTTGGTTGGCATTGTAGCGCGAGAGCGCATTATTGCCTTCCATAGCGGCACGTTCGTCGGCGGTGGCTAATTGGTTGCGGCCGTCGCGCACGTTAATAGAGGTAAGTAAGTTACCGCTACGGTGCATCCCCGCTTGTGGGGCCGTTTGCGAAATACTGGTTAAGGAACGCGTAGCACGGTCCGCCTCTATATGTCTATCCGCGGCTGTATTGGCTACATAGAAAAAGCCAACCCCAGCCACCCCCGAAATAATCAGGGCGTTAAGTGGCTTAATGGCCCCTTTTGTACTTTTTAAAAAGCGAAGTATATTCATAATGCCTCCCTATCTTCCGTCAAAGACGTTGCGTGAGCGAACGCCTTGGTTAAAATTTTGCAAGTCCTGCCGGTACTTCGCCCCACGGCGTTGAAACTCTTGCCGGCGGGCCGCCTCTATGCGGGACTGCTCTATACGTTGTTCATCCTGCTTGACCTGATTACTTAAGTAAACTCCCCCCATAATCCACAACGCAAGTAAAAGGAAAATTATCCCTCGTACCGTCCATATCGTACTTTTTGAGAATTGAGGAATCGTACGTTTGGAAGCATTACGTAAACGTTGTATTTGCTGAGCGCTTAACTTCATTGTTTACCCCCTCCATCACGCAAGTTTTCCTCCCTTTTGTCTATATCCTCGTCTGCTTTATTATCATCCAGTTCTTCATCCGTATAGCCATCGCCATTTTCAGATAAGAATTTAAACAAGGTGGAGCCACCAAATCCAGCGGCAATGCCTGCGCCCCATACCCACACGGGCATATCATAGCAAAACGCACCAAAGTTAAAACTCCATAGGGCTAAACCAACGCCCACTGTTAACCCGGCCCCTAAAGCCGCCGCAAAAATGGAATATCCGTCAGCTCCGTATTGGGCCATGTAAGAAATACCCGAAATGAGCAACTGGATGACCGGATACAAAGTTACAGCAGCTAACGCATAAGCAATAGCTCTCAACGTTGCAGCTACGCCCGCCGTAAAAGGGTTGAGTGCGAGTAATCTGGCCAGCGCGACCAATGCGCCAATCACTGGAATCATAGCCATGGCAAGCGGCAACGCAATCCACATCCATTTGCGTAGTTCATGACGGCGTTTTGTACGCTCTTGCAATTGGGATTCAATATTGCCTAAACCGCCTTTAATGCCTTTCAATTGAGTATCCGTGGTACTGCGTAAATCGCCCGAGGAGCCCGTACCGGTGGTTACATTATCCCCACTAACCGTAAGCCCGCCCGAAATTTTAGTGCTGGCTAAGAACGGGTTCCCGCCTTCGTTAGCCGCATTGGTTTTATTGGCGTTAATAGCGGCGGTTTGTTTGCGGATAAAAGAAAGTTCGTCTCTGCCTTTGCCAAAACGGCGCGCACGCTGAGCGGCGGCGTCTTTATCTTGGCCGAGCCCTTCCGAACTGCCAAAATTAGCGCGGGAACGCATACGGGTGCCTTCCTGCATTTTAGCCATAGCGGCTTGCGCTTGGGCAATAGCATCCCCCGCTTGGGCAACGGCCGCGGCGGCGGTTTTATCATCCGCGTTTTTGCCGCTGTTTTGCACCACAAATGAATTAGCAGAGCCACTGCCACCCCCCGCCCGGGTCAACCCATTATTGCCCCAATTGCGCGATGCACTGGCTAATTGTGCCGCCGTTTGGCCGGACGTATTGCCTGAGGCAGTAGTCCCTGTCGCTTGCCCGGCACCTGCTTGGGCCTGGGCATTATGCACGGCTTGCGTAACGCCGGCAAGTTGGTTTTGAATGTTAGAAAACACCTCTAAAGAGCCATTTAACTGTTTATCGGCATTAGAGCCCATCCCCAGGCCCAAATCCGCATTGGAAACCTGGTAGGCTTTTGGCATCTGCGGGTTGACCTCGTCCCCCGGTTGCTGATAAGTGGACTGTCCGGCGGATTCTTCTAACGCACGGGTTTGCGCCTGGCGGGCGGCTTCTTGGTTGGCAAGCCGAATAGAGCGGGACGGAGCCGCCTTAAAAGACGAGCCAACCTCCCCATTTGCCTCGTACTGGCCACCACCGCCCCCTTGGGCCACATAGACCACTTGCCCTTGGTTGGCAGAGGGAGGTAAAAAAGTATTGTTATTATCCGCAGGAGAGCTTAAAAAACTCAGCGCGCCAAAACCGGCAGCCCCCACCACGGCGGTAATCCCCGCCGCCTGGGCTAATGTAACAGGCAACTTGCCCGATTTGCTTTTTAGCCATTTAAAGATCTTCATACTATGTCTCCTAAGATAGTGCTGTTCAAATTTTTTAAGAAAACAACCTATATTTATCACAGGTTAGAATTGCGTACAAAAAGTATTTCTACGGACACTTACCATCTTTTAATTTCCCCGAATCACAAAGTCTCCCACTAGCGTCCCGCACTTGTCCATCTGGGACTTTTCCTTCATCGTCTTTTTTCTGTTGAAAATACCTAGCTGTATCCGTGGATCCCTGTGCCTTGCCGATTTGTTCTACTTTGGCCTCTTGCCCACGCGTAACAGCTACCGTAGAATGACTCATCAGTTTGGCACGTTCTTTGGGTTTCATTTTATTCCACTCATCCTGCCCCTTCGATACACTGGCCAAATAGGCCTTATCTTCTGCAGAAAGATTTTCATAATTGGACCCGGCCACCTGAGCCCCGTACTGTTTGCGGGCCGCACGTGATGCAGCATTTCCGTTAATAGCCCCCTTAATGCTGTCCCCTACGCCGTCCATTACAGCACCCATCAAAGACTGGGCCGCTTGCTGGGCCAGGTTAATCAGCAAGTCTTCAAACCAGGAGCGTTTTTCTTCTGCCTTCTTTTTTTCCTCGGCTTTTTTGGCGGCGTCGGCCACTTGTTTATCTAAATTGTCCAAGTCCGTGGAAGTAGGGGGAGCAGAAGTATCTAGCGTAAAACCCCCATTTTGCAATTTGCTTAAATCTACCCCGTCTTTGCCAAACGCATCACTGCCAGCTACATTACCCCCATAAAGGGCTTTACCGGCGTTAGCCATTTTATTTTGCTGGATATGGGCGGCGGCTAAACTACCGGAGCGAAATTGCGATAATGCGTTACGGGCATTATTGGTCTTTAACGCAACCGGGGCCTCATTACCGCGGTTTTCACGCCCTTTAAATTGCCGGAAATCCCCCGACGGACCATACGTAGCATTTACACCACTCCCCCCGGAATGAGCCATATTGGCAGTGCCCAACTGGCCAATTTCCGTCTTGCTACCACCGCCGCGGCCCCCACGGCCCGATCCACTATAACTACCGTAGCCCGAATCACGGCTAGCATAGGAGTCATTTTCCGCAGCACTATCCCCCTCAAAAGAGGATTCTTCGGTTTCTTCAGCGGCCTCTTCGTCGGCCTCCTGGCGGGCTTGTTTCTCTTCAGCCGAGTACAAGAGCGTAGAGCCGTTTTCCCGCATATCCGGGTAGGCGTTGGCCAGTAAATATTTTTCCGCTTCGTCCGTAGCAAAGGGCATATTGGCTAGGTCATACCCGCGGGCTTTCATCCCTTCAAAAGAGCCGTTTTCGCCACTGGTCATGGCGGAAATTAACATGAGTAGGGCCACAATGCTTACCACGGCAATCGCACCAATGGTGTAGGCTTGTTTGCGGTCCATCTTATTTAGTTTTTCAAAAACTTTCTTTGGTTTAAATGTGAACATATAGCTAACCCTATACAAATAAAAACTACTCTTGTTGACCCGCACCATACAAATATGCGCTCAAACACAGAGTGATACACCTTACTACTAGTATAGATAGCCAAGGGCAATTTGTCAAGGCCTAAAAAATAGTCCTGTAATGTTTATTTGACGCACAAAATTTAAAAACGCGTGATTTTTAAATTTTGTTGCTTGCCAGCGATACAATTTTCCACATTTGGCCGTCTTTACGGTCCCTTGCCCTTGACGTACCATTCAGGTACGCCTATACGGGCAACTTGCCCCGCAAATACGGCTCAAATCTGAAAAATCATCTTATCCTCTATTTCCCCGGTGTTCAACTTATTTAGGCCTAAAAAATAGCCCTGTAATGTTCATTTGACGCACAAAAGGGACACCCTCCATTAGCGGTTTTCGGGGCGGGCGTACGGGGCGGGACGTTCGTTTTTACCGGCGTATTTGATAACTTGGATGCGGGCTCCGTCTTCACACAAAAAACTATAGCCTTTAAGGCAATAACGGTCCCGGTCGCACACACGGTCTTTATCGTAATTACACAAAAACTTAATACGCGGGGCTTTGGTGTTGGCGGTAAGGGTAATTTTGGTCCAGTTATTATCCGTATTTACATCCAAGCGGAAACTATTTAGACTTAAAAATTGACGCATCCCCGGGTTATTAAAGCCTACGATTTCTTCTACTTTGCGCTGGACATCCTTTTTAAGGAAGCGGCGGTCCCACCCTTTTTCATAATAATCGGTCACGTGGGACTGGAGCTGATAGCGCCGGGCCGCATAGGTGCCTGCAATTTGCATTTTCTGGTTTAGTACTAAAAGCCCAAAAATTTTAATGATAAAAAGCACAAAAATAATTAGTACCGGAAACAGGAGGACCATTTCGGTAGTGGCTTGACCGCGGCGGTTATAAGAAAATAGTTTCTTCATCAGGGCCTCAGCGTTACGTTATATTTGGGTAGCGGGTTGGGCCACACGCAGTTGTTACTGGTACGAGGGCAGCTCATAATGACTTTATTGCGCACGTACGGTTTGTATTTACTAGTTAAATTGATATTAAAATGGTTCTTAGGCAACGGGAAATTTTGCTTGAGCGTAACCCCGCGTTTTAACTGGCGCAACCGTGCCCGGCCCGCGCCGTCCACGTATGCAAACAAGAATAGCGGTTCGGCCCCCATTTCGGTCATTTGGAGCGGAATTTCAATCGCACCGCCGGTTCCCCCCGCCATATCCGAGGCGGATACAAACATCATTAGCTCATCGGCCTCTTGCCGTTTGGTAGGGATAGATAAATACGGGGCCAAATGGCTGGCACTTTGACGGGCACATTCTCCTTTTTTACAATCATCCACATTTAGGTAGTACCCTTCGCGAAAGATACCCGCATTTTTAATAAGTTTTTGGTACAAATCTTTTTGCAAATTAAAGGTATCGCCCACTTGCACGTAGGTATTTAAGTAGGCTTTCATGGCCGGCAAACCAACCTGTTTGGCAGATACGTAGTGTTTGCGCACGATTTCCCGGTTCATTAACACTACCCGCTCCGTAATGGCGGCGGGGTTTTCTTTTTCCCAGTCCTTACGGTCATACGATTTGGCTTCGTCCTCTCCGTCAGGACCGGTAGCCCAATCCCCCCGTTTTACATAATGCACCCCCCAGTCGGTCGAGGCGGATTTGGGCGGCGGATTACTGCCCCATTCATAGTCGGGAGCCACGGTAGGCACGGCCCCCGCTTGGAAAAACAAGTCAAATACGGTTAAATTATCCCGCCCGCGGTAAGTATTTTGCTGGTCTACCAGTTTAAGCGGTTCATCATAGGTGCGCATCACACGGTACGGAAGCGGCCCGTTTAATAGCCCCACCGCGTTTAAAAACACGCTTACAGTGGTCATTTGTGAGTAAGCAGCGTTATCTAATGCAAACTGGTGGCGGACCTTGGCAATGGAAACTTTGGTCACTTCCACCAGTAAATAAATAACCAGCACAAACAGCGGTAACAGAAGCACAGCGGGCAAGAGGAGTTGTGCCCGGCGGCTACGCAAGGTGCGTAAAGCACGGTATGTAAGCGGATGCATATTATTGTCCCTCGGGCAAAAGTTGCCCGATAAACGAGAAAATATAATGCACCATATCGGTATGAAACGTAGTAATAAACGCGGAAAAAATCACCACCACGGACACCAACATGAGTACATACTCAATGGTGGCTTGCCCGCGGGAGAGTGAATCTTTTTCCGGTTTGATAAGTTTCATAGCCGTTATTCTTCAATTACCATGTTGCCTTCGGAGGAAATGAGCCCTTTTTCAATGGCTTTTACCACCGCTTCAGTGCGGCTGCTTACCCCTAATTTGTGGAAGGCGCTGTTTAAGTGATTTTTAATTGTTTTGACGCTACAATTTAACTCTTTGGCAAGTTCTTTATTGCTCATCCCTTTACCCAAGAGGTCCATAATTTTAATTTCCGTCTTAGTAAGTGTGGCTTGGCTGGGCATTGCGCCGTCTCCCATTTTACGCAAGCCGTGTAACAGTTTACCCATAAGTTGTTGGGGAATCATGAGGCCTTCGCTCGTGAACGTTTTAATGGAATTGACCAGTTCTGCGGCTGGCAACATTTTTGACAAGTAGCCGTTAGCACCCGCTTGGATAGCGTCTAATACGTGGGCTTCGTCCTCAAAGCTGGAAAGCATCAGCACGTTTACCTGCGGGCATGCTTCACGGATTTTGCGTGTAGCGTTAATACCGTCCATTTTGGGCAGTTTAATATCCATCAGCACCACATCAGGTTTAAGTTTTTTGGCCAGGGATACGGCTTCTAAACCGTCGGATGCCTCCCCGACTACTTCCACCCATTTTTCGCCGGTTAAAATATCTTTGATACCTTCCCGGAACAAGGTTTGGTCATCTGCAATTAAGACAGTGATTTTCTTTTTCTTTGTTGTTGGCATAAACTCCTCTTACGACTTCAAACTATTGGGCAATGGGCAACGTAAAATTAAAAGATGCCCCTTTTCCTAAGCCTTCACTATGGGCCCAAATGCGCCCCTCGTGATTTAAAATAATATCTTTGGCGATGGACAACCCTAGTCCCAAACGCCCTACACGGTTCTTATCCCCCACCTGCGTAAAGCTGGTGAACAACTGCGGGGCCATATCCGGCTCAATTCCATCCCCAGAGTCCGTTACCGATACTTTAGCATTTTTTGCGTCAATTTTACTAACTACAATGCTGATGTGGCCGTTATCAGGCGTGTGACGCACCGCGTTTTCTAAAATATTGGAGATCACTTGGCGGATGCGTTTTTCGTCGGCAACCACAGGGATTTCTCCCACACTTTCAAAGGTAACAACAATGTTACGTTTGGCCGCTTTTTCTTTAAAAATTTCAGCCGTTTTTTGCAAACTGCCCGACAGCTCAAACGGGGCTTTCTCTATACGCAGTTTGCCTTTTTCAATAGCGGCCCAATCCACCAGGTCTTTAATTAAATGTTCTATTTGGCCGATAGATTCATCCATAAACATGAGTTTTTTTTGCTGGTCCTCGCTAGGGGTGAGTTTCTTTTTAAGCATATCAAAGCTCATTTTAAGCGTCATGAGCGAATTGGACAAATCGTGCGAAACAATGGAGAAAAATTTGGACTTCATATTATTTAAGCGGTCCAAGTCGGCATTGCGGGTTTTAAGTTCAGCCAAGAGTTCTTTGTTACTTTGTTCCAAAAAATACTTATCTAGCGCGCGGTTAATAGTGCGTTTTAAGTAATCAAAATCTACCGGCTTCATAAGGAAATCATATACCGACTCTTGCATAGCTTCCACAATAGAGTTTAAGGAAGCATAGGCGGTAATCATAATAATTTGCGTATCTTGGTTAAAAGAGCGGATTTTGCGGATAACATCTAGCCCGGTTTCATCCGGCAAATTGTAATCCATTAAAATGACGTTAAAAAATTCACTGGCGCAAATATCCAAACACTCCGCAGCCGTGCCGGCCTGGTACACTTTGTAGCCTTCAATTTCTAGCAAATCTACCAGCGTTTCGCGTAGGTTGTTATCATCATCCACTACTAAAATTTTAACTTGCTTCTCCATAGGTAGTATCCCCCATACGACGATAAATTTTTAGATAAATTTGAAAACAGGTCCCTTTACCCAGCTCGCTTTTAATAAGTAGCTTGCCTTTGTGGCGCGTAATGGCTTTGCGCACCACCGCTAAACCAAGCCCCGTACCACGCGCTTTGGTGGTAAAAAAGGGAGAAAACATATTTTGGCGAATTTCCTCGGTAAGGCCAGGGCCTTCGTCCGCTACGTACAAACAAACCACGCGTTTGCCTACTTTAGTGCCTACTGTAACTGTGCCACCGTTGGGCATAGCTTCCACCGCGTTGGAAATAAGGTTGCGCAAGGCCTGCTTAATTTCTTCAGCATCTATTTTTACGCGGACACTTTCTTCGTCCAATACTTCTTTGAGTACAATACCAGGCTGTTTGGGGAACGAAAGGGCAATTTCCCGCACGTAGCTGTTGACTTCCACCGTGCTTAAAATCATCTCGCGCGTACGGGCGTAGCCTAGCACTTCGCTAATAATGCTGTTGGCTTGTCGAATTTCGGCTTCAATAATACCAAACTGTTTAAGAATTTTTTGATCCGTTGGCCGCACTAGCATTTTAATTAGACGTGTAGCGTTACTGATAACCGCAAGCGGGTTGCGAATTTCGTGGCTGATAATAGAGGCCATTTGCCCAATGGCTACCAAGCGCTCGGCCTTGACTAAGTCCGCCGTGGCTTTTTTAAGTTCGCGCGTACGGGCCTCCACACGTTTTTCTAGCGCCTGGTTCATGTGTGCCAGTTCCTCTTGTGTATGCATAAGTTCTTGGCGACGTTTATGCAAAGTTTGGGACATATCCACAAAAACACTGGCTAACTCTCCAATTTCGTTATGCGGGATTTCTACATCTTGGCGGGTAACTACAAAATCATCATCCTCACGCAATTTAACTGCCGCCGCACGCAAACGTGCTAACGGGCGTGTAATAGGGATAATAACCAAATAACTTACAACCCCCACAAACAAAACCATTATACCGGCCACCCATACCACGTCCCACCAGGAAGAATGGAACAAGTTCTCTAGAAAAAGCTTCATAGGTAAATCAGCGGATTGAAATACGTAAATGCGCCAATCCACCTGCGCTACGTGTGCCACAGAAACCAACATTTTAGCGCCATCCGGCAACATCACAGAACCACTGTCTTGGTCACCCAATTGTTCGTCAATAGCTTGTAACGTTTCTTTCAGCCGCACAGACGACGAATCATCCAACCCTCCCGGAGCTCCATTGTAAGACAATAGATCCCCTTGGTTAGACACTAGCACCGCATCCATATCCAGCGGATACATTTGCAATAGCGACTTGCTAATATCCTCTACATATAACGCACTGGCAAGCACCCCGGTAACGGTAGTATCGGCTACGTAACGGTGTAACGGCTCAGCCATCCAAACGAAAGGCTGATCGTCCCATATTAAAACATCACTGATAAATCGGTTACCGGCTAAACAGGTTTGCAACATTTGCTCAAGTAATGTATCACTAATTTGAGGAGCCGTACCCGTATCAAAAATTTTGCTTCCCTTGGTAGAAAAAACAGTTAAATAAAATAAAGAAGGATTACGCTCCCGCAAGTAATCTAAATCAGGCTGTGTGATTAAATGGTGACTGCCAAAATCGGTATGTAGGTCCCCAAATTCAGCCAGCAATTGTTCTTTAGAAGAAATGGAATTACGTACAGCAGCCGCTAAACGGCTAGATACCGTTTGTTGTTTTTGCAATAGCTCATTGGTAAGCAGGCGGCTGTTAATGCGCATCACGCGGTAGCCAATAAAAAGCACAGGCACTAAGGAAATAATCCCCAGCACCACAACTGCCTTTACAAACAATCCTTGAAAACGTTTGATTTGCATATTTGCTACCACCTGCGCATGCTAAGCACACCTGCACTTTGCAAAATGGGGGCCGGGTGTAAAAACCCCGCCCCCTATCATTTACAACTTAAAACTAGCAGTTACCGGCGGGAGCGGCCTGTGCATTGCCGCGCGTACGATTAGGAACCAAGAAAGAGAACCCGTCAATTTGGGCGGCAGTTCCAAAATCCAGCTGTACTTTACCTTCCCATAGGAAGGTAGGCGAAGCACTAATGCCGTATTTTTTGCTATATTCGGCTTCCGCTTTTAACAATTCCAACCCTTCCGTATCAAACTTTTTCATAATTTTGTTGGGATTGATGCCTGCTTCTTTCATGGCTTTATCCCAACGGCTGGAGCGGTAGTCTTTGTTACGAATAGACAAATACTGCCATAATTTGGAAGGATAATACTTAGCAATTAACAGTTGGCGGACGTCTTCTTCCCACTCGCCAGAGCCGTGCATACTGGAAAAACCGTTGGCGTTGTCGTAGCTGACAATGTAGCGGATTTTAACGATTTTGTCTTGCGGAAATTCCCCATTTTTCTTAGCTTCAATGACAGCATTTTCCGCCATGACCCCATAAGGGCATTGGGACATCACAAAAATTTCCATCACGCCAGGTTTGGCCTGCGCATTTGTATAAACACCGGTGCGGGTTTGATGCGTAAGCACAATGTAATCGGCCGTTTCTTGTACGTAACCCCGTTGAATATGCGGCTCCATTTTTTTGCGCACAGCATCTGTCTTTTTAATTAAATAGACTGGTAAAAAGCTGTAATCCAAGTTAGCCAAAGCAGGGTCTTGCAATGCTTGCAATTGAGTCATCTTTTTTACCACCGGTTCCACACCTAGGAAACTAGACAAACCCGCCGTCAATCCAGCATCTTCTTTGCCAGCAGCATACTCACCTGACTCTACCACTACAAAGTCGACCTTTGCTTTTTTAGCAGTGCTTTTTTTCTTTGTATTTTGCGCCGCTAAAACGGGTATTGCCAGTAAAGTACAAATACATATAACAACTATTTTTTTCATAACTCACCTCTTTTTTATTTATCTTCCAATTCTACGCGTACACCACGAATTCCTAATGCACACAAAAAGTTATACACCGCTACGAATACTACCGTAGACACTAAGAAAATGAGCGTCCCTTGGATAGCATAAAGCACCAGCCCCATTAAATAAGACACAGTGAGGGTAGCTTCCGGTTTGAAAATTTCCAAACATGCCGTTAGCAACATAATGACAAATACGGCTAACGGGAAAACAGAAAATAAAACATCTTTAACAGCTACTTTTTTAATTTCTACTTTCATATATTCTCCTAAAATTATTTTCCCGGCTCCAACACCACCACAATGCGGTTTTTGCCTGCATCATCGGGCAGTTGCACCGCACGTACCAAACATTTTACCCCTTGATTTACCACGCTAGTACGTATAACTTTGCTGGGGTTTTCAAGGGCTTCACCCACCGCTTGGATAATTTCTTGCTGACGGGCATCAAAAATATCTAGCAAGTGAACAGTTTGTTTTTCAGCAACATTAAATTCAAAGTTGGTATAGAGCACATTGTTATTTTCATCCACAATAAGAGCGCGCGTCCCTTTGGGCACCACCACTCCTAGAATAGATTTCCACCATGTTTTTTCTTTCTCCAGGGACATAATTTCTACGTTTTCAAGGCCTTTGATGTCTTCACTAAGTTTGCTAAGTAGTCCCTTAACAGCTTGGGCTACATCCCCTATTTCATCCCGCCGATCGGCAACCTCAAAAGTTAGATTATTCAAAGAAACGGCCTCTATGTTGTCTTTCAAGCTGACTAGCGGACGAATTACTTTAAGAAGCAAGAATAAATACAGCACCCCGCCAATCAGTAAAATCATTACAAGCACGCCAATACAATAGCGCACCATAGAAGAGTGAATGAGTTCCCGCGCGGCCGCACGGGAAACGGTCAAATCCACTACCCCAGCTACCGTGTTGCCTTTGGCTAGCAGCGGAATCGCCATATCATACGTCTCACCACGGCCTGTTAAAATAGCACGCGGCTCTGCGGTGCGGATAGCTTGAACAGGGGCGTTACTGTCAAAGCCCACGGCGTTATTATAGTCCGTGTAGGACATTCCTAAAAATTTCACATTTTCGTGCCAACGGATAGAACCGTCATAATTTAGATAAATAACACTTTTAACGCGGGCATCATTTTGCATCATATCTTTCATTTGGTTGGCTTCATTGAAAGACACTTGTTTCGGTTTAGCCGCTAGCCCTTGCACCAGTTGCGGGGCACGGTAGCGAATCATTTCCACCATTTCATTTTGCAGTTTTGTATCAAATACGTATTTGAATAAATTGTAGTAAAACAGACCCCCAATTACGGCCGCATATACCGTAACTAGTACAAACCATAAAAGCCACTTAGAAGTTAATTTCATACTTACTCCTATTTAACCATCATTAACTCTTCTACTTTACGCAACCCCAGTTCGGCGTCCGTATTGCCCGGGTCTAATTGCTTGGCAGCAATCCAGGCTTGGCGTGCACGTTCAAAATCATCCTGGTTGAACGCATCTAAGCCTTCAATATATTTGGCGCGTGAGGCGGCACTCGCCTCCGCCGACACACGGGTTACCCCACCCGACAACCCCGGCACTACTTCCGACACACCCGGCATAGAAGAACCGGTAGTGGTAGTGGTAGTAGTTGTAGTAGTTGTGGTAGTCCCCAGAGTAGGTGTTAAGGTAGGAATTTGGTTATCTACCGTGATGGTTTCAATCAAATCTTGGTCTTCAATCTTTTGCGCCAATTCTTCCGTCTTTTGTTTGGCCTTTTCAGCCGCTTGCTGGGCAGCTATTTCTGCCTGTTTGGCTTCCATTTCTTCCCGTTGCGCGCGCAATTCTTGGTTACGCAGATATCGTTCCTTAGAGGTACGAGCGTTCTTAATCAGCGTGTCCATAGCAGCACTATCAGCTCCCCATTTTTTGGCGTTATTCCAATACGAAATGGCCCTGTCAAAATGGTAGGTGTTGTAAGCCTGACACCCGGCCGTATAATAACCACCGGCAATCTCGTTTTTAAGCTGAGACATATATTTTTGTACACGTACGTCCCCGGGTTGGATTTTACGGATACGTTCAAAAACGGCGTAAGCCTCTACATATTTACCTTGGTTATACAATTCTAGGGCCTGTTTCATATTGGATTGGAGTTGCTGTTGGCGCAGTTTGGACTCTGCTTCGGATATCTTGGCAACTAAGGAGGGATCTTCCTTGCGCATTAAGAGTGAATTGTACCACGCGTCCACAGCGGCTTGATAGTCCCCTTGCTTATTGGCTACGTCCCCACGACGGGCATATTCTTTGGCAATTTCGGCATCAATTTGACGTTTCCACGCCAAAGCACGTGCATTGCCGGGACGAATGGTCAAAATTTCGTTTAATTTGTCGTTCGCTTCCACCAAGCGGCCACTGTCGTACAAAGCGGCAGCTTCTTTAAATTTGGCGTCCAATACTTGCGATTCGGAAACCGTACCATAGGTGCCCATGTGATTGGCTTGGGTGGCCAAAGTTTGGGCTTGCTTAAAATTAGGGTCAATACTTAAAATGGTTTGCGCAAGTTCTTGGGCGCGTTGATAGTCGCCTTGTTTATAAAGTTGGTAGGCGTTTTCATACACCATACGCAACGTATAGTTTTGGATGCGCTGTTTTTCCAACTGAACGGTGGATAGATATTGTTTTTTTTCTTCCACGTCATTAAGTGTACCCAGTGAAATTTTTCCTAAGTCCAACATCATGCCCGCTTCTTTACCATATTGGCGGACGGGAACTTCGCGGTTAAATGTGGAGGCACTAGCCGCAGTAGCCAGCCCCCACAAAACACTCATCAGTACCAAATGTTTATTCATACGCATTCCTCAAAACCCGAGTCCGCCGGAAAAAAGGCCGCTGAGCATCGGGGACAAAATTAAAATAAAAATCGTAGGAAAGATGAAGATAAATAAGGGAAACAACATCTTGGTGGAGGCCTGGGCAGCTAATTTTTCGGCCTTGTTCAAACGGCGGGAGCGTAAATCGGCCGAGAAATTGCGCAACAAATCCACCAGGCTGGTACCCAGTTCGTCCGACTGGATAATCAGCCCCACTAGCGAGCGCACTTCTTGCACACCCGTACGGGCGGCAAAACGCTCTAGGGCTTCGCGCCGGGAATACCCCAGTTTAATTTCCCCAATGGTTTTATCTAATTCTTCTTCCAAAATTGTTTTTTCACGCGCTACTTTGATAATTCTTTCAAACGCGGTTAAATAGTCGAGCCCGGACTCAATAATTAACGCCGCCAAATCCACCGTAGTAGAAAAGTTACCCAAAATTTCTTGCTGGCGTTTTTGGATGCGCCCTTTAATAAGCACATCCGGCAAGATAAAACCTACCGGCAAGAAAATAATGGGCCAAAACGACTTAAATAACAACATCATGGCTGCCGGCAACGCCACCGCCGCAATAATTTTAGTGTACAAAATATCCACGGGTTGGGGCTTTTCCGGGCTACCCAATTGCAAATACATTTCTTCTAAAGAATCTTCTAAATGAAACGTATTTAAACAAAACACAGCCAGTTTATCAATAAGTTTTTCATCGGGGTTTAAACGGGCAAAACTGGAAGCCGATTTATAACGGCGCACTGCAATATCCACGATTTCTTCCTTTTGCGTGGAAGGAGCGAACAGGCGGAAAATAAATATAAATGTGGCACCCGCCCCTATCAGCAACAACAAATTAAGCATCACTAGCATCAAGTTACTCATAGTTAAACCTTAATGTCCCCCAATTTGCGAAGCACCTGCATCCCAATGAAAATCCACACAATACAAAATAGAAATACCATCATCCCAATGGGGCTGGTGTAAAAGTTAATCATTTGGGTGGGGTTAAATACAAACATCACCATCATCATAACAAAGGGCATAATACTCACTACAATAGACTGGATGCGCTGTTGGGCCGTCATAGCCTGGAGTTTCTCTTCCAATTTACTTTCTTCACGGATGTTTTCTACCAAGCGCGCAAAGATAACCGGCAAATTACCACCTACTTGGCGCTGAATAATAATGGCTTTAACAATATAAGAAAGCATACGGCTATCTACCCGGTTGACCATGCCTTCTAAAGCTTGCTCAAAAGGAGTGCCCAGTTGGTAGTTTTTAACCACCAGACCAAATTCGTCCGAAATGGGTGGCAGTAAATCTTTAGAAACCATTTCAAAACCTTGTACAATGTCCATCCCCGAACGTAAGGAGTTAGAAAGTAAAATCAGCGCGTCCATGAGTTGCTTGTTGACCTTGACCCCACGACTCCGTTTAAGAGTATCTAAAATAGCGGCAGGAACCCGAATACTAAAGACGCCCCCCATCGCTAAAATAGCCAAGAATACAAAGACCCCTAAAAAGCCGCCAATCATCCACCCAAACATAAACCCAATGATCATAAATACAGCCAGGGTACCCATCACAATGTATTTGACATCTATGGTAATAAATTGACGGTTGAAATCTTCGGCCCAGGCCACACTTTTGGCACGGTAATCTTCCAAGGCACGGTCAATACTATCGCTCTTGGTTTTAATAAAGAAATAAACAAACATCCCAGCCAACACAGAACCGATTAAAATGAGGATTAAGCTAAAAAGTCGGTCCGCTTGTGTGGTTTGGTATGTTTCAGGGCTAGGTGGAGTGGCCGGAATAGGACTGCCCATAAATTGCGCGTAGAGATGATTGGCTAGTACCACCACGGCCATGACGGATTTGCGGTATTTGTCGTCGCGCTGGGAAACCGGACTGGAAAACGATTCAATGGTGCTGAAAAATTCGTTGTTAATCAGCTCCAACGTGGAAAGCATGGAACGCGCACGGCCGTCCATACTGTCTTTCATCACCAGCAGTTGGTTACCACGCAGTAAATCTTTATTTAAACGGTCCAGTGTGGCCATTAAATTAAGACGGTTTCCTACATAACCGCGGGAAAGTTGTTCCAGCACAATAGGTCGGTTGGGATCTAGCGATTGGGCGGCGCGGTCCAAATACAAATACACGTTAGAAAAAGCCTGGCGCCACAAATCCACCTCGCTATAAGTTTGATTTTCTGTCTTAACAAAAACAACTTTATTTTTGTCCATACGGGCCAGTTCTTCACTAAACCAATCCGGCATAGTAACCGGCTTGTTAGCAGCGGCGCCGCATAAATCGGTAAGCGTGTAACTTGTTTCTTTGGACTCTACATTAAAAAAACCCGCCAAAATACGCATTTTATCCTGCGCGCATTGTATTTTGCGCAGATCCTTAGCGTCTAACGAACGGGCCTGTGCCGTTCCTACACTTACGAGGAACAACCCAAGCACACAGCCTAATTTAACAAGTACGCGGTTTTGTTTCATACGTTTACGTTACAGCTGCGGCGGAGCAGGCGGCAACGGAGCTTGCGGAGCCTGTGGGCGATCCGCGGGCTGCGCTGCGTTTGCCAGGGATTTCACGTCGGGCTCGCCGTGAGCATCCAACTTAATGGCCCCCTGGGTAAATACGCCTGAGTCCACCGGCCAACCTTTGGCCGCAAATTCATCAAAGAAAGTAGGCAAGTTGCCTGTAGGTGCAAACACCCCTTGCACTTTGCCGTTTTCATCTACGCCCGTTTGCACGTAGCGGAATAAATCGGTAGATAAAATTTCGCCGTTTTCCATACCGTGCATTTCGGTAATGTAGGTTACTTTACGAGAACCGTCCGAAAAACGGGAAAGCTGTACAATCATATTAACAGCCGAAGAAATCATTTCACGAATTACACGCACCGGCAAATCTACCCCTGTTTGCAAGCACATGGCCTCCAAACGAGATAAACCGTCGCGCGGGGTATTGGCGTGAATAGTAGTTAAGGACCCTTCGTGCCCGGTGTTCATGGCTTGCAACATATCCAACGCTTCGCCACCACGGCACTCCCCGACTACAATGCGGTCCGGACGCATACGTAAACAGTTTTTGACTAAATCTTGAATCGTAACCGCCCCTTTGCCTTCTACGTTTGGCGGACGGCTTTCCAGCGATACCCAGTGCGGTTGTTGCAAACGAAGTTCCGCGGTATCTTCTACCGTGATGATACGTTCATCATCCGCAATATAGCCGGAAATAGCATTTAAAAACGTCGTTTTACCGGTACCCGTACCGCCGCAGACAATGATGTTTTTGCGGATTTTAACGCACTGCTTAATAAATTCCATACAGGCGGGGGTAATGGTACCAAAGCGGTAGTAATCCTCGGGCCCGAACGGCTTTTGCGAGAAACGGCGGATGGTAAGCGTAGGGCCGGATACCGCAAGCGGCGAAATAATGGCGTTAACACGGGAACCGTCCTTTAAACGCGCGTCTACGAGCGGCACAGATTCGTCAATACGACGGCCGAGCGGGGCCACAATACGTTTAATGACTTGTACCACTTGGTCGTTATTTCTAAATTTGTATTTGGTAAGGGTAAGTTTCCCTTTTTGCTCAATGAAAATTTTATCAAAGGCATTGACCATAATTTCGGTAACGGCCGGATCGCGCATTAAGACTTCCAGCGGACCTAACCCCAAAATCTCGTCTAGTAGCTCTGACGAAAAACGGGCACGCTGTTCACGCGAAAACTGCAAATTGGGTTGCTTTTGTAAAATATCATCCACAATAGCGGCCACCCGTTTGCGGGTTTGGGCACTGGCGGAGCTTTCCTCGCTCACCACAATATGCTCAATTTCAAGCGTGTGGACTACTTCTTTATGGACTTTTTGTTTTAAATCGTCCCAAAACGAGAGTTTAGTGCCACCTTTTTCGTCCTCATCCGCTACGTGGTTGATGGTAGTTTGGGTTTTACCCTCGTTAAATAGCACCGGGCTCCAGATTTCTTGCGCGGCTTGGGTAAATTCCGCATCACTTACAGAGGCCGTCCAATCTTTGGGAGCCGGTTTTAAATCGCGGATTTTGGCAAGTACCAAGCGAAGCCCTTTGACCCATTCGGCCTGCGGATTGACAATAATTTCCACTTCGCGCCGGTTGGACGTGCTCATTACGTCTTCATCCCAGGGGAGGAAAACGTCAATATCGTTGCCTAGCGAAGCATAAAAATGTTCGATTTCGTCATATGCAATAGAGCCGGGCATATCGTAAGCGTTACAAATGACGCTTAACCGGTCCATGGGGTAGTGGCGTTCTTTATAATCGTTAAAAAGCTGTACCGTGGCATTGAGGTGCGTGCGCGTGGCCTGGGTAACCCAGAATACTTTGTCTGCAATATCAAAGGCAAAGGCCTGCATAGGGAAACTGGAATCTACATCCAAGAAAATATCAAACGTTTGCGCCAGGCGCGATAAAATGGGAATTAAAATTTTAGGGCTAATGGATGCCACTTGCGCGCGTGTATTGCCTAGCGGCAAGAGACCTACCCCCCACTGGGACATGGAAATTTTACCCCGCAGTAACCCCCCTACTACAGCAATGTTGGTATTACCTAGCGTTTGCAAAATATCTGCCACGCTAACGGGTTTTTTGATGTTTAAATAAAAACTGTGTTCTTGACGCGCTAATGGGTCCAATGGGACTACCAGCACCGGACGTTTTTGGATACCGGCCCAACCTAGGGCTAAGTTCAGCGCAAGCGTCGTTTTGCCGGCACCTTCTTTAGGGCCGCAAAACGCAATAATTTTAGCTTCCGATTTAATTTCTTTTTCTTCTGCCATAGCCAGTGACTACTCTACAATTTCTACCGTAATAAACAGGAACAAAGAACGTTGTTCTTCCGTCACGTCTTTATTCTTAAATAAAAGGCCAATTAAAGGCAATTTGCCCAAAAACGGCACACGGTCTTCGCTCACGTTGCGCGCACTGCTTTTTAAGCCGCCAATGACCAATGTTTCCCCGCTGTTAAGTTCCACGTGCGTTTCCACATCACGGTTGGTAAATGAAGGGGCTGTGGCCGTACCAATAACAACGGTACGGGAATAGTCCACCGTGGAAACGGATAATTGGACTTGCAAGTCAATTAAATTATTGCGCTCCGGGATGATGGTGGGAAGCACGTTAAGCAAAATACCGTATTCTTCCAGTTGGGAACCGACCCCTTGATTATTTACAACCGGTATAGGGACTTTACCACCCACCGTAATTTTGGCGGCACTGCCGGAAGAAGTTACAATTTTGGGGTTAGATAGCACCTGGGCACGCCCTTCGGTTTCCATTAAACGCAAACGCGTGGTAACCGCGGTTTTACGTTCAAACGACCCTAAGGACAACACGCCGGGAATCGTGGATTCTTCAAAGTCAAAGAGCTGGTTCCAAGAAAACCCTTTTACACTTTGCAAAGTACCGCTAATTTCTACAACATCTGCACTAACGGCTACCAGCCGCGTTTTTTTGGCCTGCGCGCAAGACGGTGCGAGCAAGCTGGCTAAAAAAACTGCAAGTGATACTCCATATATCCATTTTTTATTTGTCATGACTCATCCCATTAATTAAATAATTTTTCAAAGGTTGCAATTTCCATTAAATAATTGGTTACATCTCCGTGCGAACGCAAGATGACGGAAATGTCGCCCTCTTTCTGGGCAAGCGCTAAGTACTGCGCATCACGCGGAGAAAGAGCCAGGGCTAAGGCAGTGCTGTCCGAATAGGCAGATGCATCTTCGTCCTTATTTTTAAGGGCAGAAGCGGTTTTGGCATCTAGCCCTTGGCCCAAATCGTTACCGACGCCTAACACTTTTACATTTTGTAACAAGGTTACCGTTACGTTTTGCTGCGTGCCACTTTTCATGACCGCTGCAAACGTAAGCAAAATATCTACGTTATCATCCGGCTTAATGAGGCTAGCCGTAGTCACCGGCACGTTGTTAATTACAAAACCACGCATTTGCACCGGGATTTTGCTGGAAAGGCCGGCTTCAGGCGAGAGAGAGGTAATAGCATATTTAGAAATTTGGTTGCCTTTAGGAATTTGCACGCGGGCTACCGCATTTTCAATAGCTTTAAAGTCCGCATCCGTAGTATAGGTAAAAGCATCTTTTTGCAGATAAGCCGCCGGTACGGGAACAGTCTTGACAAAATCGCGCTTAATTACTTCGCGTTCTTTAATATCGCGCGTGGGAACAAAAACGTATTTGACGTTTTTAGAATCGTTGAGTTTTTTTTCAGCACGGCTGACAATCATAGCATATACAAGGGCCGCCAAAATGGCAAGTAACAGCGGAAATAAAAGACCTTTTCTCATTTGTTCTCCTTACAACCTAAATTAACTTTGTCAAATCTGTACGTTCGCACTAGCGTTGGTCCGAACTTAAATAACCTTTCTCTACCGGCATACGCGCCGAGGCGTAAATCTTACGGATTCCCTCCCGGCGGGGCTCATCCGCTAAAATATAGCTAGTTCCCGGGAACACTAATTTAGCCGGATACGTAAGTGTTACCACTACATCTTGGTGGCGGTGACGCTTAAACATCGGGTCCATACCGGTGGTTTCCACCTTGATTTGGACACTTAACCGTTCAGCTTCGCGTCCAAAGACCTTGCGCTTGGCTTGGTCTATTTTCTGCTGCATAACGGTCCGGTTTGCCGGGCCACTGGGCGCATCTACCCCTACTAAAGCAGCAATACGAGCAAATTCATAGGAAGCGTGGTTTAATACAAGTGTACGATAAGCAATGTTGCCGTATTCAAGCACAAAGAAGATCATCAGCATGAATACCGGCAAAATGAGCATCAGCTCCACCGTTACCTGGCCGCGCCTCCTATGAAAAATTTGCATAGTTTAGTTGGCGCTGTTAATACCGCCCAAGATTTTCTGCTTGACGTTTTCATACACTTCGGGCATAAAACCTTTTACAGCAGCACCTACCCCTAAGGCAATCCCCACTACTACTACGAGCATCAGCACGTATTCTACCGTGTTTTGCCCTTCTTTTTTAGTGAGCATCCCCAAGGCATTGGCTTTGAGCGCATCTACTTTGTTTTGCAACATGACGATGTATTTCATAACTCCTCCTACCTGTTAAATTTTTAATTGGTACTATAATCTGTCAAAATCACACGAGCACCTTGGTCAAACTGTTGGGGAACCAAGTGCGAATACAACACATAGAAAGATAAGAACGCCCCCATTAGTCCCGCCGCCACAATGATATATTCTACCGCGCTTTGGCCTTTTTTATTAAAAAGTATCTTTCCTGTTTTTAACATACGTTAAAACTGTAAGGCAATCGCAATCTGTTGCGAAGTACCCAGTGCCCCAAAGGGCGTAACGGCATAGTCAATAGAAGCCCCGTAGCCAAAAAGTTCAGCACTGTAAATACCAAACCCAAAGGACACGCGGGAAGTTTCTTCTAAGCCAATTTTCTTGACCCATTTATCATCCGTATTGATACCGGTATTATCACGGGTGTAATATCCTACGCGCAAATCAAACCGGGCAACCTGAAGCAAATCTTCGGGAATATGGACTTCTAAACCAACCCCGTAACGGCCACGGTCATCACGGTATTTCATATATTCACCGGAAATGGTAAAGTAACGGGTGTTCAAATCGGCCCCTGCGCGAAACCCACGAGGCATTTCGTCTTTGTCCCCTAAGTTCACCACGGCAGCACCAAAACCAAGCCAGTTGACCATGCGTAATTTAGCACCCGCGTCAAAACCGACGTTATCATAATAGTTATGCCCCCCATTTCCGTTATCCAACCGTTCGGATATATACTTAGCCGTACCACCTAATTGCAAGCGTTGGTTGAAAAATCCACGGGCAATAGAAAGGCTACCTACAAAGTTCTGCACCGGAACACCCACTTCCGGATTGGGACGGCCTTGCCAATCGCGAAAGTCAAAGTTTTTCATATCCATATAGTTCACGGTTAAACCAATAATAGTTTTACCAATAGGTTGCAAATAAGCAAGCGTACGCGCTTTGTACCCTTGTAAATAGTCTAAATACGTAAATTGTACCTCACGCGTGGTGGCACTGGCAGCCCCGGCCGGGTTCCAAAATAACGCCTCCGGGCCGTCCGCCACTGATACAAAAGCATTACCTAAAGCTTGGGCACGTGGAGTACCCGCATCAATCTTTAAAAATGCCGCGGCACTAGTACCCGCATTTTTAGAAATAGCCATGGCGTTTGTGCTAAGCACCCCCACCAAAAGACCTGCAGTAATTAGTTTTGATAGTTTCATAAATTTTTATGCTCTATTATATTATAGCATGAACTCCTTTTACGGGATTAAAATCTTTACCACTTTTTGGCAGTGTTCGCGCCCGTTGTAGGCTCTAAAATCTACCAAGCCAAAGTACACCCCGCGCGCTACCTTTTTACCGTGTTGGTTGGTGCGGTCCCACTTACAGCGCAACGCTGCGTTGCGGATGTTTTGGAAAGCACCGGTTTGCGGGTCTAACTCCTCGGGCGTTAAACGGGTGGAGCTGACATTATTGTCCGGTTGGAAGTAAAGCCGTTCCCCCATCGTGGTTTGGTAGTTGTTGGCGTCCACACAGGTGTAGTCGCTATCGCGTACCATATCGCCCGCTAAGTTGAAGTACTTAATGGATACCGTACCCGGCACCGGCATCTTGGTAATTTCCAAGGTACCTTTGCTAGCGTCGTTGAACGGGTTGGGGTAGAAGAAAACTGTTTTCTTCCAATCGTCGCACACAAAGCGTCCGTCACCCACTGCTACCGTAGCCTTATGCAAGTTTTGATACTGGTAAGTATCCGCCACACGGTTGACTTTCCACTTGGTGCGGTCTGTAGAAGTGTCATCCCCAAACAAGATTTCGCCCGTTACACTGTCAATCGCGGCAGAATCAAGCGAGGTTACAAAGCGGAACGGATAAATTCCGTCCGGCACTTCTTGCTGGGCATAATCGCGTCCGTCCCACACTTCCTCAATAAGGGTCGTACCGGGGCGGATACCCACAATAGAACGCACAAGTACTTCGTGAATATCTTTGACTTCTTTGCCCGTAGTCGGGTTGCGAAGCGTGCCTTTGGAATAGTCGTAAATAGTGGTACCCGGTTTGAAGATTTGGATAGCTACTTTCATAGGCACAGAGACCTGATAACCAATCTTCATATCCTGGCCACGGGTAGAAATAGCATAATTATCCGCTTCCAATAGGTCATATACTTTCAACAAATCAATGTTTTTAGTAATAGATTTTACCGTAGGTTGGTACAAGCCCGGGTCCGGATAATTGCGCGCGGTAAGGCGGAACTCGTAAATACCGGGTTTGACGTAATTGCCGTTATGGTCCGTACCGTCCCAATACATTTTGCGAATCGCGTTGGCATCAAAATTGCCTGTATTCAAAATAGTCATGGTAGAGAGGAACTTACAAATGTCCCCTGCCACGTTGGTGCGCGATTCGTACACGTTTACAGTGCTAGATTTGACGTTGTCCGTTACCGGCGAGCACATACCCGCTTCCAGCGCAACGACGGCTACTTCTACCGTGGCGGCGCGGGAGATGGCAAAGTTAATCTCGTACGGCGGGATAAACGTAAGCGTGGTGGAAGATGCGTTAAACAGCTGCGGCGCGTTGGGGAACACATCCACCATACCATCCAAGAAATACACCGGGCCGCGGGTTACGTTAATTTTGCTGACCACTTTGTCCGAGGCGTAGAGGTAGTTTTCTTGTTTAATTTCGGCCTGCGTTTTAAACGGCGAACCGGAAATATTATTATAGGTAGTGTTTGCACCGTCGCGCAAATTATCATAATAATAGCGGTTAAACGGCTCGTTGGAGCGCGCCGAGAGATAGAACGGATACTGACCGTCCGGCACCATTTCGTAAGGGCAGTTGGCCTTTTCTTTGGTGTTTTTACACTTGGCAATTTCTTCAGCTGTATGGCGCCCTTCCGCCGGAGTAGGATTGTAGAAATAAAGCGCGTCCCACTCTTCGGTGTTAATGGCGTTGTCCCCATAGCTTAGCTTGGAGCGGTCAAAGGTGTGGATCGGTTGCAAGCGCACATCTACCACGCCGGAGGCCGCTTCCTGTGCGTTGGCCGGATAGTTCGTAAACGACGTATCATTTACATAGATACAAGCCGTTTTGTTCGTGTTGACCTTAGCCGGATCTACGTAGTTATTCGTAAAAATGGCACTATCCGTGGTTTTGTTACAAATACGGGGCGGCCACACCGCAGTTGTATCGGCATTTATGTTTAGTTTTTCCTGTTTTAAGTAAACCGTATAGGCACCGGTAGCAGGTTCGTTGCTGTTGGCACCTTGGACAGTTAAATCGGCGTTTTTATCACGGTCGCCCACGATGCTATACTCAGCCGCACTGGTCCACATATTGCGGTACACATCCGAGCCGCTAGCTGTATATTCTACTAAGGACCCGTTTTGCGGAATAGTACCGCTGGTGGCGGCTACCCCGCCCGTAGGCGTGATAGATACATTACTTAACGAAGTAACCCCGTTTCTTTGGCCCGAGTAGGTAGCGGTTACCGTCGCGTAGTTATAATCCCCGATAGTGCTGTTATAATCCGGGATGACTACGTCCTTATTATAGATGTTAATCTGCGCATTCATCGTTTTAGACAAATGGTAAGAAATGGTAGCTTTGGCATTAGAATCGCCATATACGTCCGTAGTGGACACATCTACCACACGGTACATATCCACAGGGAATATGGTAATGGCTTCGTTAGATTGTGCCGGGAACATAGCGTCTAGCGCTTTGACGCGGAACATATAAGTACCGGGGTACACCATACGGCCTTGTTCATCGCGCCCGTCCCAAGAGAGTTCGTTTAACTGCTGGGCAACGCCAGGTTCGCCCTCCTGCAACGTGAGGTATTTGACGACCACCCCGGCGGTATTTTCTATGGTGGCAATTACTTGTGCGTCGCGGTCTAAGGCGTATTTGAACTTAAACGGATCCATGCCGTAGGCATTGGGCGTAGAGCCCAAAGTAGCATACGCAACCGGTTGCATGGTAATACCCACTAAACCACGTTCCAAAGGTAAAGTACCTGTGGTATATTTTAAGGTTTTTACACCGGTAAATTGTTTGTTGTTGTTGGCCGCAGAATATTCACAAGTTGCATTTGCCGTAAAGCTGGGGGCCCCGTGATAATTGCCTGAGGTGGTAGCAGCGGCGTTTTTGTAGCACCCATTATAGGGGATTTCCGCCCATAATACGTAGACGTAGTTGCCGTCCGGCATGGGGGCACCGTAAGCAAACGTTTCGGTTTCACCCGCCGTGGCAATTTGCCCGTTGGATTTTTTCTCGCCTTTAGCGTACGTGCGTGTACAATTGGTGGGGTTGCCACTTGCGTCCAGGGCTTGGCAGGTACCGTCCCAACGCTGGGTATAGTTCATACGGCCGGATTTCTGCTCAGAACTGCGGTACACCAGGGTGCCTGTGTTTTCAAGCACAGGGCCCGTCCCTGTAGGGGCAGAAGAGTTGGTGAGCACGGCAGACACTTGATGTCCTTCTTCCGTAGCCACCACCGTTTTAAAGTTGGTACCAGGCGTATAAACTTCCCAATACACGGTGGAAGCTTCGGTAGGTACATAAGAAATAGTAGCGTAAGCGGTAGATTTTTTATTCAGCCCGGTTACTTGTACGTCCGTTAGTTTCAATGGGTCTAAGGATACTTGGCGCGTAACGGCGCGGGAGAAATCAATGCCGGGCCATTCGTCTTGGGATTTGGCTTGAATAGAAGCTAAATAGTTACCCGCGGGGAGTAATAATCCCGCATCATTGCGCCCATCCCACGAGTCAAAATCGGCAATTTGGGTATCCTTATCGGTCCCTTTCATGCCTTCGCCGGTGCGGGGTTGCCAATCTACTAAGGTGCGGACAATCTTTTTGGTAGCATCCCCAAAGCTAGCCGCAAAACTGGTTTGGTTAGAGGTGTTCCCTTGCGCTTGGTCCGACGCCGCATACGCGTACATAGCGTCATCTAACGTAGAGGCATCAAAAATGGCAATACGCACGTCCGAATCTTTACTCAACCGATAGGTAAATGTATAAGGTTGGGCAGATACCGGGGTAATCGTCCCCACCAGGCTGGGCGTACTGCGCACGGTGTGGACGTTGGTTACGTCAATTTGTATCGGCACTTGGGTAGCGCCGTTGTGGCCGGGATAAACGCCGGTTTCTTCAATTTCAATGCGGTCTGCGATTACACCGTCCGAAGGAACGTTGGTATAAGCCGTGGCACGGAAACCGAATTGGCCGTTGGATTTACCAAATTCGCCCGCCATTTCATAAAAACCGTCCCAACCTGTACAGAAAGATAAAGTTTTGTTAGTTTCAGCACCGTTATAGTCAAATAACAGACAATCGCTATGGCCGGTACCTCTATTACACCCTTGATAAACATCCGCCGAACTCGCCACAACTCCATCATGATAGTAATAACAATCATACCCACTATGTCCGTAGGTACCATAGGAGGTACACTCATCCGAAGACATAGTAGAACGCCAGCACTTACTTGTGCCTTCGTTGGTGCCATCACAAATCCAGTGGGCCCCTAAACAATCGGCTAAATCAGTACCGTCGTCGGATCCGGCATTTGTACAGTGATAAGAGCCACAGGTATAGTCTTTATAATTCCCGCTATTATTCTCGCTATTGCCTTTGGGATAAACATCAATAGACCGAATAGTGGGTAATTCATCCGGGTTTTTAGGGTTTTTGCCGTTGTAATATTTGAAAATATCAAACGTAATACGTTGGAGCGGAAACGCAATAGAGTAGGTAGATTGACCGACCGGCAAGTTGCTACAAGAAAATTGGGCACACAACCCCAAACAATGGTTGGGATAATAATTGTCCTGTGTAGGAGCGGGATAGGGTTGGTCATATTCAATCAAACCGGAACTTACCCAGGGGTCATCACTTGTACGATTACTTGTTGGCTTAGGACCAAAAGCAAAACTTCTATCATCATTTGCATCTAAATCACTTGGAGAAAAGTTGCAGTAAAGGGCTTCACTTGCAGAACTTACCCCTTCACGATAATACACCCCAGTACTTTGGGTATTTACAGTTTGGGCCTGGGATAACGGAACACACATGGCCACCAAAATAATTGAGAAAATAGACGTAACGACCGTCCGAACGTTAAAAAAAGTTTTGAAAAAATGCTGAAGTTTTGTCATTTCGTTTTTAGTCCCTTAGTGTTTAAAACTAATACTTTCCCGACGGAAAATTACTATTTACTTTACGCCGGAATTGCGTATAACTTCACGTGCAAGGCGGCCCGCACATGCGGGTATAAACCTACACACATAAATTTTCGCAAGTTTTAAGAGGATTGTCAACTATTTTTTTAGGAAGAAAAAAGAAAGGTTTTATTCTTTTTTGTAATCGTGGGTTTGGTCGGCCACTTCGCGGTACACCGCAAAGAATCCGCGTCCGTTTTTCTTGACTACGTAAAGGGCTTTGTCGGCTTTTTCCAGTAGTTCTTCCGTGCTGTTTGCGTCCATAGGATAGGTGGCAATCCCTTGGCTAATGGAAATGTGGACTTCCTCCCCCCCCGTGTATTTGGTGGGCAAAGTAAGGGCATTGATGCGTTCTTTAAGACGCTTGGCGATAATTTTGGATTCTTCACTATTGGTGCTGGGGAGCATAATCATCATTTCGTCCCCCCCAAAGCGGCACGGCACGTCGGTCTGGCGTAAGCTGGTACGCACCACTCGGCTAACCTCTTGTAAGGCCCAGTCCCCAATTTGGTGGCCGTAATTATCGTTAATGTGTTTGAAAAAATCAAGGTGCCGCCATTCTTATTTAACTTACTATCCATAAAGAAGCGCATCAACGTCGTTACAATTTCTTTATTAAAGTGGTTCTCCACCTCATCAACGACAATGTAACCACCCTTTTGTAATACTTCCTGGGCCAACGTAAACGTAATCATACCCTTTACAGTACCGGAAGACAAATAATTATTTAGCTGAATCGGATTATTCATCACGATTTCTTCTTTTCCCTTGAACTTCAGGCGAATAACTGCTTTTTGATCTTTTTCATCAAACCGCAGGCTTTCAACCGTCGGATCCAAATAGGTAATGACCTCTGCCGGTATATTGTCTGAAAAAGGAAGTACATTGATATTAGTGAATTGCAGCAAATTCACCACCCTCATTTTTTCCCCAGTCTTCTTATTAT
>CACWMG010000009.1 GCA_902761975.1 Candidatus Avelusimicrobium pecoris | reverse complement strand
TTAATAGTAGGCGCATAGGTGGACGGGCGGCCAATGCCGTGTTTTTCCAGCGTTTTAATGAGGCTGGCTTCGTTGTAATACGGCGGCGGGGTGGTTTTGTGGTCTTTGGTTTTAATTTCCACCAGTTTTAGTTCGTCCCCTTCGGCTAGCATAGGCAGTAGGGCGGAATTTCCCTCTTCGTTTTGGGTTTCATCCTCGTCCTTGTAAATAGACAAATACCCCGGGAATTTAATGGTGCGGCCCGTGGCACGTAGTACGCAGTCTTTTTCGCTTTGGGCGGCAATATCAATAGACACCGTGTTAAAGACCGCGTCGGCCATTTGGCTGGCTACAAAGCGTAGCCAAATCAGTTCATAGAGTTTGTATTGGTCGGCCGTTAAAAAGGGTTTTAAGTTTTGCGGGGTGCGGCGCACATCCGTGGGGTGGATGGCTTCGTGTGCTTCCTGCGCGCCCATTACTTTACTTTTAAAAATGTTGGGCTTGGCGGGCACAAATTGCTCCCCGTATTTTTGGCCGATAAACTTTTTGGTTTGCTCTTGGAGCAGTTTAGAGACGTTAAACGAGTCCGTACGCATATACGTAATTAAACCAATAGTCTGCCCTTCCACTTCAATCCCTTCGTAGAGGTGTTGGGCGGTTTGCATGGTTTTTTGCGACGAGAACCCCAACTTATTATACGCATCTTGCTGTAGAGTGGAAGTAATAAACGGCGGTTTGGGGTGCTGTTTGACTTCTTTTTTCTCTACTTTAAGCACCGTATTGGGGCCTTTGCGCAGCAAGTCACTGACCGGGGCCAGTTTTTCGGGCGCGTCAAACACGGTATTTTTTACTTTGTAATCTTCGGCAAAGAGTTTATAGGTTTTGGTTTGCTCTACATTTTTGCCCTGGTACTTGGTAACGCGGGCCCAAAAAGAGGGTGCCGTACCGGGTTTTTCAAACTGGGCTTGCATGGTCCAGTAGGGTTGTTCTTTAAAATCGGCAATTTCTTTGGCACGCTCGGCCAGTAAGCGCACGGCGACCGATTGCACCCGCCCGGCGGATAAACCGCGGGTAATCTTTTTCCACAAGAGGGGGGAGAGTTTATAACCCACAATGCGGTCCAGCACGCGCCGGGCCTGTTGGGCATTGACTAAATTTTCGTCAATTTTGCGCGCATGGGAGAAAGACTCTTTAATAGCGGTGGGGGTAATTTCGTGAAAGAAAATACGTTGGTAGCGTTCGGCCGGTAATTTTAACAGTTCAATTAAGTGCCACGCGATGGCTTCGCCCTCGCGGTCAGGGTCGGTAGCCAGGTAAATTTCCGGCGCGGCTTTAGCTAAGGTGGTCAATTCTTTAAGCATTTTTTTGGCGCGTTCTACGGGCTCGTAGGTGGGGGTAAAACCGTGCTCAATATCTACGCCCATGTCGTGCTGGGGCAAATCGCGCACGTGGCCAAAGGAACTGCGTACAATAAAGTCGCTGCCTAAAATTTTGCTAATGGTTTTTTGCTTGGTGGGAGACTCCACAATGACTAATTTTTTACCTTTTGCTGCCATACTTTTCACTTCCTCATAAAGTTAAAATTTGTTTTTGCTATACAGCCCGTTTTCACAGGCCAAAAATCCTTTTACTTCCAGTTCAAAGAGTAGCCCGGCCGTTTCCGGCACGTCGGCTTCCAGGGCCAGGGCCACTTGGTCTAAACTCAGTTGCCCGTCGGCCACGGCCGCCATGACCTGTTTTTGGCGGTCGGTAAGATCTTCCTCGGGTTTAGCCGGGGTATCCGGGTGGTGTTCAAAGAAACGGGTGTCCAGGCCAAAACGTTGCTCTTGTGGTATATAGTCTAGTATATCTGCGGTGGTGGTGGCAACCCCCGCCCCTTGTTTGATGAGTGAATTGGGGCCGCCGGAGGCCATGCTGTCAATGGGGCCCGGCACGGCAAGCACGTCCTTGCCTTGTTCCAGGGCCAGTTTGGCGGTAATGAGCGCGCCTGATTTTACTTCGCCTTCAATGACTACAACCGGTTGCGACAAGGCGGCAATCAAGCGGTTGCGGCGCGGAAAATGAAACGCATTAGGCGGCTTATTAAACGGCAGTTCGCTGACAATGGCACCGCCGTGCTCTAAAATGGCTTTTTCTAAGGCGCGGTTTTCGGGCGGGTAACAACGCCCAATCCCGGTGCCAATGACGCCTACGGTGGGCTTTTTGGCGCGTACACAGGCGGCGTGGCACTCGCTATCCACTCCGCGCGCCAGCCCACTGATAACCACCACCCCGCACTGGGCCAGTTCCGCGGCCAGTTTGCCGGCTACCCGGCGGCCATAGGGGGTAATTTTGCGCGTACCTACCAGGCCTACACAGGCCTGTTCGGGCGCGGGCAGTTTGCCCAGTACATAAATGGCTACGGGGGCTTCTTTGCAGTTGCGCAGGGATTGCGGGTATTCGTCATCTTCGGGCACGTAAATATGCCCGCCCAAGGCGGCGGTTTTGTCCCACTCTTCTTGAGGGTTAATAGAAAAGGCTTCTTTAAGTAAATTGGCGGCGGTAGAAGGGTTTAAATTGGCTTCGCGCGCCAGGGTTTGGGCGTCCTGCTTTAAAATTTCTTGCGCCGAGCCAAAAATTTCCAACAACCGCGCCAGCCAATCGGCCCGGAAGTACAAAAAGGCGTTTAAGCGGATACGGGCTAAGCGTTCTTCGGCAGTGATTTGGGCGTTCATAGGTCGGCCACTCCTTTGCGGTCCAAGGGGCGGTATTGCATCACTTCTACCAGGTGTTTGGTTTCAATGGCTGCTTTTCCCTCTAAGTCCGCAATGGTGCGGGCTGTTTTTAAAATTTTATCTAAGCTACGCGCACTGAGACCAAATTTGCGCATAGCGGCCTCTAAAATAGCGTCGGCCCCGGGGGGAAGTTTGCAAAATTCTTTAATTTGCGCGGACGTCATAAACGCGTTGGCGGTGGTGGAGGTGCCGGCAAAGCGTTTTTTTTGAATATCCCGTGCGGACAGTACACGCGCGCGGATTTGGGCCGAAGTTTCGCCCTCACTCTTTTGGTTCCAATCCGTAAATTTGACCGGGTTAAGTTGTACGGTTAAATCAATACGGTCCAACAGCGGGCCCGAAATGCGGCTTTTGTAGCGGGTTACTTGCATGGGCGTGCAGGTACATGGTTTTAAGGGATTGCCCAAATTGCCACACGGGCACGGGTTCATAGCGGCCACCAAGGTAAAACGGGCCGGGTAAGAAACCGTTTCTTTGGCGCGGGAAATGGTAACTTGGCCGTTTTCCAAGGGTTCGCGCAGGACTTCCAGGGCCGAGCGGGAAAACTCGGCAAATTCGTCCAAAAACAGCACGCCGTTGTGGGCTAAAGATACTTCGCCGGGGCGCGGGTTGGAACCCCCGCCAATCAGGGCCACGTCCGAAATGGTGTGGTGCGGGTCCCGAAAGGGGCGGGTCGTCAGTAGGCGGCTTTTGCCCATTAAATTGCAAATAGAATAAATTTTGGTAATTTCTAACGCTTCTTCTTGCGTGAGCGGTGGTAAAATGCCGGGGAAGCGTTTAGCCAGCATACTTTTGCCTGTGCCGGGTAGTCCAATCATCAGCACATTGTGCCCGCCTGCGGCGGCAATTTCCAGGGCGCGCTTGGCCAAAGCCTGGCCTTTGACTTCGCTAAAATCCAGCGGGGACACAAGCGTATCTTCCGGCGGGGGCACGTAGCTAAGTTGCACGGCACTCAGCGGGATTTTTTCTTCCAGATAATCAGCCAGTTCCCGTAGCGTGTGCGGCGTAATAAACGGGGCCGAGGAAATTTGTCCTTCCAGCGCATTAGCCGGGGGGATGACCGCGGTTTTGCCTAGTTTTTTGCACGAAATAAGCATGGGCAAAACCCCGGCACACGGCCGCAAGGAACCGTCCAGCGCCAGTTCTCCTAAGACGAGTAAATCCTTAATTTTTTCCCGCGCCGGGGCCGATAACTGCTCTGTGGCGGCTAAGATGCCCAAAGCAATCGGTAAATCAAACTGTGTGCCGCTTTTGCGTAGTTCGCCGGGGCTTAGATTGACGGTAATGCGCTGTTGCGGAAAATCAAACCCGCTGTTACGCACGGCGGCGGTAACGCGCTCTTTACTTTCTTTAACCTCGGCGTCGGGCAAACCCACCACCGCCAAATTGGGCATTCCGGGGGCGATATCTACTTCTACAGATACCGTAAATCCCTCAATGCCTTTAATCGTAGCGGTGGTGATGGTGGAAAGCATAGTTAGTTAAAGCTCAGTACCACGGCGTTGGGTGTAATGGTTAGTACGGTAAAATAAATGTTGTATTTACGTACAATTTTGGCAGTTAGTTCCTCGGGTGTGGAAATATTGGCCGAAATTTCAAACTGCGCGGCCGAATTGGCGTAACGCACTAAATTGTAGTCTTCAATTTCGCGCAAACTGCGTAAAATTTCTTGCACTTTTTTAAGGCGCTCAATGGAGTTAATGTCTTTAATGGTTACATTAAAGGTTTTGGCCGAGTTAATAGCCGCATTGACAGGCTCAATAAGTTGTTTGGCAGCGGCTTCACACGCGGCAGAAATGGATTTTTGCGCGGCAATGTTTTCCAAGGGATCTAGGCCGCTTTGTTGGCCGGCCCCTTCGGCTACTACGGCGTAGTTATTGGTGGAATAGACCGTAGCTTTGGCATGCGCCCGGTAGGATTTGAACGGCGAGGACGCCCCCGGCAAAGCGGCTAGCGGGTTGGTTTCTACGTCGGCCATAATCACAAAGCGGGCACCGTCCCCACGGGCTTTGTCAATAGTGGGGTTGGGGTTCTCTAAATTGTTTTGGCTAAGGTTATCGCCGGTTGGGTTTTAAGCACGCGGTAGATAGCTTGTTTGCAATCTTGCGAGAGAGAAATGTCTTCCCCTACCATTTCGCGTGAGGTAACCAGTAAAACCGTTTTTTTGGTAAAAGCGTCTTTTTCGGCCTCTTTAATTAACGCCCCGATATCTTTAACTAATACCATGGCTTTAATTTTGGTGTACCAGTCATCCCCTTTGCGGTAGGCCTTTTGTACGTGCGATTTGCGGATAAAACCCGCCGTTTTGGAAGTGATTTTATCTTCCACCAGTTGGGCTTGCTCCACGGTAGTGGCCGAAGAAATAAATACCCCGGCTACTTTTTCCACCGCGGCTTTTTGGGCGGCCAGTTCGCCGTCTTTTTTCATTTGGCGCAGGTCGTTTTCGTTATAAGGAACTAACGACTCCGCAACTACGTATTCACCTTCCCCTTTGGGGCCAATGCGGATAGATGAGCACGCACCGGTCAGCACCAGTGCGCTTACAAAAATACCTAAAATTTTTTTCATTTTTTCTCCTGGGGAGTAATCCCGGCTTGTTCTAAGGCCTGGCGGCTAATGCGCATGATGACTGCACACCCTCCGTCGTCTAAATATTCCGTGTTAATCAGTTCCATGCGTTGCAGTACCCCTTGGGCAGAGGTGTCAATGGTACTGCCGGTGCTTACGGCGTCCACAATTTGCACGTGCGACTCTAAATTGGCCCCGTAAAGCACCTCGGTAGCGCGCTGATAGGCGTGGGCGATGGCGGCCTCGCGGCTTAAAATGCGGCGTTGGGAATCGCTTTGATGGTTGGGGTTGGCGGCCCCAAAGCCGCGCACCCACAAATAATCATCATCCAGTAGCGTGTCGTTAAAAGAAGGGGCAATTTTGCCTTCTTTGACGGCTGTTTTAAGCGTGTGGCTACACGCCGTGATGCACAAACAAGTTACTAAAAACAACAGATACTTTTTCATGGTTACCTCATCAGTTCCGAGAGTACTTTTACATACGTGCTGGGCAGGCGGACATTTTCGTAATTGATAATGCCGCAACGAATGAGCATAATTTCCAGCATGTGCGTTAAAATATCGTAGAAATTTTCACGCACGGAAGGGTCGCAGGTGTTGGGTTTGGGCCCTAAAATCACGGCCCCTTTTAATTTTTTGTTATCGCACAGGTTGGCAATTTTAAAGGCAGAGGAAATGATATTTTCGGTGGTGTAGGAGGAGCGTACCACAATATCAAACCCGCCCTCAATGCCTAACTCTTTGGCGCGTTGTTCCAGGGCGTACACCATCCAGTTCATCATATCCGCGCAGTTTTGCGGATAGAAAAACCCAATGCGCCCCCACTCCCCGTTACCGACGGTGGAAATGCCGGTAATTTCTTGCGGGTCTTTGGTGATCAGTTCGCTGGTGGGGTCTTCACCCTTGGTGGCCAGGAGTTTTTCAAAAATATCCGCATGGGATTGTTTATCCTCGGGCACATGAGGGAAAATTAAATTTTCCAGCACTTTTAAGCGGCGGATACTGCGCGTAATGGTGCCTAGCGTCATGTGCGGCGCACTGAAAAATTCCTCAATTTGCTTATCGTCTAGGTCCACGTTGTTTTCAAGGAGCATTTTTTTAACAATGCGAAAATGCGTAGCGCCCGTAGGGGGTTTAAGTTCGCTAATCCAACCGGAGTCCAATTTAAATGCAATAAGTTCCTCTAATTTTTCCAAACTTTCCGGCGGATATTTAGAGGTGATGACAATTTGCTTTTGTTCGCGGATGAACGTATTAAGCAGTTTGGAAATAAAAGCCCGGTTTTGTTCGTTGATGGCCAACAGGTGGATGTCGTCAATGAGTAGGGCACGTACGGACTCCATAAAGTTTTCAAACTTATCAATGTTTCCTTCCATGACGTAGCGTTGGATTCCGCGCGAGAGGCGTACCCCGTTGGTCATAAACACGTGCTCTTGCCCGAATTTTTGGCTAAAAGCGTAGGCAAGCGCATTTAAGAAATGGGTTTTACCCGTACCTGTCCCGCCGTGCAGCACGAGCGGATTGTATAAGTTGCCAGGCGACTCAATGACCGAAATGGCCGTAGCATGCGCAAAACGGTTGACCGACATAACCATATTACTAAGCGTATAGGTAGGCACTAAGGGTACTTCCAACGGCCAGTTATGTTTTTTAAGTTCCGAAAGTGGAATTTCAATGGAGTGGTCAATCCCCTTTTGTCTGGCCAGACGGGTATTTTCGGCCGCGCGTTCGGCAGAGACCGTACTTTTAAGTGTTTGAGGTACGGACGGCGGAGTGGAAACATCCTTGCGGCGTAGACGCAAAATAGTTTTACCGGCTTGCGCAATGGGAGCGTCCGGTTTTTTTAGATGTAGGACCGTTTTATGTGGCGGCGGTGTTTGCGGGGCCGGCTCTGTAGGCAGACCTTCTTGGCGTGCCTGGATATTATGCGCTTGTTGTTTGCGGATAATTTCTGTATTAAAAGTGGTTTCCAGGTTGAAAGTACGGGTAAGTTTTTTAGGGTCTTCTTCCCGGATAGTAATTTCCGGCAACGACTCCTCATTGGCCGGCTCCTGGGCCGGGGGTAAGGTATTTTCCAGTTTTTCTTCTTGGGGTAATTCTTCGCTGGAAAGGTCTGCAAATTTATGCTTTTTTTCTTGGGCAGCCCCTAGCGTAAAAGGAACTTGGGGGGCGGCCGGGGTATTTGCTTGGGGGGCAGAGGCTTCTTGCGAAGCGTCCGCAGAAAAGTCTTTCGACGGAGGAGTGGGTTTGTTTGTAAAATCCATATTTTTCGTTGCCAACCTATTGGTAATTTCGTGTACTTCGTTCACATCTTGGGTACTGCTGGGTTCTTGAACTTCGGGTTCAAAAACGTTAAAAGTGTCTAGCTTTTCTTCTTGCACCGAGGCTAATTTTTCCTCTTTTTGGGCTTGTTGGGCTTGGGGTTGTGCTTGGGTAGCGGTGTCCATAAACATATCGTAGCGGGTATGGGCGGATAAAATGTCTTCTAAAGGCATTTTTTCCAGCACAGAGCCTTCCATATCTTCCAGGAGCATATCTTTATCGCTAATAGACAACGTGCCCGTATCGGCCGGTTTTGCCGAGGTGTCTTTGGGGGCAACAGGCGGTTGCACCGGGGCGGTGGCTTGCGGCTGTGGGGGTTGAGGTTGAGACCCCTGTTGTGCAGGTTCCGGGGCCGTTGGCGGAATATCTTTTGCCACGGTTTCTTCTATATTTTCAGGGATGCTGACTTGCAATGCCTCTACGTGAGGATCGGTTTGTTGCAAATTTAACTCCGTGGCGTTGGATAAGTCCAACTCCACTTGTTGGAAAGAGGGGAGCGGGTCCTGTGGCTTCAAATTGGTATCCGGGGCCAAAAATGTGGGGAAATCTTTGAGCGTTTGGGTGAGATTGGCATTAAATAGCGGATCGCCCAACACGCCGCCAGGCACAAAGGAATCTACCTTATTGGCCAGTTCCACCCCTTCTTTCACGGCGGCTTGCACTTTGTCCTGGGTCCGTTCGTCCATATCGGCCGGTAACTCAAACGCATAGGCATACGGTGCAGGAGCCGTTTTTGTGCCTTTAGTATAACCCTTTAGCTTTTTAGCAATTAACCGCGCATCCTGTTCGTTGCCGTCCATCAGTAACGTGTAATGGATGGCTTTGGTAGCTTGGTCAATGCGGCTAACAATTTCCCAATTTGTAATCATTTTCCCTCTACAATCCGCACCCCGCCACTCGTGCCAATACGGGTGGCCCCTGCGGATGTCATTTTTTTAAAATCAGCCCACGTACGTACCCCGCCGGATGCTTTAACCTGCATCTGCGCCGGGATAGATTTACGTAGCAGTGCAACGTCCTTGGCCGTAGCACCGCCACTGCTAAAACCGGTGGACGTTTTGACAAAATCGGCCCCGGCTTTGGCGGCTAACCGGCAGGCGGTTACTTTTTCCGGGTCTGTCAGTTCGCACGTTTCTAAAATTACTTTTAAAATTTTACCCGGGCACGCTTTACGCACGGCGCGGATATCTTTTAAAACGGTGGCGGTATCGCCGGATTTTAAGGCACCGATATTTAGCACCATATCCAACTCATCCGCACCGTCTTTAACCGCCTGTTGCGCTTCAAACGCTTTGACCGCAGGCGTAGTAGCCCCCAACGCAAACCCAATGACCGTACACACGTGTACGCCACTGCCTTTTAGTTGCTTTTTGGCAAACTTTACCCAATACGGGTTGACGCATACGCTGGCAAAGCCGTACGTGCGCGCTTCTTGGCACAGGCGTTCAATTTGCGCCTGTGTGGCAGCCGGTTTTAACAGGGTGTGGTCAATGAGTTTGGCTGGGTTCATGTGTTAGTTAAAGTTAATGATACGGGCGAATTTGTCCGCAATTAAAGACTGGCCGCCCACTAAGGCACCGTCCACGTCTTCTTTGGCCATAATTTCGTCCACGTTGCTGTCTTTTACGCTGCCGCCGTACAAAATGCGGGTAGCTTGCGCAAAATCGTCCCCGTAGGTTTTGGCCAGTTGCGCGCGGATAGCGGCGTGTACTTCTTGCGCTTGGTCCGGCGTGGCGGTTTTACCCGTGCCAATGGCCCATACGGGTTCATAGGCAATGATTAAACCTTTTAAATCTTCGGCCGAGAAGCCTTTTAAGCCGTTGGTAAGTTGGGCGGCAATGACGTCCAAAGTTTTATTGGCTTCGCGCTCTTGGAGCGTTTCGCCTACGCAGAAAATGACCGTAAGCCCATGGCGCAAGGCGGCGGCTACTTTTTTATTCAAAATTTCGTCGGTGTCGCCAAATACGCTGCGGCGTTCGCTATGGCCGATAATGGTGTGGGTGGCGCCGGCATCTTTGGCTTGCACGGGGGAAACGGCGCTGGTGAACGCGCCTTTATCTTCCCAATGCACGTCTTGGGCGGCAATTTTAATTTCGCTCCCTTTGGCGGTGTGCGCGGCTACCGCGAGCGCGGTGTAAGACGGAGCAATAATAATTTCGGCATGATTTTTGTTACCGGCTTGTTTTAAGGCAGATACCAACGCGGTTGCTTCGGCAATCGTGTTGTGCATTTTCCAGTTTCCGGCAATAATCGGTGTTCTAGACATGTATAAGACCTCTTATTATAAAGTAGTAGGGGCCCGCAAAACGGGACACTCTCTTCTACATAGTATCATAAAACGGATTTGAAAAACAAGAAAAAGAATTTTTGTTATAATATGGGTACAATTTGTAAAGAGATTATTTGTTGAAGTGTGGGGGAAGCCCACACCGAGCAAAGGGAAATTTTCCCCGCGCAAATTTGAGGTCAACAAATAGTCGCCTGCGTCTTGCCTGTTCCCCTTTATGAGGATAGGTAGGCGGCGATTATTTGTTAAGGGTTACCTCAAATTGCTTTTAACAAAATCGCCGCCTTTTTTGTCGGCCAAATTTGAGGTAGTTTTAAAATAGGAGGTAGTATATGATGTATCAAGACATTACCCGGCGGGGGGAAACGCAAAAAATAGTAAATAAAAATTGTCATTGCCGAGGAATGTTGTCGGGAATCTACGCATGCTTTCACCACACACAAGGTGGGGATCCCCGATTAGATCCCGCATTACGACCTTGCGGGACAGGCTCCTCGGGGATGACACCTTATTTAACGGGTTTCACGCTGATTGAACTGTTAGTAGTAGTGCTTATCATAGGTATATTGGCGGCGGTGGCTGTGCCGCAATATCAGGTGGCTGTACGAAAAACTAAAATGATGCGTATGTTACCCATTATAAAAGCTATCGATACAGCTCAACAAGCATATCATTTAGCAAATGGAAACTATGCAGGTAGTTTTGAAGAGTTGGATGTAGAATTACCTGCAGGGGAGACTGTAGATGCGGAGGCTTTAAAAGAAACCATGACCCCTTATGTTAATTATCCAGGTTTCAAGTGTTTTATGTATTTAGCAGATAAATTACATGGAACTTCAATGTATTGTTCGTTAGTGGAAAATGATAATATTGTGCTTCAAGTAGAAAAGTATTTTTCAGTTGGTTACTATACATGTTGGGCAGCTAAAGATGACAGTATTAGTGACCGAATTTGTAAAGCATTAGCAGATGATTACCCTTCTAACGGGCAGATGTCAAATAGTCGACAAGATAAAGGATATCATATCAAGTTATAAGTATGGAATGGTTGCCGGGGTATAAACAGGCATCGCGTCCGCTGTTATCTACACCGCTACTAGGCAGATGTTTAGCTTGTTGGCTAGTTCAATTACTTCGTCCAGGTCCATCACCAGCGTTTTTTCGGCCTCAAAGGCCAAAATGGGGAACCCCGCTTTGTGTACGCTTTTAAGCGTGCCTTTGCCAATGACGGGCAAATCGTAGCGCATATCCTGGTTGGGCCGGGCCGCTTTGACGACGGCCACCGGGGAGTCTTTCTCGGCATTTTTCTTGTATAGCTCAGCCGCGCGGGCAATACATTTGTCCGTGCCCTCCATGCCTTCTACGGCGATAACGGCTTGTTGGCTTACCACGCACGTAAGGCCAATATCCAGGGTGGCAATTTCTTTGGCAATGTGAAAACCGTAGTCAATAGTTTTTTGTTCGTTTTCGGTAGGCATCCGCCGAGACAGTACGCCTTTTTTAGGGAAGAAATCCTCTAAAAACAGCGCGGAATTTACAAAGTGTACGCCGTCCTTGGCGCACTCCTCAATCAGGCGCGAGAGGATTTGCTTGGTTTGCATGGTTTTAAGCGACGACAAAAAAGCAAAGCCGCGCTTATCGGGCATTAAATTGGTGAAAATAGAGGTGTGCTGTACGCGCCCGGCCATGACAACCTCGTGCACGCCGCGCTCCTTAAAAAACGCAATCCCCGCGCCCAGTTGCCCCAGGCGGATTTGTCCGGTGTCTTGCGCGTAGGGTTTATAATCGGCGGGTTTGCCGTTGCCTTTTAAACACAGCACGTACACGTCATACCCGCGCGCGCGGGCGTTGCGGGCAATATAAACCGGCATTTTCCCTTCGCCGGCTAAAATGCCGATTTTGGGGTTACTCATCCGCGTCCCCGTGCATGGATTTTTTGGCAGCCATCACACCGCGCTCACTGGCGCGGCAAAAATCAATGAGGTGCTGTACTTCCTGGCAAGGTTTGGCCTGTTCCAATTCGTTCATGGCTTCTTCCAGGCGTTTGCCACTGCGGAACATCAGCTTAAAAGCACGTTTAATTTCCAACATCACTTGGCGGTTAAGGCCTGCGCGGCGCATGCCTATAATGTTCAGCCCCACCAGTTTGGCGCGTTCGCCCTGTGCAATACAATAGGGGGGAACGTCTACCGGAATCATGGCTCCGCCGGAAATCATGGCCATAGTTCCCACGCGGGAAAATTGGTGTACGCCCACCATGCCCGACATGACCACGCGGTCCTCTACAATCACGTGTCCGGCAATCCCGGTAGAGTTGGCAATAATACAGTTGTTGCCCATGTGCACGTCGTGCGCCAGGTGGGAGTTAGCCATTAAAAGGTTATTATCGCCCAGCGTAGTGGGTTTATCCACAAACGTGGAGCGGTGGATGGTGACGCACTCGCGGATTTTGTTGCCGTTGCCCATGACCACGCGGGTATGTTCGCCTTTGTAAGAAAGGTCTTGCGGTTTAACGCCCACAAAACAGCTGGCAATCAGTTCGTTATTGTCTCCCATAGTGGTGTTTTCAATTACGCAGAAAGGGCCAATGTGGTTGTTTTTGCCGATTTGCACGTCTTCCCCAATCACAGCGTAGGGGCCTACTACGGTAGAAGGGTCAATTTTAGCACTAGGATGGATAATAGCAGTAGGGTGTATATTAGACATGTTTTTCTCCTAAAATAAAATTGAGGGTGGCCTGGGCGCATAATTTGCCGTTCACGTAGGCCTCCGCATAAATTTTGGATATTTTCCCTAATCTTAGTATTTCCAAGGGCATTTGTAAAGTGTCCCCGGGGCGTACCATGCCGCGGAATTTGGCTTCGTCAATGCTTAAGAAAAGCGGGATAGCGTTTTCGCGCCCGTGGGAAATACGGTTCATAATGGCCCCGCCAAACGCCTGGGACATACTTTCCACCACCAGGACTCCCGGCATGACCGGGCTACCCGGAAAGTGCCCTTTAAAATAGTACTCATCTGCGCTGACGTGGCGAATGCCCATATATTTTTTTCCGTCTTCTAATACGCGCACTTCGTCCACCAGTAGGAACGGCTCGCGGTGCGGGATGGTTTTTTTGATTTGCTCCTGGTTAATGGTTTGAAGTACAGGCAGCGTCAAAAAATGGGCTAAATTGTTTTTCGTGCTCATTTGTCCTCCGAATTGGCTAGCAAAATGCTAGCAAAAATGATGTTATGTTTATGCCCGCCACATTCACAGCGGATATCCAGCGGCGGCAGTTTGCGCCCGGTAAGGGAAATATCCCCAATCAGGTCCAGTAGCTTGTGGCGTACGGGCTCGTCGGGGAAGCGGCGTTCGTTAATAAATTTGTCTTTGCCGATAATGACGGCATTTTCCAGGTTGCCGCCCTTGGCCAGTCCGTGCGCTTTTAAAAATTCCAGTTCTTCTTCAAAACCAAACGTGCGCGCGCGGGCAATTTGCTCAATATAGTTTTGCTGGGTAAATTCAAACGTATATTCCAAATGGGCCACGAGCGGGTGTTTGTGGCGATAGACAAAGGTGAACGTCAGTTTGTCTGCCGGCTCGGCTGAGTAAAGAATATTGCCGCACGTATAGGTGATTTTTTGCTTGATGTTTAGGAGGGGTTGCTCGGTGCCCAGTTCGCGGATGCCGGCTTTTAAAAGGGCGTCCACGTATAGGTCGCTCGCGCCGTCGGTTACCGGCGGTTCGGGGCCGTCCATTTCTACGGCTACGTCGGTAATTCCCAAGGCGTGCAGGGCCGACATGGCGTGCTCAATAGTCCATACCTCGGCGGTGTTGTTTTTAAGGTTGGTGCCGCGCAAGGTAGAACCCACGTTGCTTACGTGTGCCACAATGGGGGTTGCCCCCGGTAAATCGGTCCGCAAAAACGTAATGCCGTTTTGGCTGGGTTTAAACGTCATGGTGGAGGGGGCCCCGGTGTGAAGCCCAATGCCAGTGACGACGGTAGAATTTTGAATCGTTTTTCTCATACTTAACGTCCTAACAATTTTTTGAGCTTGCCGAAGAAGGAAAGTTTTTGAAGTTCGGCCGCTTGTTTTTGGAATTTTTGAAATTCTTTGTACATCTCGGGCATTTTGCGCAAGATGACTTGCTGTTTAAACGCCTCGCGCTGGGGCATGGCCGGGTAGCCAAAATACGTTTGCCCCGCCGGGATAGAGGTCATCACGCCCGATTGCGCACCCACTTGGGCGCGGTCGCCAATGGTCATGTGTCCGGCCAGGCCCACTTGCCCGGCTAAAATAACGCCGTTGCCAATATCGGTGGTGCCGGCTACACCCACTTGCGCACAGCAAATAGAGCTCATCCCTACGCGCACATTGTGGCCGATTTGTACCAGGTTATCAATTTTGGTGTTGTCCCCAATCACGGTGCTGGCAATTTTGGCGCGGTCAATACAGGTGTTGGATTGGATTTCCACATCATTGCCGATAACCACGTTACCGATTTGCGGGATTTTTTGGTGGCGGCCGTCGTGAAAGGTAAAACCAAAGCCGTCGCTACCAATTTTGGCCCCCGCCTGCAAGATGACGTAATCTTTTAATACGCATTGTTCGCGGATGACTACTTGCGGGTAAATGGTACAGTTTTTGCCCACGGTAACGTCTTTGCCGATATAGCACTGCGGGAAAATGACGGTGTTGTCGCCAATTTTTACGCCGTCTTCAATGACGGTGTAGGCCCCCACGCTGACGTTTTGGCCCAGGGTGGCGTTGGGGCTAATGACGGCGGTGGGGTGGATGCCGGGGGTGTGTTTTTGAAATTGGGCATCTGCGTAGCGCATCAGGAGTACAAAGGCCCACTCCGGGTTTTGCGCGTACAACAGGACCCCGTGAAAGGGTAAATTTTGGCCTTTGGCCGCCACCGGTACAAAAACGGCCGAGGATTTAAGCTGTGCTAAAAGCTCCGGTTTTTCCAACGAAGTTACGTAACAAATGCCGCCCTCGTGTGCGTTTTCCAGCGCGCACAAGTCCGTAATTTGTACGTCGGTGGATGCGGACGCTTCGGTTTGTGTAATTTGGGTAATTTGCTCTATGTTAAGCGCTTTCATAAGCCCCCTTATTTGCCGCGTTTGCGGTATTTTTTAGCCTTTTTGAGGCGGTGAATAAAATCCTTGGTTACGTTAACGGGTTTTTGCCCGTAGAGTACCTCGTCTTTCCGCACCACTGCGCCAATGTTGCGCTTTTGGGCAAAAGACTTAATTTCCAAATAAATGTCTCTTAAAATTTCTTTGACTTCTTGTTCTTCCAACTTTAAAATTTCTTCGCGCGTTTGGGCTTTGTAGTTGTCTATAAAAAAACTGCGCTCTTCTATGATGCGCTGGTTGGAGGCAATGCGCGCTTTTAAGTCCTCCAGTTGCGCAGGCGTGTTTAAGGGAGTGGCGTAAAAGACGTCGGTACCGGCAAAAGTTAAGCGGTTTAACAAGTTGCCCAGTTCCAGTTCGCTTGCGTTTTCGGCCGGGCGGGGGGCAAGCTCGTGCGCTTCCACCACAATACGCTCGTAAAACGGTTTTAACTGGCGGATGAGGCCCATGAGCTGGCGGTTTTCCGTTTGCAAGGTGGCAATTTTTAGTTTGGCCTCGGCTACTTCGTCCTCTTTAGATAGAATTTTAAGGCGGATTTGCTCTTTCACCGCCACTGTGCGTGGGTGCGCGTTAAAAGCTTCGTCAATATCTACAAACGCAACGGTGAAACACTTTTGGGCACTGGCCGGGTCCAGGGCCGGGGGAGCCGGTTCGTCCAGTTCTTCTTGCACTTGGGCCTGCGCGTCTGCGGGGGCGGGTAATTGGTCCGGCGCTTTGGCGGCGGGCTCTTGGCTTTTGGCTAAAATAGCGGCTACGGCTTCGTTTTCCTCTTGTGTGAGGGCAAGCTCCTCACTGCCGGCCCAGGGGCAAGCTAGTAACAAGAGCAGGAGAGACAGTGCGTAGCGGTGTTTCATAAGCTCCTTACATCATATTAGAGATGTTGAAATAGAAGTGGGAACGGTCTTCGCCGGATTTGTGGTTTAACCCATACCCCCAGTCAATACGAATCGGCAAGGACGGCGTGGTTAAGCGTAACCCAACCCCGACGCCGGATTTAAATTGGTTTGTATTAGGGCCCATTTTAAATTCTAAATCGGACGCGTGATCCCACGAGTTACCCAAATCATAGAAGAAGGCAAACTGGGCCATGTTGCGCCGCCCTTCGCGCGCTAAGGGGAAACGCAGTTCCGCGTTCATCACGTAGTACGTAGTACCGCCATATTTGGGGCCGATTTCCCCGGCGCGTTCGTACCCGCGGATGGTGTCGGCACCGCCGAGGAAGAATTTTTCGTACGGGGGCACTTCGTTGGTGCGGCCGTAGGGGCGCACGGAGCCGAATTTGTTGGAGAGTACAAACACAATGGGGTAATTGCCGCCAATGTTAAGCACGGTATAGTTAAAAATAGAGCGGGCGTTTAAGTACCACAAGTCCAGGTCTCCGCCTACCGGTCCGCCGGCCAGTGCCACCCCTAAGGAGTTACGCCACCCGGTGGTGGGGTCCCATATGTTGTCGCGCGTGTCAATGGCAAAGTCCGTGCTGATGGTGGAAAGGTTGGTAGTGCCTTTGGCAATACAGGTGGCCGGGTCTTGCCCGGGTTGGCAGCGGAATTCTTTTTCTACGTCGTAAATATCAATATGCTCAAACGAGTAGCCCAGCGAAAGTTGGTAAATATCGTCGTTAAAGCGCGGGCCTACTTTGATGCGGCCGCCGATACGTTTTTCGGTATAGGCTTGGTTTTCGGTCGCAAAAGAGCGGTAGCGGCGGGTGTTAAATAAATCCACGCCCAGGGAGGTGGGTTTATCAAAAATCCACGGGGTGGACCAACTGACCGTATAGTCCAAAATCTCTTTACCAAACATGGTACGTAGCGAAAGGCGTTGGGCGCGGCCAAACAGGTTTAAGTGGTTGATAGACACTTCCCCGTATAGCCCGTCCATAGAGCTCATGGCGAGCCCGGCTGTGAACATCCCCGGGCGGCCTTCTACGACGTTAAAGTCCAGGTCCACTTTGTCCGGGTCGGCGGTGGGTTGCAGGCCGATTTGTACGTCGTTAATAAAGCCCAGGTTCATAATTTTGGTTTGGCTGCGTTTGATTTTGGCGTTATCGTACAAATCGCCGGGTTTAATCGTAATTTCACGCGTGAAAACGTATTTTTTGGTATGTTCGTAACCGGTTACGTCCACGTGGTCTATGTAGAAAACGTGCCCTTCGGTAATGTCAAAGGTGAGGTTTAAAATCCCGTTTTGGATGTCTTTAACGGGGATGACTTGCGCTTGGAGGTAGCCGCGGTCGGCATATTGTTCCTGGATAGCGGAAATGGTGTCATCAAAGTCTTTTTGGTTGTAGCGGTGCCCTTTGCGAAACAACACCTGCTTGTTGAGTTCTTGGGGGGTAAATACGTTGTTGCCCTCAAACGTAACCGTGCCAAAATCCACTTGCGGCCCTTCGGTCAGGTGGTAGGTTAAAAAGGCTTCGTTCTTGGCGTCGTTATATTTAATTTCCGGCTGAGAGAGGTTAAATTCGCTATACCCTTTGTTGCGCCCGTAGAGCATCATTTTGACCCAGTCTTTTTGCAAGTTTTGCGGTTTGAAAACTTTGCCCGGGCGGTTGGAGGCTTTTTTAATAATTTTTTTCTCCGGCAGTTCTAGGGGCGTACCATTGGTGTCTAGCGTGAGTTCTTTGACGCGCACGCGCTCACCCTCGTCAATGAGCAGTTTTACGTAAACTACGCCTAATTTTTCGTTGCGTTCCAGTTCGTAGGCTACTTGGGCGTTGACGTAGCCTTTTTCGGCATATTTGGCGGTGATTTTAGAAAGGTCGCTCTCCAGCTTGGCCTCGTTAAACGGGTCTTTGAGCTTCAGCGTCATGGCCTGGGTAATGGCCCCTTTGCCCAGGTGCTTGCGGCCCTGGTAAGTCAGGCGGTCAAAAATGGGTTTTTCTTTTACCAGGTATGTAATTTTGTGGCATTGGTACGACGTGCCGGATTCTTTTTCTTTGCGTGTGCCGGGCATGGGGGAGATGTCTATTTCCACACTGTCAAAACTGCCCAGGGCAGAAATATCTTGCACGTCTTCCGCCACGGTAATGCGCTCGTAAAGCTCGCCTTTTTTGGAGTGGGCGGCCTTGGTAACGGTTTTTTTGCGGATGTTTTTTAAGCCGTCCACGGAAATGTTACAAATCATCCACGGACCGTTTGGGTCCAGTTCGGCGGCGGTTTCTTCCGCGCGCGCGTACGAAAAAAAAGAAATAAGCACGCCACATAACACGGCGGCTGACTTTTTGGAAAACAGCATATTTAAACCCCTGGTACGTCTAAAAAATCAAAAAGCCCGCACTACAGCGTAGCACGGGCGTAAATGGGTACAAAAAGAGTTATTTAGCCGGTCTTTTGGCTAAACCGCTTTTAATACAACCCGTGCAAACGTAGGCGGTTTGGGTTTTGCCGTCCAAAACGATTTTTTGTTTTTGCAGGTTCGGTTTAAAGCTTCTTTTCGTCCGCATGTTGGAGTGGCTGTAAGAACCGCCGGAGACGGAGGCTTTGCCACAGACTGCACATTTATAAGCCATAATATGTTCCTTCCTTACTAAGATAAATTGCGTTAAGTTATTATATAAAGTTTAGGGGCCGCTGGCAAGAGGGGAAAAACAAAGGGCTGTGATGTTGCGTTGTACGTGGACCAACCATTTGCCAAAATCTTTCCATTTTGCACCGACTTGCCACTTGCAGTACCTACCAGTACAGCTTCGGGCAACTTACGGTGCAAACTGGTTTGATTTTGACAAATCAGGGTACTGACTATAAAACCCGGTGCTTGTTTTGAAAAATCATCTTAACTTCTATTTGGCCCGGCCAGGTTACTGACGACGGGTGCGACGTCTTTATGAAAATAGCTATCTGTTTGCGGGGGCTTTGGGCGGGAAAATTTTGCCCGCTAAAATAGACAGCGTAAGTAGTCCCACAATCACACCCAAAGAAGCTAAAATGGGGATTTTGACGTAGTGGGAGAGGAGCATTTTTACACCCACAAAGAACAAAATGACGGAAATACCGTATTTAAGGTACGGAAATTTGCCTGCCATGCCCGATAGTAAGAAATACAGCGAGCGCAGGCCGATAATCGCAAAAATGTTAGAGGAGTAAACCAAAAACGTGTCTTGCGTAATAGAAAGCACGGCCGGGATAGAATCCACCGCAAAAATTAGGTCGCTCATTTCAATGACTAGTACGGCGGCAAACAAAGGCGTAGCGAACCATTTGCCGGCGTCTTTGATAAAAAAGTTTTCGCCGTGGTAATCGGTTTTTAAGGGCATAAATTTGCGTAAAATTTTAAGCGGCAAGGAATTAGACGGGTCAAATTCGTCGTCCTCTTTTTGCAGTAGCATTTTGAGCGCGGTAAAAATGAGCAGCGCGCCAAACACGTAAATCGTCCACGAGAAAAGCGAAATCAGTTGCACCCCTACGAAAATGAAGATAAACCGTAGGACCACCGCGCCTAAAATGCCCCATAACAGGGCTTTGGGTTGCAGGTCGTGCGGGATAGCAAAATAGCTAAAAATAAGAATAAACACAAACATATTGTCTATAGAGAGCGAATATTCCAGCACGTAGCCCGTGTAAAACGCCAGCGCGTGTTGCGGGCCCTCAAACAGCCAAATGGCTCCGCCAAATAACAGGGCTAGGCTGACCCACGCGCAGACCATAACAGCCGCCTCTTTAATGGACACATGTCCGTGGTGCTTATTAAGCACGGTTAAATCAATAAATAACGCCGCGATAACGGTTACCCAAAACGCGGCCCACAAAGCAATAGATACAGTAGAAGTTACAGGTTCCATAGTAGTATTATACTAAACTTGCGGGTGGTGTAATTTCTTGCTAATTTGTGTGCTAACTTTGTTATGTGCGCGAAGCGCGGAGGTATGTGACACGAGCGAGGAAAAAGGATGCCGCAACAAAGGGAAGCAAAAAAGCTGAGGATGGGAGTTCCCTACAGTAAATTTCCTTATAAAGAGCGCGTATTTTTGCAAAGATTTTTAGCGGCAGACGCGAACACAGCGAGTGAGCAATACTGGCGGCACGCGCGCGCAGCGCGGAGGTATGCGACACGAGCGAGGACAAAGTATGCCGCAAAAAAGGGAAGCAAAAAAGCTGAGGATGGGAGTCCCCTACAGTAAATTTCCTGACGGAAATTTCTTCCGGGCCGGGGCTCGCGGTTTTTGCCTTTCGGGCGTTGCCCTCAAACAAAAACATCGCTCCGCCCTTCGCCTCCCAACCGCGCACCCAGCAGTGGGTGCGCTGCCAAGCTAAAAAATATCCCGCACAAGGCGGGAAATTTTTTAGCTGAGGATGGGAGTCGAACCCACAACCTACGGTTTACAAAACCGTTGCTCTGCCAGTTGAGCTACCTCAGCAATCTAACTTTATTCTAGCATTTTTAATGTGGGTGTGCCACTGCTTATGCTAAAATAATCCTATGAAAACATCCCTATTTTCCCTTTTATTATGCGTGGCTGTCCCCGTGCTGGCGCAACAAAATTGCTCCGTACAAAGCGAGCGTCCGCTCCAACTTCTAACCGCTGAGCTCACGCGCTCTATAAAAACGCTCAAAAAGCAAAACCCGCCCATTTATTACCTGGCGTACACCTATAACCAGGACGAACAAGCCGGTATAGACGTGCAAGAGCAAGGCGTAGCGTACCGCGGCGTGCGCCAAAACCGTACCCTCCAAGTGCAAGCCCGCGCGGGGAGCCCGCGTATGGACAACACCCGCACGCTTAAAAAAGACCGTACCTATTATACGTTGCGCGCGGGGGAAATGCCCGCTATAGAGGGGGACGGCAAAGCCTTTACGACGGCTGTGTGGCGGCAAACGCAACTGGCGGCCGAAGAAGCCCAACAGGATTTTAACCGCGTCCGTGCCGACGCGCAAACCGCGGCAAACCGGGCGGATGATTCGCCGGATTTTGTGTTCCCACCTAAAGAAACGTTCTGCCGCGAGGAAGCCCCACTGTCCTTTGATTTGGACGCTATAGAACAGTTGTTACTCAAGGCCTCTACCCTCACTAAAAACAAACCCTTTGTGCTAGACAGTGATTTTGCATTTTCCTACGTTAGCGGCTCCCAGTATTTTGCCGACAGCGTGGGCACCCAGCTTAAAATGCCCACCCGCCGCGCGCGGCTGATGTATAGCGTGGAAGGTAAAACTGCCGACGGAGCCAAACTGGTGCGTTCCCAAACCTATGATGTGCTTGGCCCCGAAGAACTGCCCAGTGAAGAAAAACTGCTTGCCGACGTGGCGCAAAGTATAGACGAACTACAAGCCCTCACCCGTGCGCCGGAGGCCGACCCGGTAACAGTGCCGGCTATTTTAAAAAACCGTGCTATGGCCGTGTTTGTGCATGAAGCGCTCGGCCACCGGGTGGAAGGACACCGTCAAAAAGAAGATTCTTTTGGTAAAACCTTTACCAATAAAGTGGGTCAACAAGTGGTGGCCCCTATTCTTACCATTGTGGACGACGCGACTTTGTCCTCGTTTAACAACATCCCTTTGCGTGGGTTTTATTATTATGATGACGAGGGCGTAAAAGCCCGCCCCGTTACGCTAGTTAAAGACGGCATTTTGCAAGGGTTTTTAATGAGCGCAAGCCCCATTAAAGGATTCCCCACTTCCAACGGACACGGCCGCGGGGAAACCGGCAAACGCCCGGTAGCGCGCATGGGAAACACGCGGGTGATTGCCTCGCAAACGGTGCCGTATGCCGATTTAGAGGAGCAACTGCTAACGGAAATTAAAAAACAAGGCAAGCCCTACGGGTATATTATTGAGGATTTATCGGGCGGATTTACGCTTACAGAAACGAACTATCCGCAAACGTTTAAGCTCACGCCTACGCTGGTCTACCGCATTTACCCGGATGGGAAAAAAGAAATCGTGCGCGGGGCCGATATGGTGGGTACGCCGCTAGTGAGTTTTAACGAAATTATTGCCGCCGCGGACGATTATGCGGTGTTTAACGGGTCTTGCGGGGCCGAGTCGGGCTGGGTGCCGGTATCGGGCATTGCGCCCAGTGTATTACTGCGCAAACTGGAAATTGAAAAAACGGGCAAGGCAGACTCCAAACCGCCGCTGTTGCCGCCGCCTAGCCAGGAGGAAAAATAAGATGAAAGCGTGGAAATTAGGGCTTTTTCTGCTAGTAGCCATGCCGCTGTGCGGGGCAACCAGTTTGCAACCGGATTATATGCGTGCCATGCAAGACGAAATTAAACGCTCTATGGCCAAGTTGCGCCGGCCGGGCGTGGAAAAACCGTATTTTATGGCGTACAAATTAGAGCAAATTACCCAAGAGGAGGCGGCCGCCTCGTTTGGGGCGTTATACCCCGCGCAAGCGCGCGATAGCCAGTTAAATGCGTACGTATGGGTGGATATCGGCAGTGCCCAAAAAGACAGTATGGGCTTTGCCCATGCGGCGTATTATCCGCCGTATGCGTATCGCCCCCGGGGCGCCAAAAATATGCCTAAAAGCTACAACGGCGTGCGCCAGGCGTTGTGGCAACTTACAGACGCGGCCTACACGTTTGCCGCGGAAACCTATCAGCAAAAACAAGCCTACGAACGCGCCAAGCAAACCCCGCAAAAAGATAAATTGCCCGACGTACTAGCGGCCAAACAAGCCACTTACACAGAAGAAATAAAACCGTTTGCCGCGTATGATTGGCCGTACCTGCAAAATTGGGTGAAAGTGCAATCGGCCCTAGGCAAAGAACTCCCTTTTGTAGAGCAATTTTTGGTGCAAGTAAGCCCCGTGCAAAAAGATACGTATTATGTAAACAGCCGGGGGGGATTTTACCAAAAATCCGTGCGCGGGGTGCAGGTGCAGTGGCAGGCGCAAATGCGTAGTAAAGCTGGCTTTAAGCGCAAATACAACCGCAGGGTGTGGCTAGCCGATTTTACACCGCAAGAGGCCGCGTTGGCAGCAGAAACCACCCAACGCTTTTTAACGGATTTACAAGCCTATTACGCAAGCGTAAAAGGGGAAAATTACGTCGGCCCGGTGTTGCTAACGCCCGGTGCCGCCGGTCCGTTTATGCAGGAGGAACTGGTCAAAAATTTCCAAAACTTAAAGGGACTTCTGTTTGAAGGGGACGAGCCGGATACGACCTTAGGTAAATTTAGTGTAGAGGGCCAGCGGATATTGGCCCCCGGTATTACCGTGTGGGACGAACCGTACGTCCGTGCGCGCGGCACAACGCCGCTAGGCGGATTTATGCCGGTAGATGACGAGGGCGTAGCCGCTCAACCCCTTAAATTAGTGGAAAAGGGCCGCACGGTGCAGTTGCCCCGCACCACCCGTCCGCTTGCGGATAAAAAACGCAGTAACGGCCATGCGTGTGCCACGGCGCTGTCTATGCCGCGGGAATGTTTAACCAATGTACGTGTGGAGCCGGAAAATCCTTTAACGTGGGATACGCTCGTGAGCCGTTTGTTGGCACGTTGCCAAGAACTGGGCTTACCCTACGGGTACATTTTGCATGCGTGGCCCGGGCCCGATACGGACAATCAGCCCGTGTGGGAGCGCGTATATATGGACGGACGCCGCGAATTTGTGCATGGGCTTAAAATAGACGGTTTAACTACGCGCTCCTTGCGCGACATTATAGCCGCCGGAGACGAGCCGGCAGTCAGCCACCTGGACCAACCGGGCGAAACGGGTTTGCCTGCTCAAAACGTGTCCGCTCCCGCCCTACTTTTAGAAGAAATGGAACTGGTTACGCTAGACAATAAACCCGATCAAAAACCGTTTGTAAAGAAACCATAAGCATAGGTAGTATAAAAAACCCCGAGCTCTTGCCCGAGGTTAAATTTATTTCCACTCGGTAAGTAACTGGGTGGCTACGCGGCTAACAAAACTTTTGGGGTCGGCCGTTTGGGCGGCTTGCTGTAAGTGTTTGCGCGCGCGGGCATAATAGCCCAGTTGTTGTTCGCTCAGCGCGGCCAGTAGCAGGCCCAGCGGTTCTTGCGGGTGCTTTTTTAAGAAGGCTTGTGCTTTTTGCAAGGAGCTTTGATAGTGCCCGGCTTGGTAAGCACCCATGATTTCGTAAAATTGCAAATCCAGGCGGTCCGGCGCCAGTAAAAGGGCCGTGTCTATAGCGGCTTGCGCTTCGTCCAAGCGGCCCAGGCCAAAGGCGGCTTGGGCACTTAAGAGCCAATAGTCGGGCTGCTTTGCGTCCTCGGTCAGAGCCATGGTGATGTGCACATAGGCCTCTTCAAATTTGTTTTGGTTTAAAAATGTGGAGGCGTAACGGGCCCGGTACTGGGGCGCGGCCGCCGGGTTTAACGCAAAAAACTGGTCGTAATAGGCGCGCGCTTTGAAGTAAAAGCCAATGGCTCGGTAATTTTCCGCCTGGCCGGAAAGTGCCTCTAAATTATCCGGTTCTTGCACAAGGGCGCGCTCGTAGAGTTTTTGGGATTGTTCAAACAGTCCCGTGCGCTGATAAAGTTGGGCGGCCGCCAATAAAAGCGGTACATTTTTGGGGTGAAACTCAAGGGCTTCTAAATAGACTTCCAGGGCTTTGTTAAGTTGCCCCAGCTGTTCGTAACTGCGCCCCAGCAAGCGGTAGGCGCGGGCCTCGCGGCGTTTGACGTTGCCGGCTTTGTAAATGTAGCCGGTTAGTTCGGCCACGGCTTCTTGGTATTTCTGCTCGTTATACAACGTGCGGGCGTGGACGTACTCTTTTTTGTCTCCGGCGGGGGCCAAGCCTAAAAACCCGGTAGAACAACCCCCCAGGAGCAAACAAAGGGCGCACAGAAAGAGCTTATTTTTTAAAAATATAGGGGAGTGCATACAATAATATATCCTCTTGCAAAGCCGGTAAATTTTTAAACGCCTCTTTTACGCCTACTTCCCCGGCTTGGTGTAATTTATTAAGCTCCAGCGTGCCTGTATCAAGCACGCGGTTGGTGATGACAAAATTGGCTTTTTTGGCAGATTCCTCAATCATAGCGGCGGCGCGCACGTCGCTCACGCGGTTGACGTAGCCCAAAATGGTGGAGGGAGTTTTAGAGAAAAAATCAAAGGGTGTTACGGAGGCAATAATATAGTCTGCCCCCATTTGTTTGACCGAATCCACCGGCAAGTAATCTACCACGGCTCCGTCCACCAACGCGCGGTGGCGGTACTCTACGGGGGCAAATACGCCGGGCAAGTTCATACTGGCGCGCACGGCAATGGCTAACGGGCCCGAGTTAAACAGCACCCGCTCACCGGTTTTAATGTCCATAGCCGAGCAGGAAAACGGAATAGGTAAATCTTCAAATTGAATATTACCCAGTTGGTTTTCAAAGAATTTTTCCAAATTGGCCGAAGTGGGCAGTTTTTTTTCAAATAAAAAGCGAAACAGGCCCATGACGTTAAAATCAGGCGTGATGGTATCAATGGTAATATGGTTCCCCAGGTCCCATAGTTTTTCGGTCGGGAGCCCGGCCGCGTACAAGCCGCCCACCACCGAGCCCATAGAAGTTCCCGCCAGGTAGTCAATGGGCAAATGGGCATTATCAAATACTTCCAGCACGCCTACGTGGGCGTATCCGCGCACGCCGCCAGCTGAGAGCGCTACCCCAATTTTGGGGCGGGCTTCTTTAGGCAGTTGTGTAAAACGCTGCCACATAAATTGGCGCAAGACGTCATCATCCGTGGCGGGGGTAAGAGCCACGCAAGGCCCGGCGCACCATAGCGTAAAAACCAGTAACAGCAGAGTGCGCCACACACGCATTATAAATCCTTGCCAATGGCCCACTCTAAACGGGCTTTGGCGATATGGTTTTCCCGCAGGGATTGCAAATAAGATTGTCCCGTTTGCAAATACGCATGCAAGGCTTCTAATCCGTCCACGCCGGTTTTGGGGGCCGTTTTTAAGTGGCGTTCTATTTGGGCGGAGAGTTCTTCAAAGGTTTTTTTGCGCGTTTGTACTTCGTCTTGCCAAAAAACCATTTGTTCGTAGCTGGAAATGACTTGCACGTTGATGTCGTCTTCAATAGAAGCGCGGCGCAAGGTGCTTTTTTTCTGCTCGGCTTTCTTTTGCGTAATTTGTTGTGAGAACGTATAAGGAAGCGGTAAACGCACGGCTAGAGAGACTTGTTTGTTTTCGTCATCTAAGTCTTTATCGCCCACGCGCTCGTAAGAGGCGTTAATTAAAATATCCGGGTAGCGTTTGGAAAGGGCCAGGTCAATGGCAATGCTGTCCAGCTCCAAGGCGTAAATGGCGGATTTTAACTCCGGGCGAAATTCGGTTGCCCACAATTCAAAATGGGGTAAATCGCCCTCTACACTCACGGGCTCTAAGGTGCCGGAAAGGGTAAGGGGGGCGTTTTTTTCTTTGTTTAAACTCACCAGCATAGCCAGGCGCGCTTGGGAAAGCTCGTTTTGGGCTTGGCGGTAAGCGGCTTGTAATTGGGCTAATAGGGCTTTTTGGCGTACGTTGGTCCAAGCGTCGGGAGAAGTGTGCCAACGGGCCACCTGCTGGGCAATATGCTGGGTAAATTTTACGTTTTCTTGCGCGTAGAGCAAACGGGTAAAGGAGGTTTTGATATCTAACACCACGGCATTTTTGACGGTTTCATAGCGGCTTTGGGCTTGCTTAAAATTGGCGCGGGCCGATTTAACGGTGCTACTAATGCGGCCGCCGGAATAAAGATATTGGGTAGCGGTGGCACCTATACCGTAAAAAGTGTGGCCGTCTAAGGTATTGGAAGCCGGTAAAAGGCGGCTAACGCCCCCGTCTGGCAAAATGATGGGAGAGTCGGCCTTGTACCAACTGGCGGTACCTTGCAAGGCAAATTGAGGTAAGTGGCGGAATTTGGCCTCGCTTAGTTTTTGTTCGGCAATGGTAATTTCCTCTTTAGCGGTTAAAAATTGGGAATTGTTTTCTAGTCCCAGGCGGATTGCGTTTTCCAACGAGAGGTTATCGCTCATTAAGCTAGAAAAGACAAGCCCATAATTACTTTGGGCTTGCAGCGGCACGATACAACTACACATAAACAACAGCACCAGGAATTTTTTCATACAAGTTAAGGTAACGGTTTATTGTTAATTCGGTTTTCCACCACGTCCATCATTTTGTTAAATTCGGCTTGTAATTCTTGCAAGCGGTCCCCTTTGCGTAGGTGTACCCGTTGGGAAAAATCCCCCTTGGCAATGGCTTTACAGGTTTGTTCAAAGCGGTACACCGGGCCGGCCATTTTGTGCGAAACAATGGCCGAAATTACAATGACCAGTAATACGTAAATGGCTATCTTATAGAAAAAATCCGAAATGATGGGAATGAACTCATCATAAATGGGTTGCATGAGCACCGGGTAAGCGTCAAACAAATCATTGAGCGTAGCCATGAGCTCCAGGGTCATAATCGCCAACCCACATAGCACACAGGTAACTATGAGGACCATGTACCGAAGCTGCAGATTTTTTTTAATAAAAATCGTGCGGCGTTGGAAAGGGTTTTGTTGGGCGGGCGACGTGTTCATACAGTTCCTAGAAAGTAGTTACGTAACGCAGTTGCAAAATGCGTTCACTTTCATCCCCGCGGCCAATGCGGCGGAAAGCGGCGTCCAGGGCTAAAGACGGGTGCAGGTAAAAACGGACCCCCATGTTTAGGCGGGAATCGCGGATGTTGCGGATGTTATCCCACTCGGTTAACAAATTTACTTGCGGCAGTATTTTGTAATACAAACCGGTGAACATGTAAAGTTCATCCCATTCAAAATCGGAGAGATTGGCCCCGGCCGTTAAGGAAAGGCCCGGGGTAAAAATTTCACGCGTAAGGGTGATGTAGCCGCCTTTGCGGTTGTCCAAATAGTGTTTAGTGCGGTGCCCTCTGTAATCGCGGGAGTGTTTGTCATAGCCGTAGCCATAGCGGCGGCCGTCATAGCCAATGGCAATGGCCGGCAAGTATAGGTTCCCGTCGTACACTTTCCATTTAGCTTGGAAATCGGGGTCCAGTACTTTGACGGAATGAGAGGAACCAATCCAGTTATCAATGGCCAGACTCAGCCCAATGTTAATGCGCGGATATACACCAAAATCAATGCTTTCCATGACGGTACCGTGTTCATAGACGCGGGTTAAAAAAGACGCTTGGTAACGGTCATATACTTCGGCGGTGGGTACATCTACAATCATGGTTTCGGTGGAGATGGGATCTCCTTCTTCGGCAAATACAGCCGGGGCCAAACATAACGTAGCAAGTACAACGGTGCAAAGACGAATTAATTTCATACACTCTCCTAGTTAATAAAAGTTCTTACATCTTTTAAAGCGGGTTTTACGACGGTGCGCACATTTTGGATGCGTACGCTTTCGCGGGCGGGGAAAAAGTCGTTTTTATCGCGCGGGAACGCTATATCTACAATCCCTTTTTTGGCGCGGGAGGTTCCTACTACCACGCCCAAATTCCAATGGTCGGTCTGGTAAAGATCGTGCGTTTTGGGGTTTTCGTAATTACGGATGACCCAGGTGCCCGTTTGCAATAAAGAGGGGTCCTCTACCGGGCGGGTTTTAAAAATAATAAAAGGCGTCCACACCGCTACCCCTTTGCAGGGGCCATTGATAAATTTTACTTTGTAGTAGTCTTCGTAGGCAGAATTATCCCCGGGGCGCGCTACGATATTGGCTAGCGAATAGCGCGCATAGGGTTTATCTACAAATTCACACGCGGCAAATACGTGGGAATTGATAAAACGTTCGTAATCCTGGTTGGGGTCAAAACGGTCGTACGTGTTGTTTTTACGGCAGGAGACAGTAAATAAACCGGTAATAATGAGCATCCAAACGGCAATTTTTTTCATGAAAATTTCTCCTTGGGCAGAACCTGCGCCCGCGCGTACGTGCGCTAAAATACCCTTTTACAAATTATACCCAATTTAAGGCCGCAAATAAAAATTATTTTTTAGCACCTTTGGTTTGCGACCGGTTACCGGATTGTTTCATTTTATCAAAAACACCTTCCCAGCCGGCCCCCGTTTGGTTTTGCTGACGGGTTTGTTCGTTAAGTTGTTGGCGTACATTTTCCCGTACGGTTTGCTGGTAGAGGGGGCGTTGGACGTCCTGGATGACTTGTTTGGCGTCATTTACATTTTGAGCCATAGACTGGGTAATTAAACGTCCGGCATCTACGGCGGAGTCCGCTTGGGTTAATGGCTCCTTTCCGTAGGCAAAAATGACGCTTTGAATATCTTGGGCAAATTGTTGGGCTTGGGCCGGATCTGTTACATAGAAAACCGTTAAATCTTCGGCACGTCCTTGCGGGTTGGCCGGGTTAGCGGCTTGCAGGGTTTGCTGTTGGGTTTGCTGGGCTTGGGATACCGTATAGGGCACGTAGTGCACGGCACTTTGCTCAAATTGTCTTGCGGCGGCTTTGCGGGCCTGGGCCAGCTGTTCTTTGGTCGCGTTTTCCCCCAGTTGTTTGAGTTTGTACGCTACAAAGGCTTGTTTGTAGGAGGAATACGTGTTTTGCGGATCCGGCTTGAGGGTGGCGTTAGCCATGGCAATAGCGTCGCGCAGTTGAGGGTCGGCTTGTTTGGAATTGGCTACCCAATAGCAGGTTTGGGTGGCGCAATTTTGTTTTTCATACAAAAACTGGTAAATTTCTGCCGCGTCTTGTACGTTTTGGGAAGGACCGGACATGTTGGCAATCGTTTCGGGGGTAGTGGGGCCTAACACGGGGGTTAACGGCAAGCCCTTGGGCAAAACATATTGGGTAGTTTGATAAAATTCGTCCGCGTTTTGGGTTTGTTCCCGGTTGATAACTTCTTGGGAAGTAGCGGGCGTGGGCAGCGGTTCACCGTTAGGGGAATTATGACACGCGCCGGAGGTGTCCGGCAGGGAGGTGCTTTTGCACCCTACCATATATGCCAGTTCATCCACGGGTTGTTTGCCGTTGGCATTTTCTTGCATGGTTTGCAAAATACCTTGTTTAATTTGCTCTTTACCTTGTTCGCTTAGGCCATTTTTATAGCCTTCTTTTTCGCGCACTTCTTCTTCACTCTTGGGGTTTGGATAGGTGGCGTCTGCCAAAATTTCGGCGGCCTCATTAAGCCCACGGGTGCCGCTAATTAGTTCGGCAAATTGGGCTACTTGGTAACGTTCGCGCTCATACGGCGTCATTTGAGCCCAGACTTGAGGCGTGATATCCGGCAAAGGTAAACGGACGGGACCTAAAGAGGGCTGTTTGATAGATGTGGTTGTACGGGGGGTAGCGGTCAAGCTACGTAGTGTGTCGCCCTCCCGTGCAACGTGTACCGGGCTTGGCCCTACGGCGGAAGGGGTATCTAGCCCTAACCATTTTTTCACAGGGCGCACGAGCCGGGCCCATTTAGAATCCGGAATAGCGGGTTTAACTTCCTGCGCAGCTACCCGGGCCGCCCGTTCTTGTTTTACGTAGCGGTCATAGGGATTGTCGTGCACGTTGACTTCGTGCATACCGGGTTGGCCGGCTTCGGGCGCGGTTTGGCGTACTAAGACCCATTGTCCGTTATCGGTTTGCACCGCCGCATCTCCATAGGCGGTTTCTTGCGGGGCGGGGAGTGGAATAAGGGTAGCCGCGGGAAATTGGGCGGAAGAAGAGCGGTCCGCGGGTTGCATTTGGTTACGGGCTAAAAAATACGGCTGAGCGGACGACTGCGGCAGGGGAGAGCCGGCCCCTACGGGAGCGGACACAAAACGCGTTTTTTGTTCCCCACGCGGCCGGAACAAGTGGGCCAGCCGTTTGGCAATAGCCGTAAGCGGATTATCGGTGCTTATCTGCGGTTGTGCTTTTAATTGGGCCGGCGTAGGCGGCGGCGTAGTTTGTAAAAACGGCAGCAGTAAAAAAATAAAAGCCGTGATACAAAAAATTAAGAAAGCAGCTTTTGCAATTTTTAGTTTCATTGTTTATCCTTGATTACCGGAGGAAAAATACCGCCGGAAAAGTTGTTTTAAAATGTGCCACGATTGTTGTACGTGGTGTACAAAGGGGTGCGTGGAAAGCTTTTGGGGCTCGTCCTTGGGTAGTGTAATGTGTTGAGCCGCTAAAAGGTCCCGCAAATACTGTACCGGGACCGCAAAATTTAAATTTTGGTTTTCACTTCCGGCTAAGCTGGCAAAGGCAATAGCAATCACGTGGCCGTGGGCGTCAAAGACGGGGCTACCGCTAGAGCTGGGGGAAATAGGCGCGCTGATTTGAAACCACAAAGAACCGTCTTTTTGGGTGCGCAACTGGCTAATAATGCCCGAGGTAACCGTATTTTGCAACCGGCGCGGGTTGCCAATGACCGTAATGGTTTGGCCGGGTTGCACCTGTGCGGAGTCACCCAGCGTGACGGTGGGTAAATGTTGGGCTTGTATCTGTAAAAGGGCCAAGTCTGCCTGGAGGCTTTGCGCAAGAGGGGTAGCTTCCCCCGAGGTGGTACCGTTATTAAAGGTGAGGTTTATGTAAAGGGTGTCTTGCAATACGTGGCGGTTGGTGGCAATGAGCCCGTCTTGGGTAAGTACAAAGCCGGTAGCGGTGTGGGTACTGCCGTCTTTTTTAAGCATATTGACGGTAACTACCGCCGGCATATTTTGCTGGGCAATTTGTACATGGTCGTGCGTTTGTGCCCCAAGCACCACGCTTACCCATATGCCCCCTAACGCAGCTGCCCATTTTTTCATACCCTCATTATAGCAAGAAATAGGGTGGTTGAAATGAGGCTTTTTAAATTGTACACTGTTAGCATAAGGAGTAATGTATGGCAGAAGTATTTTATGTAAGTCGTAAAAAATATGAAGAGTTGTTGCAAGAACTCAAAGATTTAAAAGAAGTAAAAGCACAACTGGCGGAAGAAATTGGCACCGCCGCCGCCCAGGGAGACCTGAAAGAAAACGCGGAATATCATGCCGCTAAAGAAAAACAGGCCCAAACGCTGGAACGTATCAATATGTTGGAACTACGGTTGCGTAATGCGGAAATTACAGACGATTTAACAGTGGATAAAAGTGAGGCACGCATTGGGGCCACGGTCACTATTGTGGACCAGGCCGCCGAACTTGAATTTACCTATACGCTGGTTGGTCCTTCCGAGGCAAACCCGGACCAAGGGCTTTTATCGGTTAAATCTCCGCTAGCTAATGCGGTGCTAGGCAAAAAAGAAGGGGACGTGTTTGAAGCACAACTGCCCCGTGGGCCGCGCAAATATAAGCTAACAAAATTGGAATATAAGTAAAGCGGTTTTAATGAGTAAGGCCCCTCTTAGTAAGAGGGGCCTTGTTGTTACTAGCTTTAATAAACCGGGTATTGGTTTATAATGCGCACAAGTTCCGGGTGGATGGCAGCTTCATTATGGACACGCCAAAAGTTTAAACTGTCCCACAGTAGCTCTTCCTCTCCAAAGGGGATTTCCCCCGGATCCAGCGGTTGCATGAGCGGAGCCGGATAGCGGCGATGAGTCGTTTTTACAAACTCTTCAAACAATTTGATGGTATCTTGCATGGATAAAAGGGTAGGCCCTTTGGCAGTATCCCAAATTACTTGCAGTTGTCTGCGTAGCGGGATAATGGGGTGGAACTGGTTGACAAAATCGTTGCGGGTAAGCTCTTCAAATTCGTTAAACAAATTTTGCTCATGCAGATCTTTGGTGTTCCACTTAGGTTGGCGGCCGTTATGTAGGACAATGAATTTGTCTAAACGGGCGGCCAAGTCTTTGTAATACGCTACTTGTGTTTGGATGACCTGCGAAAGCTGAGCCGCATTTTTGCGCTCTACGTATTGCAAGTGAGCGGTACGGATAGCGGTGCGGAAGGCATCGTGTTCTGCGGGCACTAACTCCGGAGCTTCCAAGAAATACTTAAGCCGGTTTTTAACGCCGTCGTCTACCAGCGGGTTATACATCAAGCGGCGCAAGTTTAAGTTCATTTGGTGCGGGTGGCGCAGGGTATAATCAAAGGCGGCTTCTTCAAAGGGTTTATCCAGGCTAAAATAGTCGGTTAAATCCAGTGCCATATTGTAAATATCAAAGTTTTCCAGGTTTTGCAATAAGTTGGCCTTAAGCGTGTGATTGACAATACCGGAGTGGATAGCTTGCGCCAGTTGGATTTGGCCTTCGTCCGTAAGTACGTGAATGTTTAAAATTTGCTCACGGATAGCCCGGCCGGCATCAATTTCGGGCGCATAAAATTTTTCTTCTTGCAGTAGTTTAACTAATACTTCCTTTTCTATAGGAAATTCTGCCGTTAGCCGGGTATTTTGAAATGTGCTTCCCTGCACCTTGGCAGCTTTGGGTAACAAGGAGTTTGCAGCCGGGAGTACTTGGCGTTCCAATTTGCCGGCCGCAATACCGGCACGTATATTTCTTACCGAGGATTGCGGAAATACAAAGCGTTGAATCGTCCCTTGTGCAGTGCGCGGCGCTTTAAATAAGCCCTCCGCGGTGCCTTTGGCTAAGTTTTTGCCTTGGGCAAAACAGGTAATAGCAGTGCCCAAGCACAAGGCGGCTAGGGCTGTTTTTGTAAATAAGTTCGTTGTTTTCATACTTATATGATAGTAAGAAAGTGGGGGGAAAAACGAGGGTCTTTGGGCCTAGGAGCGGGTGGGCCTTTGGTACTAGGTATAAATTAACAGCGGACGCGCTGTTACACTATGTGATGTTGTTTCTCTCCCCCCCTGGAGGGGGAGAACGAGTGCGTTAGCACCGCAGAGAGGGGGAAAAAGTGTCCCCCAAAAAGCCTTGACTCGTTTTTTTTTTTGTTATCATGGTACCGTACGACGAACGTACTAGGAGGTATTATGTTAAGTAAAGTAAAAGCGTTTACGCTTATAGAGTTGTTAGTGGTTGTTTTAATTATTGGCATTTTAGCGGCGGTGGCCGTGCCGCAGTACCAAAAAGCAGTGGAAAAAGCACGTGCTACAGAAGCCTTTATTTTAATAAAAAACTTAAAGCAAGCGAGGGATATTTATAGAATGTCTAATTCGGAAGTTCCTAATCCTGCTTTAGATGAGCTGGATATAGAAATACCAGGAACGGACGTAGAGTGTATTGTAACTTCCACCGTTCATCCTTTCCGTCAAACCAAATATTTTCAAGTAGGACTATTAAACAGTGGCAATCCGCATGCGTTTCGGGTTTCTAATGGAAATCTTTTATATACATTAGCCTATTACAATGACTTGAATGCATGGTTTTGCCATGTTGAAAATGGCGGAGATGTTAAATATACTTCGTTATGTAAATCGTTAGGAGGTGTTCCTTCTAGTGCTTGTAATGGTAAAGACGAAGGAACATGTTTCCGTTTACCATAAAGAAATTTGAAAATTAAAAACCGCCCCTTTTAAAGAGGGGCGGTTTTCTCATACTTAATTTTTTAATACTTGGCCAGTACTTTTTCTTTTTCGGCACTGCTGTACACGCGGTAGTCCATTTGTTGGAAAATAGAGTCGCGCATTTCCAGGTTATACACGTAGCCCTCATCTATGCGGTTGCCGATAATTTGCTCGTAGAGCTCGTTAAACCGTTTGATGTGGTCTTTGGTGCGTTTGGTGGAATATTCCTTGGCGGTGCCCGTGGTCATTAAAAATGCCCAGTCGGACGATTGCATGAGCACCAGTTCGCGCGCCAGTTGGTTTAAGGCACGGCGCAGTAAGCCCTGTGCGTCCGGGAAGCGGTTGGCCAGTTCCATCATACGCTCGGCCGATTTAATTAAGTGGCGGTAAATCCAGTCGTTACCGCTATTAAGCCACACGTCGTGGTAGCCTTTGTCGCCCCAGCTGGACATAGACGGTTGTACCACTTGGTTTTCCGGGTACATTTGCAAATATTCCATGGGGGTGATGAGCTTAATTTCGTCCTGGTCGTAATAGATTTTTTTGAATAAAAACTCCAAGAAATCAATCCCTTCGTACCACCAGTGGCCGTAGAGCTCGGCGTCGTACATAGAAACGACGAGCGGCTTGCGGTCAATAAGGGTGCTTAAATACTCCACTTGTTTTTGGCGGTTGAACATAAAGTTACCGGCGTGTTGGGCGGCTACGTCGCGCGCTTCCCAGGGGTTGTAGGCCTGTTTTTGGTTCAGGGCTACCTTGCCGGTAATTTTGTGGTATTTCATGCCAATGTTGCGGCGTACGCCGTCGGAATGGAGATAGGGCTTAATATAGTCGTAGTCGCAATCGTAGCCCAAATCGCGGTAAAATTCGCGGTAGCGGGGATCGCCGGGGTAGCCGGAGTCGGCACTCCATACTTGTTGGGCCGATTCCATATCGCGCGCAAAGGCGGCGACGCCCGTTTCGGGGCAATAGACGGGGGCATATACGCCGTATTTGGGGCGCGGCGTGCCGTGTAAAATACCGTGCGATTCGGTAAAAAAGAAACGGATGCCTTCTTCGCGCAAAAATTTATCGTCACCGGGGTTGTAGGCACATTCGGCCAGCCAAATCCCGCGCGGGCTGCGGCCAAAGCGGCTACGGTAGTCGTTGGCGGCAATTTTAATTTGGGCGTTGACGCTTTCTTTGTGCACCATTAAGGGTAAATACCCGTGCGTGGCGCAACAAGTAATAATTTCCAACTTGCCCATATCCTGGAATTTTTTGAAACCTTGCAACACGTGGCCGTGGTAGCGGTTTTCAAACAAATCCTGGTAGCGGCGGAATTTGTCGTAATACATGTGGGCCACGCCCTCAAATTCGGTGCCGCGGGTGCGCTCAATTTCCTTGGCGGAAAGTTCCACGCGCTGGTTTAAATAATGGCGGAAACGGTCAATTAAAAGCGGGTCCTCCATCATGTTGCACAGCGGCGGCGTGAGGGACATAGTAAGGCGGAAATCGCACCCTTCTTCGGTCAGTTTTTCAAATACATTAAGAAGGGGGATGTACGTCTCCACCATGGCTTCATAGAACCAATCTTCTTCTAAAAAGTCCGGGTATTCCGGGTGCTTGATAAACGGCAAATGCGCATGGAGTACCAGTGCTAAGTAACCCTTTTCTTGTCCCATATTTATTTCCCCGGTTCGCGCACGGCTTTGATGTCCACGTGGCGCGTTTTGTCGCCTTTTTGGTTGCGCGCATGGATGGGCAAATCAATCACGTCTCCCGCGGATAAATGGCGGTGAATGGTAAATTTACCGTCTTTGAGTTCAATTTCTTGGCCGTTAATGGTAACAATGGCGTTTTTAGAGGCGGAGCCGTAAATGGTAATTTCACAATCGGCATTGAGCCAAATGTCCTCGTCCTCTTGCACTTTGTCTAAGTGCAAGGCAAAGGACGACCACGAAGACGGTGCGCCGGAGGGGGTCAACTCGGTCAATTTCCAACGTTGGCCGACTACTTGCATCAGCTCGCTAGCCCCCAGGCCAATGTAATCGGCCCCGGAGAGTTTTAAGAGTTTTTGAAAATCGCCCTCTACAATCATCCATTTGTCGTCAATCACGTTGGACACGCGGCCAGGCGGGATAGCGGTGGCATTCGAGCGGGTAACTAAAATAAAGCGGCCGTCGTCGGTTAAATACCCCAGGTCGGCAATATATGCGCGGCCCGATTCGGGCGCGTTGATATACCAGCTTTTGGCCTCAAAAATAACGGGCATATCGTAGTATTTTACAGAGTTGGAACCGTTAAAAAGCGTCACGCCGGTTACGTCGTGCAAGCGGATAATGGTGCGGGCCGTGTTTAACGCCGCGCCAAATTGGCTTTTTAAATAGTCAATAGTGCTTTGGGTAATTTCCCAAAACAAAAACATCCAAGCCGGATCTTTGGGTAAAAGATAGCTTTCCGTTTTGCCATAGCCGGACGGAATATCCGCCTCGGTTTGGCGGCTCTGCACGAGCGGTTTAAGTAGTGAACCTGAAGACAAATTGCTTGCCATAACCCTTTCCCCCTAAAAATAAATTTGTATTGATAAAAATAGGCGCAAATTCTACCAGATACATTGTAGCATATTTGCGCCCACCGTAAAGGGAAAATTTTAGTTAGTTTGCGTTGGACAAAAATTGGTTGGTTTTAGCAGGAATTTTTATTATACTATAAATACAATTTGAATTGTTTTTGGAGCCGTATGTAGAATACGGAACGTATTTTGGAATTTCCAAAATCCTTCTCAAGTCCAAAAACAGCCATCTAAGCACGGGGGATATCCCCCTGTGCGTATATAGTTTTGCGTCGGTTATTGGCGCAAGACCCGGCTGTTTTCGTTGTGACACTTGAGAAGGCACAAAGAGGGCGGCCGTTTTGTATGCACTCCAAACAGGGCAAATTGAAATTAACTTGTAAGGAGTGTATATGACACACCCAAACACCCGGCGGGGTTTCACGCTTATTGAGTTGTTAGTGGTAGTCATCATTATTGCGGTATTAGCTGCCGTAGCTTGGCCGCAATATAAGCAAGCGGTACTTAAAAGCCGGTTTAGTACCGTAATGCCGATGGCAAAGGCCGTAGCAGATGCACAGGAAGTATATTACTTGGGTAAAAATATGTATGCCTTGGGAACAGATGAATTAGATGTTACCCCCACAACGGCAGAAAATACATCTGTAACCTTAAGTGAAAAAGACGGATACGATTATGTGCTGGCCCAACGCACCGATATACCACAACTGCATTATGTGATATACCAAAAACACAGTGAACAGTTCCCTGATGAAATCCACTGTGAAGCCTTAAAAGATGACACAAGTGCGGAAAAAATTTGTAGAAGTTTAGGGGCCACGAAAGAAATAGGGGAAACCTTAACTTCTAATTTTATAACATACGTATTGAGTGGCACCGGGAACAAAGCCGATACGGGAACGGAAGAGGAAGAGCCCGATGTGGAATTGGATGCAGAAACGCTTGCCAAATTACAAGCGCAGGCAGAGAACTGCCCGGACGGCTATGAGTGTTTTGTGAACGAAAAGAAAGGCACCGTGACAAGATGTCGCGCTGAGTATGGGCAAATAGTGGACGGTGAATGCGTATCAACGGACAAGGCAACAAATAATACGTACCAGGAGGAATAT
>CACWMG010000008.1 GCA_902761975.1 Candidatus Avelusimicrobium pecoris | reverse complement strand
CCGTTATAACGATATGCCGTCCAACGCGCTTTCTAAAAATCTACGCGAGGAACTGCAACTAAATATCGCCCGCTTTAAAACAGGAACTCCTATGCGTATTAACGCGCGCGGGTTGGACTTTACTAAATTCCGCCCGCAACCTAGCGACAACCCACCCTGGACCATGAGCCACTTTACCAGCTTAGACAAAATTAAGCACAAACCCTTTGGCCAATGTTACATTACGCATACCACGCTTACCACCGATAAAATTTTACGGGATAACTTTATGCGCTCGGCCCTGTATGGGGGAAATATCCACAGCCAAGGGCCGCGTTACTGTCCGTCGGTAGAAGATAAAATCAAAAAATTCCCGGAAGTTACCTCCCACCCGTTATTTTTAGAGCCCGAGGGCTACCACACCGAAGAATATTATATCCAGGGTTTTTCTACTTCTATGCCCGAGGACGTACAACGTGCCCTAATCGCCTCGGTCCCCGGTATGGAGAAATGCTCCATTACCCGCCCCGGTTATGCGGTGGAATATGATTATAGCGACCCGAAAGATTTACTGCCCTCCTTGCAACATAAAAAAGTGCCGGGCCTATTTTTAGCAGGCCAAATTAACGGCACTACCGGCTACGAAGAAGCCGGGGGGCAAGGGTTAATGGCCGGTATCAATGCCGCCCGCTACATAAAACACCAAGAACCTTTTGTCTTACGCCGTGACGAGGCCTATATTGGGGTACTGATTGACGACCTAGTTACCAAAGGCACCAACGAACCCTACCGTATGTTCACCTCGCGCGCGGAATACCGCATTTTACTGCGTAACGATAATGCCGACTTGCGCCTTACGCCGCACGGCTTACAACTGGGGCTTTTGGACCCAAGCTATCAAAAACCCTTTGAAAATTACCAGCACCTGTGCGAAGACTTGTGTGAAGGCAAAACCCCGCCAACAGACCTGGATTTAGGCCCTTGGCGCGTAGAAAACGCCCAACGCTATGCAGCCGTGCAACATAAATACGCGGGTTATTTTGAGCGCAACAAAAAAGACGCCGAAAAATTAGCGGACCTGGATAACATTAAAATCCCGGAAGGGTTTGACCCGGCCAACGTGCGCGGCTTACTTTTTGAAAGTGCGCAGAAATTGCGTAGCGTAAAACCCCAAACCTTGGGGCAAGCCAGCCGTATCCCCGGGGTAACGCCGGCCGATATGCAACTACTGGCTATTCACATTGAGCGGTTTAGGAAGTTAAAAAATGCGCAACATACTCACTAATTTTGCCGCCCAACAGGGGCTTGCTTTCTCCACCCAACAGGCCGCAACACTGGTGGCCTATGCCCGGTGTGTGTGGGAGAAGAAAGATTTTTTAAATTTAACCTCTGCCGCCACCTTTGAACAAGTACTTGGGCGCCATATTTGCGACGGTCTTACCGCGGCGGCAGCCCTCACTAAGCAATTTGCGGCGGGCACGGCACTCCAATTGGCCGATGTAGGGGCCGGGTGCGGATATATTGGCCTTACCTTAGCGGTGGCTATGCCTAATGCGCATATTACGCTCGTGGAAAGTATTGAAAAACGCTGTAAATTTATCAACTGGGCCGCGCTTACGGCAGGGATTGCCAATGTAAGTGTCAAAAATGCGCGCCTAGGGCAAGGGACAAATTTTGCTTTTGATGCTGTAACCGAACGGGCCATGGGGCAACTGCCCGATATTTTTAACATTTGTATGGATGCCGTCAAACCGGGGGGGATGTTTATGGCCTTTCAGGGGGCACATCCGCAAGCCGTACTCGGGCAAACCCCGGCGGCTCAAATTCCCTACACGTTACCGGGGGACAATACCCCACGCTATTTGCTACTATTTAGGAAAGTATATGCGGAACATAGGGTTTAAGCTATTAAGTCTTATTTGTGTACTGCCGGTAGCGGCGGTATTGCATGGTTTTGGCGTCAAAGACGTGATGAACTCCCTCACTACCGAAAAGAAACGCTTTTCCCAAAATAGCGAATCTGCCAACAGCCAAGCCAGCACCGTAGTAGAGCAAGATGCCTACCGCGGCCGCGCCCAAGAGTTGCGCCCGGATATTTCCGTTCCACCACCCCCTACCCCGCAAGAGGCTCCCACCAGCCAGGCCGAGGCCTTAATTACCGGTCTGGAGCGGGTGGCTACTACCGCCTCTAATGCCGATTTTTCGGACGAAATCCCGGTGGAATCTTACCGCCCGGCCAATTCGGCGCAAAAAATACGCTGGGTACCGCCACCACCCGGTTTTTTAACGGGGGACACGTTTAATTATCTGATTTACCGCGAAAAGGACCCCGTTACCCCTAAAGTTAAAAACGTACTGGACACGATTCACGGTAATTTAATGTTGGATTTAACCCCGTTCACCGTGGTAGCCAAACCGGGTAAAATTTTGGTTATGCTCTTTGACCAAAAACAATCTTATACCGATTTTACCAACCGCCCGGTCTGGAGTGGGGCCGCGTCGGACTTGCAGTCCGACACCATGTACGTCATTGAAAAAACAGGTTTTTATCCGCTTACCGTGCACGAACTGACGCACTTATATTTTGACCAATACTTTTTACCCAAACTCTCGCCGCTGTGGCTTTCGGAAGGAGTGGCTGTATATATGCAGGTATATGCCAGCAAACAAAAACCGGGATATGCCATTAAACGCCTTAAACAAATTTTAGATACGGGTAAAATGATTCCCTTTGAAGAAATGATGAACGCCCAAACCCTCAAAGACTATCCCAAAGATAAAGCGGAAATGTGGTACACACAATCCTACGCACTGGTGGACTATTTGCTCAATACCCGCAGCCGCGACGAGTTTTATAAATTCTGCACTGAGCTTAAAAATGGCACCCCCGTTCACCAGGCCCTGTACCGCGCTTACGGCATGCCCTTTAACAAAGTCAGTACCTTGCAAAATGTGTGGTTTCACGATTTATTAAAAGCCTATAAAGAGGGTAAAATTTTAAATAATTCGCGCCCGCCGGCCGGGAGGAAAATTTAATGTGGACCCATATCCCGATTTTAGCCCCTCAAATAGCCGATTTACTGCTCGTAAATCCGCAAGGCATGTACGTAGATGGTACCTTGGGGTTAGGGGGGCACACCAAGCTGTTTTTAAGTAGGTTAGGGCCGCAAGCCCGCATTTTGGGGTTTGATAAAGACCCCAACGCCTTACAAATGGCGCAGGAACGTGTAAAGGACCCGCGGTTGGTGGCTATTCACGCCAGCTACGTCCGGGCCCCGCAGGAACTTGCCGCACGCCACATCAGCCAAGTGGACGGTGCGTTATTTGACCTGGGGCTTAGCTCCTACCAAGTAGATGACCCTGCCCGGGGCTTTAGTCTTGTGCATAACGGCCCCTTGGATATGCGTTTTGATCCTACCCAACCCCTAAGCGCCAAAGAAATTGTAAATACATGGGGATTAGATGAACTGACCTGTATTTTTAAAGAATATGGTGAGGAGCACCGCGCGGCCCAAGTGGCGCATGCCATTTTAACCGCACGGCACACCCAGCCGCTGGAAACCACCTTTGACCTTAAGCGCGTGGCCGAAACGGCCTTAGGTCCCCAACGCGGGCGGGTACATCCAGCTACGCAAATTTTCCAGGCCCTGCGCATTGCGTGTAATGAAGAACTTACCAACGTCTCGCGCGTGGCAGAAGTGCTAACCCATATTATTAAACCGGGGGGCCGGGGGGCAGTACTCACGTTTCACTCGTTGGAGGACCGGCTCATTAAAAACAGTTTTAAAGCCTTAGCGGCTAGCGGACAATGGCGGCTAGTTAATAAACACACGATTGTACCGTCGTACGAGGAAATCCGCCAAAATTCCCGCGCACGCAGTGCCAAATTACGGGTGATAGAGCGAATATGAAAAAACAACTTTTAATTTTACTGATTTTTATGGTGTGGGCTTTTATTACCACCTTTATTCACATTGGGGTCATACGTAGTGGGCGGGTAGTAAGCCAGCTACAGCGGGAGGTAACTATTAAAGAGTCCCGCAACCAATATGAAGAATTGGAAATTTCCCGCTTAAGCGGACCGGAAGTAATTACTTCTTATGCCGCTACCAAGCTGGGCATGGTACAAGCCAAACCCCATGAAGTTTTTGTATTGGAAGATAAATAATGTTTGAACGATCTGCTTTTTCCGCGCCCAAAGTATTTAACGTCAAAAAACGCATGCGTTTGATGCTTATGATAATGCTACTATTTCCTCTTTGCATAGCGGGGCGGCTCTTTTATTTGCAACTTTTCCGTCACGAGCAGTACTCCTCCCAGGCGGAGCGCACCATTTATAACTACTTGGCCGAAGACCGGGTGCGCGGGGGCATCTACGACGTCAACGGCCGCTCCCTGGCGCAGTCGGTACGCACTCACTCGTGCGGCATTGTAAAACGCTACGTAAAAGACAAAAACGCCACAATCAATTTTTTGGCACAAACCTTGGGTCTGCCCAAAGCTAAAATTAGTGAAAATTGGAAAAAGCACAAAAATTTCTTCTTTGTAGCCAAAAAAATTAAGCCGGACGTATATATGGAACTCGCCAGTGTGCTGCGCAAACCTTTGGGCCGTGGCCTTGAATTAACGCCCGAGTATGAACGCATCCACCCTTTTGGCAAAAGTGCCATTGATATTTTGGGGGAGGCAAACTCCAAAAACGTGGGACTATCGGGCATTGAACAAATGTATAACGAAGAAATGACGCAAGACATTAGCAAAAAACGCGCCAAACGCTCTGCCCGCGGAGATATTATTTATGACCGGCGCTTGAAAGAAAAAATCAATGTAGCAAACGTCTATTTAACCATTGACCAAACCGCCCAATATTACACCGAGCGTGCCTTACAAAAAGCCGTGGAACTTAACCACCCCGAACGTGCGATTGCCTTGGTGCAGGACCCCAATACAGGCAACATCTTGGCGGCGGCTTCATACCCGGCCAAAGACGGGCAATCCTTAGCGTTCCAATTTACCTATGAACCGGGCTCCACTTTCAAAAGTATTGTGATTGCCACTGCGCTCGATTCCGGCACCTTGGCTCCTACCGATAGTATCTATATGGACGGGCGCAACTGGGAAGTTGCCAAAGGCTTTGTGGTGCGCGACAAACAACACAATAAAGATTATTTGACGCTGCCCGAAATTTTACAATTATCCTCCAACGTAGGGGCGGGGAAAGTAGCGGTGGAAATTGGGGCCAAAACGTTGTTTTCTTATTTTAAAGCGTTTGGCTTTGGCAGTAAAACAGACATCAATTTTAACGGGGAATCCAAAGGCAGTTTAGCCCCCTATAATACCTGGACCAAAGTGGACCTGGCTACCAAAGGCTATGGCTATGGGGTGGCCGTTACACCTATTCAGTTAATTACGGCCTACTCGGCTATTGCCAACGGCGGTACGCTCATGCAACCGCATTTGGTGGACCGCCTTGAATATACGGGCGGCAAAGTGGATAAAAAAGCCAAACCCATTAAAATCCGCCGCGTTTTAAGCGAGCAAACCGCCCAAACCATGCGCACTTTTTTACAAACGGTGGTGGAAGTAGGCTCGGGCAAGCGGGCCCAAATTAAGGGCTTTAACGTAGCCGGAAAAACAGGTACGGCTGAAAAACTCTCTAAAGAGGGGGGATATGCCAAGCGCAACCACGTAGTATCTTTCTGCGGTATGGTCCCGGCCACCAAGCCGCAATTTACAATTTTAGTGATATTGGATAATCCGTCAACCTATGCTTTTGGTAGCACGGCGGCCGCGCCGGTTTTTAAAGAAATTGCCGAGCCGCTACTCGTGATGAAAGCCGTTGCACCGGACCAAGAAGATTTTTAAAATAAAGGAGAACGTATGAAATTAAACTTTACCATTGAGCAAATTGCCAAAATTACGGGGGGAACTTTACAATCCAATGCCCCGCAAACTAAAATTACCGCTTTTGTAACCGATTCCCGTGCGGTGAGTGCGGGGGACGGTTTTATTGCCTTAAAAGGGGAACGTTTAGATGCGCGCCAGTTCATCCCGGATGTGCTTGAAAAAGGAGCCGCTGTGGTGATTGCGCAAGAGGGTTATACGGGCAAGACCCCGGCCAGTGCCTCGTTTGTATGGGTCAAAGACGCTAAGAAAGCATTGCAAGCCTTGGCCAAATACCACCGGATGCACAGCCCGTTAAAAGTAGCCGCTATTACGGGCTCTAACGGCAAAAGCACTACTAAACAGATGCTCCGTTCCATTTGCAGTGTAGCGGGTACTACCGTAGCCAATATGGGCAATTTAAACAACCAATTTGGGGTGCCCTTTTCACTTTTAGAAATTCAGCCCAAGCACCAATACGGCGTATTTGAATTGGGGGCTTCCCACAAGGGGGATATTGAAGAAACCGCGTCGTTAGCGGTGCCGGACGTAGCCGTAATTACCAATGTGGGCCCCTCACACCTGGAGTTTTTCCACGATTTGGAAACCGTTTATCAAACCAAAATTGAAATTGCAAAATGCCTTAAAAAAGGCGGTACCTTGGTGTATAACAGCGATAATGAATATTTGGCCCGCCTGGACAAAGAATTTACCGGTAATTCTATCTCGTTTGGGTTTAGCCCTAATGCCAAACTGCGTGTACTGGAAACCGAAAAATTTGCATTTACCTATAACGGGCAAGCCTACCTCCTGGATATGGTGCTGGAAAAGCACGATAAACTAAACGCCGCGGCCGCTTGTGCCGCTGCCTTTGCCCTGGGGATTGGCGCGGACGCCATTAAGCAAGGGCTTTTGTCCTTTACGCCCATGCCCATGCGCCTGGAACGCGTGACAAAAGGCAATACGCATTATATTTTGGATTGCTACAATGCTAATCCGGCCAGCATGCAAAACGCGCTGGAAATTTTGGGCCGTAGCCCGCAACTACCCCATATTGCCGTGTTAGGGGATATGAAAGAACTGGGTAAAACCAGTAAAGAATATCACCGCCAAGTGGCACGCCAAATTTTAGACGCGCACGCTACATACGTGTTTTTGGCCGGGCCGGAAATGAAATACTGCTACGAACGCCTTGAGGACGTTACGGGCCTATACATTTGGTACGGTCAAACTCCGGACGAATGGACCGCAGACCTTAAAAAAGTGGTGCAAAAGGGCGGCACTTGCCTGATTAAGGCCTCGCACTCCATGAATTTTGAAAATGTATTTAAGGAGATTTAAGTATGTTTTACTACCTCTCGCTCTTTAAAGACGATTTTAGTTTCTTAAATATTTTTAACTATATCACCTTTCGCACGGGGGCGGCAATCTTTACGTCTTTCTTTTTGACGTTACTCATTGGCCCGGCCGTTGTGCGTAAATTACGCTCTTACAAAATTCAACAAGTGGAACGCTCTTATGGGCCGGCTTCGCACCTTTCCAAAAGCGGCACGCCGACCATGGGTGGCATCCTCATTTTTGTAAGTTTAATTGTCAGCGTGCTGTTGTGGGGGCGGCTGGATAACAATTACATTTGGCTCCTTTTATTTACCACGGGCACGCTAGGCGCGTGCGGGGTGATGGACGATTACACCAAACTCGTTAAAAAGAACCCGGAGGGGATGAAATCCTCTATTAAACTGGCGATTCAATTATTTACGGCCATTGTAGTAGTAGGGTATTTAGCTATGAATCCACCCAACGGGGAATATTCCACTTCTGTTATTATCCCGTATATGAGCAAAATGTTTGTGGACTTATCTGTATTTTATTTTGCTTTTGCCATGCTCATTATTATTGGCACGTCTAATGCCACTAATTTAACGGACGGCCTGGACGGCCTGGCTAGCGGGTGTATGGTTTTCACCGCTATCACGTACGGTATTTTTGCTTACGTAGCCGGTAACGTTAATTTTGCCGATTACTTAAAAATTATTTATGTACCCGGGGCGGGGGAAATTACCGTATTTATGGGGGCACTTATTGGGGCCTGTATGGGTTTTTTGTGGTTCAATGCCTATCCGGCCCAAGTATTTATGGGGGATACCAGTTCGCTATTTTTGGGTGGCGTAATTGGCACCGCCGCGTTGTGCGTAAAGCAAGAGCTTTTACTCCCTATTGCCGGCGGACTCTTTTTAATAGAAACGTTGTCTGTTATGTTGCAAATGACGTATTTTAAAGCTACGCACGGCAAACGGCTCTTTAAAATGGCCCCTATTCACCACCATTTTGAACTAATGGGGATTGCAGAGCCCAAAGTCATTGTACGCTTTTGGATTGTAGGCGTAGTGCTGATGCTTATTGCACTAGCGTCCTTAAAAATTAGATAATATGCCGCGTTTATTTACCAAAGCACCTAAACGGCGCAACACATTTATGCAGCGCACCCCCGGGGTAGTTAATACTGCCGGGGAGTGGCAGCCGCTTAAATTAGATAGCGTGTTACTCTACATTAGTTTTGCCTTTGTACTAATTGGGTTACTATTTACGTATTCTTCCAGCGCGTTTGAAACCACCACGTACGTTAAACGTCAGTTGGTGTTTGATGTAGTGGGGGTGACGGCCGCACTGTTCTTATCCCAAACCTACTTACGGATTCAACGGATCAAATGGCTCAACCCTACGGTGCTAATCGCTCTAACTTGGGTGTTGCTAATTGCAGTACTTTTTACGCGCTCGCAAGCGCATACGCACCGGTGGATTGACTTGGGCGTTTTTAAATTGCAACCGTCCGAAATTGCTAAAGTAACGTTGGTTATTTACGTGGCAGATTATTTGGAAAAAGTGTCCGGCAAACTGGCCAAAAATTGGAAACTGTTACTCCAACCCATGGCGGTGGCCGGCATTACCATTGGGCTTATTTTAGCCGAAAAAGACATTGGCACCCCGGCTTTAATGGGGGCGGTATTTTTTGCCATGCTTTTTGTAGCGGGGGCCCGTTTTTGGCATTTATGCGTTCCGGTAGCGTGTATTGTACCGCTTGGACTGTGGCAACTTATTTTTGTCCCTTACCGCCGGGCACGCATCTTGGCGTTTTTGCACATTGGTAACCAGGCCGAAAACAGTACCAATTATCAGGTTATGCAATCCTTTTTAGCCGTCGGTTCCGGCGGGTGGCTAGGCAAAGGGTTAGGAAACAGTGAACTTAAAATGCAGTATTTACCGGCCGCCCATACGGACTTTATTTTCTCGGTCATGTGTGAAGAAATTGGCTTATTTGTCCTCTTAATTGTGGTAGGGTTTTGCGGCATTTTAATCCGTGGTATTAACTTGGCACGGGTCGCCAAAAACACCTTTAACAGTTTAGTAATTTTTGGGCTTACCATTACCATTTGCGGCCAAGCATTTTTTAATATGGCCATGGCCATTGGGCTACTGCCTACCAAAGGGATTGCGTTGCCGTTCTTCTCTTACGGGGGCTCCTCGGTCGTGATGACGCTGGTGATGATGGGCATTATTTTAAACTTAGCCGCCGTAGATCACACCCAAACCAATTTACGTGATGATGTAACGCATTATAAAAACAGGAACCATTTATGAAAAATAAACGCTTTTTAATTGCTTCCGGCGGTACCGGGGGACACTTTTACCCGGGATTCGCGTTAGGAAAATCGCTGCAGCAGCACGGGGCGGAGGTGTTGTTTGTCGTGCGCCAAAACGACCCGGCCGCTAAAACCTTAGCCGCAAACGGGCTTACTTATACAGAGCTGGACTTAAACACGGGCCTTCCCCGTACGTTTAATCCGGCGCGCCACCTACGCTTTATGCGTCAGCTGATAAGCTCGTTAAAACAAACGCGGACACTGATTAAAAATTTTCATCCGGACGTTACCCTGGGCATGGGGGGGTATGTGTCTTTCCCGCTTATTTTTTGTTCGCATTATATGGGGATAAAAACGGCCGTGCACGAGTCCAACGCCTTGTGGGGGTTGTCCAATAAGGTATGTGGCTATTTTTGCGATTTACGCTTAATGGGCCTGCCCATGCAAAAAACATTTAAAAATGCGGTGCTCGTCAGCACACCGATTCGGGAGGAATTTGGCCTTTCCGTGAACCGCGCCGACGTATTAAATACGTTGGGGCTTAATCCCACATTGCCCACCGTGCTCATTATGGGGGGAAGTCAAGGGGCTAAAGGACTGAATGAGGCCTTGCCCCAAGTGATTAAAAACACGCCAACGTGGCAGTTTATCCACCTAACAGGGACGCGTTGGTATGACGCGCAACTAGCCGCCTATCAAGGGCTTACGAACGTAAAAACGCTAGCATATAGTGAAGAAATTTATAAACTCATGAAATCGGCCGATTTGATGATCTGCCGCAGTGGTGCCAGTACCTTGGCTGAACTGATTGCGTGCCGTCTTCCGGCCATCTTGGTCCCCTTTCCGCACGCGGCAGCCAATCACCAGTATTTTAACGCCAAAGTACTCTCAAATAACGGCTGCGGGTTCCTCGTTACAGAGTCGCCCGATTTAGCTAAACAACTGGAAAAAACGTTATCGGCCTGCACACCCAAAGCCTTGCAGCAAATGCGCCAAGCCTACGGGCAACTGCCGCTGCCGGACTTGCTCCAATGCACGCAGTCCATTACACAGCTGCTGATAAATCTATAAAAAAACCCGGGGTAATCCCCGGGTCTTTTGTAATACTGACTTTTTATAAATCAAATAAACTGCAAACGCTGGTATAATCAGTGGGGCATTCTTTGACAACACTCCAACTGTTGGAACCCGGATTATACGTATAGGTAATGCTGTACTTTTTCCTTCCGCCGCCGGCATTACTTACTTTATCACTCAAGCCTTTTCCTTCTACACGCACCACCCAAACCGCATTGGTGGAGATTCCGCCAAAGAAATGTTTGCCGATGTAATAGTCTACGGCCCCCATATACTTGGATTTAGGAATCTTTACGTCTGTAATTTGGGAAGGACTTGTTACACTAACGTCCGGAAATTCCACAAAATGCCGCTCAATGGCGTCCCGGATGGCTTTGGCCATAATCAGGCCTTCCGTCGCACGCGCTTTTTCTACCGCTTTTTCATATTGCGGCAAAGCAATAGCCGACAAAATACCGATAATTAAAACTACCACCAACAGTTCAATAAGTGTAAAACCTTTCATCATTCTTCTCCTTTTATAAATTCCTTCTTACCTAGTATAGCATTTTTTTTAGTTTGTGCAAGGGATAACCTTACTTTCCGCGGATACGTTTAATATGCTGTTTATGCTCGTGAAACGTACGCGAAAACACATGCCGCCCTGTATTATCGGCTACAAAAAAGAGTGCCTCAAAATCTTGCTGCGGATTTAAAACCGCTTCTACGGACTTAGCCCCCGGGTTACAAATCGGCCCCGGCGGCAAGCCTACGTTACGGTAGGTGTTGTAGGGGGAATCAATTTTTAAATCTTTGTAAGTAAGCCCCCGTTTCCAGTAGCGGTTTTCACGCAAAGCAAACCCAAGCGCATATTGCACGGTTGGGTCCGCCTCCAAGCGTTTGCCCATGTGAAAGCGGTTTAAGTACACCGCGGCAATTTTGGGCCGCTCGTCATGCACCACGGCTTCGCGCTCTACAATAGAGGCCAACGTAAGCACTTGCCGCTCGGTCAAGTGGGTAGGATATTTTTTAAATAAAGGGGCCACCTTTTTTTTGTACTGGCTGAGCATTTCATCAATTACTTTTTGGGGCGGGGTATTATCGGCAAATAAGTAAGTGGAAGGGAACAATTTGCCCTCCAGGTCTTGGGCACGCACCAAATTTAAAAATTCGCGTGCGTCGGTTACGCCGTGTACGGCCAGTTCCTCGGCCATTTCTTCACTGCGCCACCCTTCTAAAAACGTAATTTTTTCGTAGTGGGTACATTTGCCGGTTTTAATGCAGTGAATCACTTGTAAGTCCGGCGTGTTTTTGCGCAAATCAAACCGTCCGGCCTTTAAATCAGCATGGGCAGCGGTTAAGCGTAAGAGCAGTTTAAACAAAATTTCGCTGCGTATGACCCCTTTGGCCCGTAGTAAGCGCGCCACCTCACTGCCGGTTTGCCCGGGGCGAATTTGCACCATCACAAGCGCACCTTGGCTATAGAAATACGTTTTAACCGCCCACACGGTGGCGGCGGTTAAACACGCCAGTAAAAGCACGCTTATTAAAATGATTTTTTTCATTTCACCAGTTTAAAGAAATGGCGCTTGCCAATTTGCAGTACGTCGCCGTTTTCAAAACTAAGCGGACCGTCCTGGGTTACTTTTTCGCCTTTGAGGCGCACGGCGCCTTGTAAAATCAGCCCGCGGGCTTTGTTTTTACTTTCCGCGGCTTTGGCGGCAAAAATTACGGCAGAGAGTAAGGCCCCGTCTTCGGGCTTAAACTGCGGCATATCCGTAGGAAGTTCTTTTTTAGAAAATACGGTTTCAAAATGGGCTTGCGCGGCGTTGGCGGCGTCCTCGTTATGAAAGCGCGCCACTAACAGATGCGCCAGTTTTTTCTTGGCGGCCATGGGGTGCATGGCTTTGATTTCGTCCAAATTTTCCGTGGTTAACAGCTCGTAGTACATGGGCATTACTTCGTCGGCAATAGACATAATTTTGCCAAACATATCTTCGGGCGCGTCCGTAAGGCCCACATAGTTTTTGTAGGATTTGCTCATTTTTTTCACGCCGTCTAAGCCCACCAGAAGCGGCACAGTAATAGCCACTTGCGGCTCTTGCCCGTTGTTTTTTTGCAGTTGACGCCCGACGAGCAAATTGAAAATTTGGTCTGTACCGCCCAGTTCCACGTCGGCTTTTAGGGCCACAGAATCTTGCCCTTGGAACAAGCTGTAAAGCACTTCCAGCATGCTAATGGGGTTTCCGGCGGCCATGCGTTTTTTAAAATCGTCGCGCTCCAACACTTGCGCAACGGTAACGTGTTGCAAGGTGGTCAGCAAATCGCGCCCGGAGACAAACGGGTCCAGCCACTCACTATTAAAACGCACCTCGGTTTTGGCGGGGTCTAATACTTTAAAGGCCTGGTCGGTATAGGTTTTGGCGTTGGACAAAATTTGCTCGCGTCCCAAGACGGGGCGGGTAGAATCGCGCCCGGACGGGTCGCCAATGGCGGCGGTAAAATCGCCGATAACTAAGACGGCCGTGTGGCCCAAATCCTGGAAGCGGCGCAAGAGCGACAGTGCCACACTGTGGCCCAGGTGTAAGTCGGCCGAGGTCGGGTCGCACCCCAGTTTAATTTTTAGGGTTTTGCCTGATTCTAATTTTTTTGCTAAATCTTGTTTAGAAACTACGTCCACGCAACCGCGTGTTAAAAAGTTAATTTGCTCGTCAATGGTCATAAAAATACTCCTAAAATATACTTATATTATACAAAACCCACGCGAAGGAACAGGAAGAAATTTTAGTAGAAATTATACGGGTCGGCAATCACTTGTACCGCCGCACGTTTGGCGGGCTCAAAACTGTCCAGTTGTGCCAGCAAATCCAAATACCGCGCCGCGTCCGTCTTAAATAACAAATATTGTTTTTTAAGTTTATCGGTTTTTTTAGCACACCACACGGGGCCCAACACCTCCAAACAACGCCCTTGCCCCAGTGCTTTTACGCGGGCGGTTTCGGCCTGGAGTAAATCCAACGCCTTGGCTTTTACCGTCACACGGATTAAACACGTGTAGGGGGGATAACCAAAGGCCTGGCGCAGTTCCAGTTCGTTGGTAGCTGCGGCGGCGTAATGGTCGGCTACCATAGGGGCATAATCATACGCGGTTGGGTCAGCCGTTTGAATAACCAGCCGTCCGCCGGGCACACACGCCAAATGCCCACGCAGTTCAAATAAGAGTTGCCCATATTTTTCACTGGCCCGGAAATCCGGCCCGTCCAGTTCCAGTTCTGCGTCTAAAATAGCGGCTAAACTCACGCGCGAACCTTTCAGCGCGCCCGACGCCAACCGCGTGCCTACAATCATATCCGCCTGCCCCGTTTTAAACGCGCTGATGGCCTCAAACCCTTGGCCGGATTTGGTTTTGAGCGTGTCCGAATCCAAGCGTAGCAGTTTAGCTTGCGGGAATAGTTTGGCTAGCTCGGTAGCAATTTTTTGCGTACCGCCGCCGCGTGCTTTGAAAATAAGGTTATGGCACTTGGGGCACTCTTGTTGCATGCCCTCCACCGCGCCGCATTTTCTGCAGTGTAGGCGCTCGGTACCGTCGTCTAATTTTTCGTGCGATAAAATAGCGCCGCATTTTTTACAAGTAGCATACGCGCCGCAGTTTAAACAGTAATACGTGCCCGCATAACCGCGACGGTTTAAAATTAAAAGGGTTGGTTCTTTTTTAGCGATATTTTCGGCCAATTGTTCTAGTAAAAATGCGGAAAAGTAGCGGCTTTTTTCACTTTTCTTCTCGGTAATTTTAATTTGCGGCGCATAGGTTTTTGTGGCGGGCTCCTCAAAAGGAAGTACGGTTAATTTTTTTTCTTGCACCCATTTTAAAATTTCCGCACTGGGCGTGGCAGACACGTACAACAGCGTAGCCCCATGCGTTTTGGCGCGCTCAAAAAGCACGTCGCGCGCATGGTAGTAGGGTTTGTTTTCTTCTTGTTTGTAATTGTCGTCATGTTCGCCCAGCATAGCGGCCAAGCGCAAGTTTTTAAACGGTAGCAATACGCCCGAGCGCGTAGCAATTACCACGCACGGCACGCCGTTAGAAATGTTGGAAAAATACTTTTTCTTTTTGCTTAGTAGCATGCGGCTGTGCCAAGCGTACACGTTATCCGCGCCAAAGCGGGTTTCTGCCTCACGGATGAACTGACGGGCGGCCACAATATCCGGTACCGTAAGTAATACTTGCCCGTAGCCGTTTAATACGTCCCCGGCCTTGCGTAGCACCGTTTCGGTCTTGCCGGTTGCGGCCGGGCCTTGGAGTAAAAACGCATGAAATTCATACGCGGGCAACGCTTGCAACGTAGCCAGTGCTTTTTGTTGGCTTGCCGTTAAACTAAAAGAGGGCGTTTTAACAACAGGGCGCACCAAAGCGGGCGGGTCACTCAGCTTAAAGTAAGGTTGGGGGGGAATCAAAGCAAATAAAATTTGACCCACCGGGCAACCGTAATGGCTTTTTAAAAAGCGCATCAGCGGGAATAAATCGGCCCCAAAAAGCGGTTTGTTATCTACCACACTGGCAATGGGTTTTAAGGTAATGTGCGCGGGCGCGGTAGAAATATCACTGGTGGCTACCACAAGCCCGCCGGTAAGTACGCGGCCAAACGGAGCGGTTACGCGCACGCCGGGGCGCACCAAGGGGGCTAATTCTTCGGGTACGGTGTAATCAAAATCGCGGTCTAGCGGAACGTCAAAAACGACCTTACAAAACATATTATTTGCGCGCGCCTTTTAGGCCCAGTTTGTCCATGACCATCTGCAAATCTTGCCAAGCATCTTTTTTCCAGTTGGGGTTTCTAAGCAAGGCGGCGGGGTGGAAAGTGGCTAAAATTTGCACAGGTTTAGGTAGTTCTACACTATCTAAATGCAAGTTGTGGAATTTACCGCGCAGAGCCCCTAAACTGCCCGCATCACTAATAAGGGCCTTCGCCGCCACGCCGCCTAACGCTACCACATATTTGGGGCAAACGATGGCAATTTGACGCTCAATATATTTGCGGCAACAAGCAATTTCCTGCGCGTTGGGTGCACGGTCGTTGCCGTGCTTTTCGGGGTGTAAGGGGTCGGTCATGGGGTGGCATTTGGCAATGTTGGCAATAAACACGTTCTCACGCGTGAGGCCCATGGCTAAAATCATTTTGTCTAACAGTTGCCCGGCCCGGCCCACAAACGGGCGGCCTTGGCGGTCTTCATCAAAGCCCGGCCCTTCGCCTACAAACATCACGTCGGCATTGACGTTGCCCTCTCCGGGTACCGCATTTAAGCGCGTAGCCCCCAGGGGGCAACGGGTGCAAGATTTGATTACTTCGGCCAGTTCGTTTAAGGCGGCGGTTTTGTCTTGTTTTTTCATAGCAAGCTCCGGTTCCGGGGGAGTAGTAGGCTGTTGGGCACGCGGGAAATCCACGGTAAGGGTGGAATTTTCGGCCATTTTAGGGGCCACAGAAACCCCCGCTTGGGCGTGCGCTGTTTGCACAGGCAACGACGTAGCGGGGGGTAAATCAGCCGCTGCGCGCGGGCGGGAGATATCTAGCAGCTCATCTTCTTCTTGGGCGGCTAAAAAGCGTTTAACATCCCCGGCCAACTTGCGCAGTGAATCGCCCATAATTACAGTTTCATGGGTTCTTTGGCTTTGCGTTCAGCCTCTAAGCGGGCTTCTTCGGCGGCCTTTTGTTCAGCAGCGTAGTTAGAAGTGCTTAGGTTTAAAATTTCTTCTTTGGTAATGCGTTTAGACAAAATAGCATCTAACGCTTCTTTGATGACGGCAGAAGTCGGTTTTTGTTTAAATTCCGGTTTCTTTTTAAGCTCTTTGGCGTACATGGACGCTAACACCACAATATCGTAGCGGTCGCCGTCAAAGTCGGTTAATTTTGCAGCTAATTCTTGGTCGTTTTTTGAAGACATATTGGCTCCTTACACTATTTTAAAATTTTCAGTTTTTTGTCTTGCCGTGCTACGCGGCATTGTTCTGCGGCAATGATGCCGGCCATGTGGGTAATGGCTTCTTTCAAATCGTCATTTAAAAGCGCGTAGTCGTACTTGTCCAACTCTTTCATTTCTTTTTTGGCGGTCTCCAGGCGGATTTCAATATCCTGCGTGTTATCGTTGCGGCCCAAAATACGTTTTTTCAGCTCTTTTAACGAGGGGGGCACAATAAACACGGTAGCCGCCTGCGGGTACTGCGCTTTGACGGTACGCGCGCCTTGCACATCAATCACCAAAATGGGGCAAATACCTTTTTTTAAAAGGCTGTCTACGGACTTTTTAGGGATACCGTAATAGTGCGTATGCACTTGGGCCCATTCCAACATTTGATGTTTTTTAATGGCTTGTTCAAATTGTTTAATCGTCCAAAAGTGGTAGTCTTTACCGTCTTTTTCGCCTTTGCGTGGCGCACGAGTGGTGGCGGTAACCACGCGTGAAACGGTTTTATTTTGCTTTAAAACAGCGTCCACAATAGTGGTCTTACCGGCCCCCGAGGGAGACGAAACAATAATAGGAAAAGCCTTCATATTGCTATTATAGTAAATAGGGGGGAACGGGCGCAAGAGGGGAAAAGAGTTATTTTTTAATATATTTTTCCAAGAGTTTAATCACTTCAGTTTCGTTAAATTTTTTAGCGTAATCTAACGGGGTAAGACCGTTGTCATCTTGGGCGTTCGGGTCAACCTCGGTATCTGTACTCAATAGTTCCGTTGTGGCTTCTTCATTGCCGATACCAGCCATAATGTGAAGCATGGTTAAATTTCCTGCTAAATGCAAAACGGTCCATTTTTGCCATTCTTGAGAGTGGCAATCCCATTCTACATCCTGTAAAAATTTCTTGATTAAATGACGGCTATATTCGTCTGTCTGTAATATAGGAAATCGTTTATAGATTTTAGTCTCAAATGAGGTATTTTGTTTTTTTCGTTTTAATTGCATAAAAATTAAAAAGAGTACCCCAAATAAACATAATCGCCCTGGGCCAATAATAAATACGCCCGAAAGATTACAAGCCGCTATAAGGAGGATGAGGATAATGACACCCAAAATAGTTTTCATAGTTGTATTATACATAAAACAGGCCCCTCATTGGGAGGAGCCTGTAAAGTTTTAACAAACTTACTGTGCGGGAATGCCCGTGCGGCAAGTACTTATTTTCTTTTCTTTTTGGCGAGTACATCTTTCGCCGCCGCCTGCGCCGCCGCTAAGCGGGCTATCGGCACGCGGAACGCCGAGCAGGACACATACGTAAACCCTTCGCGGTGGCAGAATTCCACACTTTCCGGGTCCCCGCCGTGTTCGCCGCAAATACCGATTTTAAGACCGGGTTTCACTTCGCGGCTTTCAATTACAGCGTGTTGGATTAAGCGGCCCACCCCGTGTTGGTCCAGGGTTTGGAACGGGTCGTGTTCCAAAATACCTTGTTTGAGGTATTCGGGCAGGAACGAACCGATATCGTCGCGCGAGAAACCAAACGTCATTTGCGTAAGGTCATTGGTACCAAACGAGAAGAAGTCCGCTTCCGTGGCTATGTCGGCCGCTAGTACAGCCGCACGCGGAATTTCAATCATAGTCCCCACGGAGAATTTGAGTTTTTTCACTTTCGTTTTGGCTACTACTTCGTCGTAAGCCTCGCGGATGAGTTTTTTCTGGGAGACGATTTCGTTCTTATCGCACGTAAGCGGAATCATGACTTCCGGCTCCGCTTTTACGCCTTCCTTAATCAGTTCCGCGGCGGCCTCAAATACCGCACGCGCTTGCATTTTGGTAATTTCCGGGTAGGTTACACCCAAGCGGATCCCGCGGTGCCCCATCATCGGGTTTACTTCGTGCAGTCCGGCAGCACGTTCGCGGAAGGTTTCCATACCAATATGTAAGGCTTCGGCCAAGTCGCGTTGTTTTTCGGGCAAGGCGGGCACAAATTCGTGCAAGGGCGGGTCCATTAAGCGGACCGTTACGCTGTACCCAGCCATCGCTTTTAAAGTGGCTTTAATTTCTTTCTTCATGTGCGGGAAGAGTTCGTCCACTGCGGCTTTGCGTTCCATATCGTTACCGGCTAAAATCATTTTGCGCAAAATGAACAGCGGTACTTCGGAGTGTTTGCCGTAGAACATGTGTTCAATGCGGAACAACCCAATGCCTTCGGCCCCAAATTTGCGGGCTTTCAGGGCGTCATCTTCCGTGTCGGCATTGGCACGCACTTTTAAGACGCGCACTTTATCGCACAACGCTAAGAAGTTGGTTAAATTTTTGTTGCCTTCGCCCGCGCCTAACATTTTGAGGGCACCGGCATAGACGTAACCTTTGGTACCGTTCAAGGTCAGCTCGTCGCCTTCTTTAAAGGTTTTGCCGCCTACTTTGAGGGTCTTGTTGGCTAGGTCAATTTCCAATTCGCCGCAACCCACAATACAGCATTTACCCCAACCGCGCGCTACTAACGCCGCGTGCGAGGTCATCCCGCCGCGTTGGGTTAAAATCCCCTGCGCGGCACGCATCCCTTCAATATCTTCCGGGTTGGTTTCTTCGCGCACTAAAATAGCAGGAATGTTCTTGGCTTGCAAAGCAATCGCATCTAACGAGTTAAATACAATTTTACCGCACGCACCGCCGGGGCCCGCAGGCAACCCTTGGGCAATGGCTTTGGCACCTTTTTCGGCGGCCGGGTCAATGGCGGGCAGTAACAGTTCGCCCAACTGAGCCGGGGTTACGCGCAAAACGGCTTCTTCTTTGGTAATGAGTTTTTCTTTTACCATGTCCAGTGCCATTTGCACGGCGGCAATCCCGTTACGTTTACCCACACGGCATTGGAGCATCCACAAGCGTTCGTGTTCAATGGTGAACTCAATATCCAGCATGTCGTGGAAATGTTTTTCCAGTTTCTTTTGAATCGCGTCCAACTCTTTGTACACTTTGGGCATTACTTTTTCCAAGGTGGGCAAATGCGCCGAGTGCGCGTTGGTGGACCACTTGTTCATCGGGGAGGGGGTGCGGATACCGGCTACCACGTCTTCGCCTTGGGCGTTAATTAAATATTCGCCATAGAAGTGGGAGTCTCCGTTGCCGGGATTGCGGGTGAACGCTACGCCGGTAGCGCTGGTGTCGCCCATGTTACCAAATACCATGGTCTGCACGTTTACAGCGGTACCCCAGTCGTTGGGGATGTTTTCAATAGCGCGGTAGGCAATGGCGCGTTTTCCGTTCCAGGAGGCAAACACGGCCCCGATAGCGCCCCAAAGTTGTTCCACCGGATTATCGGGGAATTCTTTGCCGAGCACTTTTTTAACGGTTTTCTTAAATTCCACGCACAATTTTTTAAGTTCTTCAGCCGGGATTTGCGTATCGTCTTTTACTTTTAATTCGGCTTTTTTGGCGGCCATCATACCGTCTAAAATTTTGCGGATGCCTTCGCCGTCTTTGGGTTCAATACCGGCGGCTTTTTCCATTACTACGTCGCTATACATCATAATCAAGCGGCGGTAAGCGTCATAGACAAAGCGGGCGTTGTTGGTTTTGGCAATCATACCCGGGATGGTCTTTTCGGTAAGACCAATGTTTAAAATGGTTTCCATCATCCCCGGCATGGAGGCACGGGCCCCGGAACGCACGGACACTAACAGCGGGTTGGTGGCAGAGCCAAATTCTTTTTTAGTTTCTTTTTCAACTTTTTTCAGGTTGGCTTCTACGTCTGCTTTTAAGGTTTTAGGATAGGTTTTTTTGTTGTTCCAGTAGTAGGTGCAGACTTCGGTTGTAATGGTAAAACCGGGGGGCACGGGCAGTTTTAATTGGCCGGACATTTCAGCCAAGTTAGCCCCTTTACCACCCAAAAGCTCTTTCATTTTGCCATTACCTTCGGCTTTACCGGCGCCAAAGGAATAGACGTATTTCGTATTTTTTACTTTTTTAGAAACGGGTTTTTTTACAGCTGTTTTTTTAACGGCCGCTTTTTTAGCGGTAGTTTTTTTAGCGGTTTTTTTAACCATGGTATTCTCCCTATTAAGTAAGTTAACGCGCGCGTACACGCGGGCGTGAATATTCCTATATATTGTAGTACATTTGGGCGGAAAAGAAAACAAATTTTAGGCCTGGGTCTTAGGCCTATGTCCAAATAGGTCTTTTTTCCCTTGTGGGGACCTATACAATAATCCATAATATAAGGGATGAATTACATTAAAACTTTAACCATATTATTTGCTTTTGGGTGTATGTCCCCTGCCGTGTGGGCACAGACCAAAGCACTACCCAAACTACCCAAAGCGGTTTCTACTAAACAGTTGTTGGAACAAACCCGTGCGTTTATTGAACGCAACCACCGGCGCCCCAAAAATATGATTTACCAAAATGGAGTGCGTTTGCGGCTCTGGGAAATGACCCCGCCACAACAACAAGAGGTACGTTTAGGGCAAGCCATTAGTAATACCTTTACAAGAGCCCGCAAACAAGGGGAAGATATCCGCTTCAACCCGGACTTATACTTGTTGCGTCAGCTACTGGAGACCTCGCCCAATTTACAAAAGCAAGGGCCTACAGCGGCTGAGCTATTAACCCAATTACGCGCTTACATACAAGAACATCAGGCACGTCCCCGCAGTATTATTTATATGCCTAATAATTCTCGCTATAAAAACATCTACCAGATGCCCCCTCAAGAACAGGCCGAAGTCCGCTTGGCTCATCAAATTCAGGATTTATTAAACCAAGTGAAACACCACAAAAAGCCCAATACACCGGATGTACAAACCCTAGCGGCCCTCTGGAAAGAGTCCGCACGCAAGCACGCGGTTCCCAGTGCACAAGAATTATATGTACAACTACAAACTTATCTGCACCAATTTGGCCGTTACCCACGCAGTTTAATTGTGAAAAACAATATACCTGTTTCTACGGAGAAGCTAACCCCACAGCAACACCAAGAGGTTACCTTGGCGCGGCGCATCCGTCAAGTACTTAAAGACGCCACGGCCCCCGCTGAAGATATAGCACGTTTGGCCAATTTATGGCAGCGGCAATCCGTTCCTACTCAAGCCGAGTTATTTGAACAACTGCAACAATGGTCTGCCCAACACAACGGAACTCGTCCCCGTCGTAATATTTACAAAAATGGAGTGATACTTTCTGTAGAACAATTAAAACAAATTCCCGGGGCGTACGAAGAATATATCTTAGCCCAGCGTTTTTTCAATGCACTTGAAAAAGGAATTGAAGATAAGCAATTACGTGCAAAATTTTTGGAATTTCGCAATCTTTCCGTATTTAATCCCAGTCAAATTACGCCGGAAAACCAACAACCTTAACGCCCTTTTAAATAATCTCCGTGAAATCCTTTCCCGGTGGACACGTGACGGCCGATACTTTCTATTTTGGCTTGAACACAACTGCGGCATTGGGCGGCCTGATCGCCGGTACAAATTTTACCCGGGTACAGCTCATATTGTTTACGGTAAGCTGTTTCGGTTACATTGGGCATGACTACATTGGCCCCGCACTGCAGGGCAATTAAACGCCCTTGCGGGTGGATCGTTTCCATAGCGGTGGTAGCCGGGATGTTAATATCCGGTAGTCACAGGCGCATCAGGGCCATCATTTTTAAGGATAGCTCAAAATGCCCGTTGGTTGTTTCGTTTTTTAAAGGCGTGTGCGGGTGGGGGATAAACGGCCCGATACCCGCCATATCCACGGGTAAATTTTTAAAAAACAATAAATCATCTGCCAAACTTTCCAGGGTTTGCCCCGGTAACCCCACCAACGAGCCGGACCCTACTTCATACCCCAGTTCTTTTAAATCTTGCAAGCAGCGCACGCGGTTTTCAAAACTCATCTGCGGATCTAATTTTTCATACAAATTTTTGTCCGTAGTTTCTATGCGCAGTAAGTAACGGTTTGCCCCGGCCGCCCGGTATGCCGCATATTCTTCGCGCGATTTTTCACCGATACTTAAGGTAATGGCAACGTCCATTTTTTTTATTTCGCGCACGATTGCACACAGCTTATCCGTATCAAACCACAGGTCTTCCCCGCTTTGCAGTACAATCGTTTTATAACCTAGCGCTACCGCCTGCTGTGCGGTACTGATAATTTGCGGGGGGGACAAACGGTAACGTTGCGCGTGCATGTTAGATTTACGCAACCCGCAGTACATACAATCATTTTTACAGTAACTGGAAAATTCAATCAGTCCGCGCAAATACACTCCGTCCCCCACATATTGTTTGCGCACTTGGTCCGCAGCATCAAACAACCCTTGCGGGGATGTCCCCAGCAAAAGTTGCACAAGTTCTTCTTTGGGTAGTACCTGTTTGTCAAGTAATTTTTGGAGTAGGGTGTTTTCCATGTGCGTCTAATCTGAAAAGAGAGAATTTTCATCCCAATAGGCATAGTGTTCAAGCAAAGTGGCTAATTGTTCCGGATTTCTTGAAAAATCTGCAACAGCTTCCCTTGTTTTGGGGTTAATGATACATACCCCACCCACACAGTTACTTACAAGCCACATGGCAGGGCAACTTTGCCCGTGATAATTCTTTTCATAAAAAGAACACTGGCCCATTACCGTTTTTTCAGTGGTTATAACGGTGGTGATAAAATTTTTGGATATTTCCGGACTTTTTACAATTTTATCAAATTTATCACGGTAAGCTCTGTTGTAAGGGCACCCGTTCCACGTAAATAAAATTACCTGTTTCTTTTCTCCTAACAAATACTCTTTCCACTTGGGGTTGCTGTCCATACCCTCATATACTTTCTGCGGAATTTCCAGTCCTTGTACTCCACGTACAGGAATTTGACGTCCTTCCATACCTACCGTATAAATACGTTTGTGTTTTGGCGGATTTTTATCTATATGCTTATATACATAAACAGCTAACGATCCCAAACATACCAAAGCAATACACAAATCCCTGAACTGATGGTTCATGTTACAACTCCCCAATTTAAATATTTACATCAGTATATAAAATTTAGTAGGATGTCCGCAGTCGTATGTCTGCGTGGGATGAGTTTCGTCATGAAAAATTTTTTATTTTTATGTTGTAAACATAGTTTATGGATGTTTTTTCACCCTTTTTCTTTTGCGGGAAGAGACGGGATCCTTACTTTCTCTTGTAAAATTCTTGGTTTGTCGGTACTCGGATTTATATTGGGCATTGTAACCAATTTACCTATTTGGAAATGGGTGCCGGACATATGGCGTTGGATAGGGATTGTTTATTTAGTATTGATTATTTGTGTTACCTGTACACGTCGTGCACACGATGTGGGTTACGGATTCTTTGAATGGTTTTTTGTAGAATGTTTCTCTTTGTTTTTTCGGTTTTTTAAAAAAGAAAAATGGAATTATCTCCGTTTATTTAAACTTGGTTCTGATCAACCCAACAAATATGGTCCAGCTCCTCAAGAAAACATACAACTGCTAAAAAAATGGAATAAAAGGGAGACTGTTTCTTATACAGGGTCTACTAATCCGCCCAATATCCCTTTATAATTTCCGTCCGCATGACGTGAGTTCATACTCCCAAACTAGGTCCAAAGTCCTAAACGCTGGTAGGTCTAAATCCATCATAACCCTGGGTACAAGGGCCCTGTTATTTACGCCTGAAAAGCACTACTATATAAGTGTAAGCAGTAAGCTAAAAAGGAGGTGGAAATTATGCCAACCGAAACATTTAACAAAACCCTGGCTTTACAACAGCTTAAACTGGCCCGCCTTCATCAAGCGTTTGCTAATTTAGCCCAAAGCCAAGAAATGAACGACTTTTTAAATTTAATCTAAGTGAACTCATTACCTCCTACAAGAGTCCCAAGTGCCCGTTAGTTTGATGCTAACGGGCACGCCTTTTTTCACTGTTCTTTTTCAAAAAAAAATGGTATAGTTCTATATATGATGCGTTTTATAAAAAACAATTTACACGGTCTTTTATTTTTTTGGTCCCCTAGCGGGCGTGACAGCCGCCAGACTTTTTGTGATATTTACAAAGGGTTTATTCTCTTAGCGTTATTTGGTATTTTTGCGTGTGCCTGGCGTAACACCCTGGCTATGCTGTATTTGCGCGACATATTTGTAATTTCCGAACAAGCCTGTTGGATCTTGTGCATTATATATGAATTATTTTTGCTCCTGGCGTTTGCCACGGCCACCTTGCGCCGCTGGCAAGACCTGGATATCCGCATCCCCAAAGACGATTCTTTTGGGGAGCTAATCAAACGGGCCCGCTTTTGGGAAGTACTGATGAGCGAAGAAGGTTCTAACGAGCCAAATGAGCACGGTCCCGCTCCGGCCGATAATCCTGCTCCGCTGATTAGTGAAGCAGATTTTAAAGAAGAGGTCCGCAAAAAACTATTTGTAGATTTGGACCATGATATAGAAGAAATTAAATAAACCTGTTTTGCGTACCTAAAAGCACCCCCACAAGGGGTGTTTTTTTGGTATAATATAGGGGTACTTAGTGTAAGTATAAAATTATAATAGGAGAAGGGCTCCGCTACGGCTCGGTCGTTTTTCGGATAAATACGGCTTGGTCGTTAGGATGCAGCCCTAAGAGAAAACTAACATGGTATTATCCAACCAAGACAGAAAAGACATCATCAGCAAGTTCCAAGCTAACGCCAAGGACACCGGCTCTGCCGCCGTGCAAATTGCGTTAATTACCGAACGTATCCAATACATTTCCAATCACCTCAAAGCCAACCCGAAAGACTTTGCCGGTGAAACGGGCCTCAACAAACTCGTCGGCCAACGCAAACGCTTACTGGCCTACTTGAAACGCACGGATTTTGAAAAATATCAAGCCGTGACCAAAGAACTCAAACTCAGAAAATAAGGAACTGTAAATGCCTAATTTTAACCATAACTTTAATATTCAAAGTGTGGAAGTTACCGTCGGGCGCGACACCATTAAACTGGAAACCGGTTTAATGGCCAAGCAAGCAGACGGCGCCGTGGTAGCCAGCATGGGCGATACGCGCATTTTGGCCACCGCTGTTTCCACCAAAGAGCAAAAACCCGGTATTTCGGATTTTACGCCCTTAACGGTCAACTACAAAGAAAGAACCTACGCGGCGGGTAAAATCCCGGGCGGTTTCTTCAAACGCGAGGGTAAACCGAGCAAAAAAGAAACGCTTTCTTCCCGTATTATTGACCGCACCATGCGCCCCATTTTCCCGGAAGGTTTCGCGTGCGAAACCAACGTAACGGCCATGGTTGTTTCTGCCGACCCCACGAATGATGCCGACATTTTAGCCGTGCTCGCTTCGTCCGCGTCTGTAGTCATTTCTTCTATTCCGTTTAACGAGCCGGTAGCCGCTGTGCGTATTGGCCGCATTAACGGGCAATATATCGTCAACCCCACCAAAGAAGAACAAGCCCTGCCCGAATGTGACATGGATTTAACCATTGCCGGTTCCGCACAAGGGATTCTCATGGTAGAGGGGGGTGCTAAAGAAGTAGAAGAAAGCGCCATTATTGAAGCCATGGAAGTAGCCAAGCCGGAAATTGACAAAATGTGTGCCGCGCAACTCAAATTGCGCGAACTGGCCGGCAAGCCGAAATTTGAATATGTGGTAGAAAAACTACCGCAAGAAGTAGTAGATTTGGCTAACGGTGCTTTTAGAGAAGAAGCCAAAAAAATCTTGCATGCGTTTAGCGACAAACAAACCCGCGATAAACAAGTAGCCGAACTGAAAAAATCGTTCACCGAAGAACTCACGGCTACCTACGCGGAAAACGCCGCCACCTATGCCGGAATTGCTTTAGAAAACATTATGTACGAAGAATCCCGCGCAATGGTGCTTAACGAAAACGTGCGTGTGGACGGCCGCAAACCGACCGAAATCCGCCCGCTCAGCTCTTTAGTAGGTTACTTACCGCGCGCCCACGGTTCTGCCGTATTTACCCGCGGTCAAACCCAATCGTTAGCGGTAGCCACCTTAGGCACGCCGGACGATCAACAAATGGTAGAGGGCTTAGAAGATACTTCTTATGAACGCTTTATGTTGCACTACAACTTCCCGGGCTTTGCCACGGGCGAGTGCAAACCGGACCGCTCTCCGGGCCGCCGCGAAATCGGCCACGGGGAATTAGCGCGCCGCGCCTTACTACCGCTTATCCCGTCCGAAGAAGAATTCCCGTACACTATTCGCGTCGTGTCCGACATTACCGAATCTAACGGTTCTTCCTCTATGGCCTCTGTGTGTGGCGGTTCGTTGGCCCTGTTTGATGCAGGTGTGCCGATGAAATCACCCTGCTCGGGGATTGCCATGGGTGCCATTAGCGGGGAAGGCAAATTTGTCGTCTTGTCCGATATTATGGGCCTGGAAGACCACTTGGGAGATATGGACTTTAAACTGACCGGTTCTCGCAAAGGTATTACGGCCTTCCAAATGGACGTAAAACTCAAAACCGGTATGCCGCTTGACGTACTGCGCCAAGCCATTAAACAAGCTACCCAAGGGCGCATGTTTATCATGGACCACATGGAAAAAACGATTGCGCAGCCTAGAAAGTCGGTTTCTCCGTATGCCCCTGTGATTCACAAAATGCAAATCTCGGTAGATAAAATCGGCGCCGTCATTGGGCCCGGCGGTAAAAACATTAAACGTATTACCGAATCTACCGGCACCAAGATTGACATTGAAGAAAACGGCGTGGTAACCATTGCCGCGGCCAATGCCGAAAAGCTCCACCAAGCCAAAGCGGAAATTGAAATGTTAACCGCCGAGCCGGAAGTAAATAAAATTTACAAAGGCAAAGTAGTTTCCATTCAACCCTTTGGGGCGTTTGTGGAAATTTTACCTGGCAAGGACGGGCTGCTCCACATCTCCGAAATTGCCAAACACCGCGTTAATAAAGTAGAAGACGTATTGAAACTCGGCGAAATCGTTGAAGTGAAATGCGTTGAAATTGATAACAGCGGCAAAGTACGGCTTTCCCGCAAAGCCTTGCTCAAATAAGCGTTTCTCCTTGTCGTACGCCTCCCGGTCTTGCATAAGCCGGGAGGCCCTTTTTTTGTATAGCGCCTATGCCCGCACCAATTCATTGATCCGTCATACACGCTAATCATCATCCGCAAGGAACGCACGTTGTATCACTTGCTTGCGAAAGAAATCAAGCATCATTATATAGTGTTTTAAATAAAGTCTAGCCGGAAGTAATTTGCTATAATAGGCGTATGAAAATACGCCTATTTTGCTGCTTACTAAGCTCCTTGCTACTGGGCGCGTGCGCCTACCATAATACCTTACCGCGCGGGATGTTTGCCGCCCCGGGGGCCGAGGATAAACTAAACGCAAGCGTATTAGTAGCTAGCGACAAAATTGCCCAAAAACAATTTGTTTTAAAGGACTACCACTCCCAAAATTCCGTACACTCCTATAAAATTGACCTGGCAGACGGCTCGCTCACGGCGGCGGCCGAGGCCCTGGGCACCCTGTTTGAGACGGTGGAAGTCAACCCGTCCAAGCGCGCCGCCCAATACGATTACCTGGCCGAACTAAATTACACCGTTTCCAACGGCAAGACCGACAGTATGGATAGCGTCCAATGGTTTGGCGGCCAGCCACCCATTTTGGAAACCCGCGTACTCATTACTATTTACGACGTTAAAACCCACCAGGTGGTCTTTTCGCTTTTTGCCTCGCGCCAAAACCGTGTGGAAATGACCGACACTTCCGCCGCCGCGCAACGCGTGGAAAACAAAGGCACGGCTTTATTTCTGCCCGTTACGGGCCCCGTCTATACGCAATCCTTTGGCAATAATTTACGCGCCACCCTCGCGCGTGATTTAGTCCAATGCCTTACCGACATTTCCCACACGTTGCAAGAAAAGCGCACCCTGTTTGAATAACAAAAAAACAGTGTCATGCTGAACTTGTTTCAGCATCTCCACCCTTTTCTATAATTAAGAAGGCGAAGATTGTGGAATAAGCGCACCCTGTTTGCCCCGCAAACCCAAAATAATGTAAAATAAATGTATCAAGTTTGAGTGAGGAACTTATGAAAAAAACAACCACTAAAAAAACCGCGGCCAAAGCCGTAAAAACAACTAAAAAGGCCGTCAAAGAATCCCCGATTTTAAAAGATGTAAAACAGCTCTATGCCTTCATGCAAGACAATCATTTAGATACCATTGAGTACGACCAAAAAGGCCTGTACTTGCGCCTGGTCAAAGCCAAACCGGCCATGGTACCCGTCCCCGTCAATGTGGGGGGGAGTGTAAGCACGGGGGCCAGCCAAAATTTTGCCCCGGCCCAAGCGCAATATAAGGAAGTGATGAAATCTTCTTTAACCGGTATCTTTTTCCGCGGCTCTACGCCCAGTGCCCCGCCGTTTGTAAAAGAAGGGGCCCAAGTAGCCAAGGGCGACGTAATTTGCCTGATTGAAGCTATGAAGGTATTTAACGAAGTCCGCGCCGATTTCCCGTGCATTATTAAAAAAGTACTCGTGGAAAACGGCAAGCCGGTTAAACAAGGCGACGCGTTATTTGCCATTGAACGGGTATAAGTATGAATCCTTTGCAAGATAACCTAACCGACGCTGTAAAGCAAATGACGGACTTTTTAACCGCCAACCACAAAGCCACGGCTTGGCAGTTAAAAATAAAGTTCCGTTTGTCTAGCTCGGTGTTGTACTTGGCATTAGGCCAACTGCTGGCGGAAAAGAAAATCACGCTAGAGGCCGACGGCATTGATTATAACATCACGTGGGGGGCGGACGCGGTAGCCAAACAAGCGGCCGAAAACGCCAACCCCTTCCAACCGAATTAAAAGATTGTTGATTCAAAAAAGCGCCCTCATGACGGAGGGCGTTTTTTTAGATAAGAAAATTTTTTATCCGCGCACCGCACGCAAGTTGCGGGCATTACTTTGCATTAGCTTATTAAGCAGTTGTTCTTGCTGACGCATTACCTTGTCTTGCAGGTCTAAATATTTTTGAGCACTTCCCACCGTTTGGGCAGAGGTTTGTAAAACATTTTCCGACCGGGCCACAATCGCAAACGCTTGTGCCTGTGTTTCCGGCCCAAAAATTTGGCCAATATCACGCAATGTACTTTGGTTGGATTGACGGGCCTTTTCTAACGCCCGTTGAATAAAAGCCCGGTCTTTGGCAGAAACGCGTGTATTTTTTTTTGCAATTTTAGCGGGCTCTTCTTCCATTACAATTTCCATATATTGGTGGGAAACCACTTGCCGTTTTGCCGGCTTTTGGACCAATTGTTGTTTGGGGGCACTTTCCGGCGTAGCCGTGGGGGGAACTTCACTCGGTGTTTCTTCTTTTACCACCTCAGGCTCAGCAGGCAGTTCCGGCACCACAGTGGGTTGCTCAAGGGGCGGTTTGGGCAAAAATGCGCCTAATTTAGCCTTCCAAAAAGACAACACTTCCTCTTGTTGTTCCTCATTGGCACACCCGGCCATGAGTAAAGGTAGTATCAGGAAAAAAAAGTATTTTTTCATAAAGTTTCCTCAGCCACACTATAACAAATTTACGCAAGTCCGTACAACTCTTTTGTATTTACAAGCGTTTGCTCGGCCAGTTTTTCAAGCGGCATATTTAAATAATCGGCCACGTATTGGGCAATCAGCGGGATATTGGACGGGTCGTTACGCGTTCCCCGTTTGCCTTGGGGGGACAAATACGGGCAGTCCGTTTCTAACATTAGGTATTGTGGCCCTACTTTTTTTACCGCCTCGCGGATGTACTCATTTTTCTTATACGTAAAACACCCGTTAATCCCTAGCAACATGCCCTTATCTAAAGCCCGTTTGGCTTCTTCGTAGCGGGCGCAAAAACAATGCAGTACTCCACTGTGCGCACGGGGCGCATTTTGCTTCCACAACCGCGCTAAACAGGCAAAGGTATCGTCGTACGCGGCATAATCTTCCGCCACGCGGCGCACATGCAACACCAGGGGCAACTGGGCCGTATTGGCACACAGAATCATCTGTTCAAACAAAGCGTGCTGTAGGTCTTTATTTGCTTTTTCCAAGCACGTGTAATCCAGCCCCACCTCGCCCACAGCGGCCACGCGTTTGTCGGTTAAAAATTGCTGATATACCGCCCTCTGCTCAGGGGTAAATTGGGCGGCATATTCCGGGTGCACGCCTAGTACCGGCACAATCAAATGGGGATATTTTGCAGTTAAATCCAACGTCGGTTGCCACTCGTCAGGCGCACAGCCGATTTCAACGCTTTTACAAATGTTTGCTTGCGCAAGTACACGCGTGATAAGTTCATCCCGGTCTGGGTCAAACGCCGGGTCCGTTAAATGCGCGTGCGAATCAATAAAATCCATAACCTACTTCCAGTTGGGGCGCAATTTTTTAATGGCTTTTTTTACTTCGGGCTTTAATTTGGGGTCCACCAAGTCCACAAACAGTTTCCCGTCCAGGTGGTCCACCTCATGCTGAAACGCCTTGGCTAGTAGTCCCCGGGCACGTTTTACTTGTTCTACGCCGTTCTCATCCAGGTATTTAATGGTAATATCTGTAGCGCGTTTTACGTCGGCCCATAAGCCGGGGATAGATAAACACCCTTCTTCTTCCAACTTTTCACCGCGTTTGGCTAAAATAACCGGGTTGATAATCACGTAGCGTTTTAAGGGGGCGTCTTCTTCGTCGGACTCGGGAATTAAAATCACTGCCAATCGGTAATCCAAGCCAATTTGGTTTGCCGCCAATCCTACCCCATGCACCGCTAGGCAAGTTTCTTCCATATCGGCCAACAGTTGCGGCAACTGGGGGGCAATATCGTCGTAATTAACGGGTTTTAATTTTTGGCGTAAAATAGGCTCGCCATACTTTGTAATACGTAAAATAGCCATATATTGTATTATAGCAAATAGGCAGGGTTTTATTCTCACACTAAAAAAGCTAAAATAATAATATGACTGATGCAGAAATACACCAACTGTTTGTAGAATTTTCCGCCGGACGTAAGCCCGAAACACAAGATTTTAACGCAAGCCGTATGTTTACCCTCTTAGAGGACCCGTTTAGCATTTGGTGTAATTTTTATGCCCCGGCCGAAGAGGCCGTGCCCGAAAATAACCGCTACGAAAATTTAAAAATCCGCACGGACCGCCACACGCGCGACCTCTTCATCCGCGAGCAATTCCCGTCCGTCTTTTTTATCTCTGCCCAAAACGAAACCGAACGCTTTGAGGCCACGCTTGCCGCCATGGCACGGGGGGAACAAGCAATTGCCAACGCCGTGTTATGGAATTTACCTCAGCACGTGTACGGCAGTGTTAATTTGCTTGTGCGTAAAGACACCGCCCACAGCCGCTTTGGCAACTATCACTATACGGTGTACCAATTCAAGCGCGCCCATGACTTAAAAGAACATTATTCCCTACAGGTATGTCTGGTGAACCAAATTTTGGGCCAAATTCAGCAATTTGAACCCGCCTACGGGCGGATACACTTAAAAGGCCATTTTGTAGATATTGCCTACCGGGACCACGCCCAGCGGCTTACCCAGGAACTTGCCTTTTGGAACAATATCCGCACCGGGCTTGCCAAGCCCGAGGCCCACAAACCGCCCAAGGCTGCCGCGGCTCCGTGGCGCGTGTATGCCAACAAATTAGTCGTTCAAAATCACGATTTAGTGCTACTGCCGCATCTTAATACAGAAATGCGCCAATGCCTTAAAATTAACGGGCTTTTTACCACGTTGGATGTTGCCCGTGCCCCACTAGCCAAACTGCAAGAAATTTTGGAAGAGCCCTACGCCACGGAAACCTACTATAATGCCCGCGCTTATTTGTACAATAAACCCATTTGGCGCAAAAAAGGCTGTTTCCCGCCTCCCACCAAGAAGTATAATTTGTATTTTGATTTTGAGGCGACCGAAACGTTTACCAAAGACAATAAATCCTTTGTCTATTTAATTGGCCTGTGGGATAAAGAAGAAGATAAATACGTTACCTTTATTGCCAAAACGCCCGAAGAAGAAATTACTATTTTTGAACAGTTCTACAACTATATTAAAGACTTCAAAAGCACAGCCCTCTACCACTGGACCGAGTACGAAGTGCGCAAAATGCGCAAATTGGCGGCCGCCTGGCCCGACCAAGCCGCCCACCTCCTTGCCCTTTGCGATATCTGCCACGATTTAAAAGTGTCTGTCAATGATAGCTTTTATATTCCCGCCCCCAGTTTTTCGCTCAAAGCCGCCGCTCCGGCGTTTGGCTTTAACTGGCGGCAAGATGATTGCGGGGCCATGGATAGTATGGTGTACTTTACCAGTTGGCTTAAAACCGGGGACGAATCCCTCTTGCAAAAAATCCTGATGTATAACGAGGATGATTGCAAAGCCATGCTCTACTTAGAAAATGCCCTCAAACAGGCCGAAATTTTAGAGAGTGCGGGGCTGTAGCCTTTTATTTACTTTTCCAATTTCAGTTGCTATAATGGAGTTATGGCAATCAATATTATTAAACAATACAGTGTATTTTTGATTAACGAACCGGGGGCACTGCAAAACTTTGCCGACTTGTTCGTGCGCGAAAATGTAGATATTATCGCTATGGCGCAAGACGTACGCTACGACGCGGCCGTAGTACGCGTGGCGGTAGAGCAAGATAGTGGGGTGAGTCACGCGTTGACCAAGGCCGGATTTACGAGTGTAAAGACGGATGCCATTTGCCTGGATATACCCAACCGGGTAGGCATTTTGCGCGATATTGGGCGTATTTTAGCCGGCCAAGGCATTAACATTACCACCATTTACGGCACCGCCAACCGAGGGGGAAATACCCGTTGGATTATTGTGGTGAACGATATTACCAAAGCACTTAATGCGCTTGAAAATAGCGGATTGTTTGAATAACCGTAAAAAAACCGCCCCCGTGCGCCAACACGGGA
>CACWMG010000007.1 GCA_902761975.1 Candidatus Avelusimicrobium pecoris | reverse complement strand
AAGGCGGGCGTTATCAATAGACAATGCCATTTGGGAGGCAAATTGTTGCAGTGAAATAAAATCCAAATACCCTATATGCCGGCGGGAAAGCACGTTATCAAACGCCAAAAAACCTACTTTACTGCGCTGTACTTTTAAGGGGATATAAATGACGCTACGCGTAGAGCGGTAGGTGGAGGACGAATCAAACACTTCCTTTAACAAGGTTTGTTCGTGCTCGGTAATTTCGTCCGCGCCACGGTGTGAAACTTGGCCGGAAATATCCACGCACAACGCACTTTTAATACGCCGGGCGTACGAATCGGTTAAGTACAGGCGCACACGGTCAAAACGGAAATACTTTTGCACCCCTTGCAAAATAAGCTCTAAACCGTCGTTCAACCGCAGGGACGAGGCAAACACCGTGGACAGCGCATTAAGCGCCGTGGAAACACTAAGACGTTGGTTTTTGGCTTGGTCAATTTCGGTATTGCGCAAATTGTGTGAAATTTCTTGCCCCAGTGCTTTAATCAGTTCCTTTTCCTGCGCCGTAAAACCACGCGTTTTTTTGAAACGTTCCAAACGCAAGACCCCCACTTTTTCTTGCATATATGTATGTACTTCGCCCCCTTTTAATTCCATACTGGGGCGTTGCCATTTAATCAGTACATATACGGCGGGGTAGCTTAAATCGGTCGTTTCGGTAATGCCTTCGCGCAAGAGTTGTTTTAGAAAAGCCGGCTCACTAATGACGGAAATATCTTCCTGCTTATCCATACAATATTCTTTTTTGCACATCATACGTAGCGACAAAATAGCCCGCTCTTGTTGCCAATCAAAAAAGTAAATACGGTCCAGGCGGAATAAACTACGTAGCACCGGCAAGGCACTCTCTAAGAGTTCCCGCTTGTTTTGGAACGCTTGGTTTAATTGTTTGTGAAATTTATAAAGGGTGTAGGATTTTTTATCAAACATAGTTAATTTTGGTAAATGGAAAGTAAATATTCAATTTCTTTGGAGGCCATATCCAGTTCGCGGTCTAACGAGGCTTGCGTAAAACGCCCCTCCACAATTTGCGTAGCGCACACCGCTAAAATGCGTTTTAAAATTTCCATAATGGTTCCCGTTACCGTCATATTAGGTAACGTGCGCGCGGAGCTTAAAATAGACCCATATTCGCGTACACGCCGCCCGGAAGAGAGCATAAAAAGCTCCAGGGCGTCTTCAAAAGCCGGAAATACTTCCAACAACTTAGCATAGTGGTTTTGAATATCCGGCCGGGCACAAAATTTAATAAAACTAAGCGCTTCTTTTTTATGCTGGCTACGCACATTGATAAATAAGTTCATGCCGGACAAATACGCGGTAGAAGCGTCCCCGGTGGACGGTACCGGCACCGTACGCACCTGAATCCCGCGCCGGGCGTCAAACGTGCTAATACCCAATTTGCGCGAGAGCATTAAACTGGCTTTGCCGGAAACCATCGTCCCTAGTGAGCCACGCTCCCGCAAAATGGGCATAAAGTTGTCCAGGGCGAGGGTAATATAATCGCGGATGCCCTCTTTAAAAGCTTTGGTGGCAACACTGGTACGTTTGAGATCGTCGGTCAGTAAATCTACCCCACGCCCCCACACACACGGCAAAGCACTGCGCATGGAAAGCGAGCCGCGCCAATCGCCATTTTGCACAGGATAATAGCCGGGAACATCCTTGAATTTTTCGCGCAAGGCTTGGCAAATGTGCAAAAACCCGCTCCAGGTAGATAAATCTTTTTCCGGGGTTTGGGTAACACTTGCCAGGTGATCGGCCCGGTAGTGCAAGGCACTAATATCAAACCACCACGGGTAAGAATAAATATCCTTGGTACCCGGTTTATAACAATGGCTTTTAAGTGGGTTTAAACACGAGGAAAGAGAGAGACCCGGGTCTAACTGTGATAAATTTTCGGCTACGCCTTCGCGCTCCAATAGCGACGTCCAATAATGCGGAATTTGGATAACATCCGGTACTTCCTCTTCGGGAAAAGGGTTTTTGATGGTAAACATCCGCCGCCACAACACGTTGCGCGTAAACACCCGCACCGATACGGGAATTTGCGGATTTTCTTTTTGAAATAAAGCAATAAAGGCGGCGTAAGTTTCTTTGCTGTTATCGCCCGCGTCCGGCATGGTCCATATAAGCATACATTACCAACTGCGCACTTTCATATTGGGGTCAATATCTATATTGGCCTTAAAGGGTTGCCCGGTGCGCTGGGCATATTCTAACTTTTTATAGGCTGCCAGTGCAATCATGGCGGCATTATCCGACGAGAATTTGCGGTCCACAAAAAACACTTCTTTGCCTTGCTTTTCGGCGCGTTCTTGCATGGTTTGGCGTAGCAAACTGTTGGCCGCTACCCCCCCACCTACCGCAATATAAGATACCTTATATTTTTTAGCCGCTAAAAGCGTTTTAGTAACCAGCGTATCCACCATGGCTTGCTCAAAACTGGCGCATACGTCGGGGATGTTGACGTTTTGGTGGTCACGCAAATAATAACTAACGGCCGTTTTGATACCGCTAAATGAAAATTCCCACGTACCCGGCAGTAACGGACGCGGAAACGCAATCGCATCGCGCTTACCTAGTAGCGCTTGTTTGGACACTTGCGGCCCACCCGGGTAAGCAAGCCCCAATAATTTGGCTACTTTATCAAAAGCCTCTCCGGCGGCATCATCCCGCGTTTTACCCAGTACTTTGTACTGGCCATATCCTTTCACGTACCAAAGCTCCGTGTGCCCGCCCGACACCACCAGGGCAATCAGCGGGAAGTGCAAACGGTTTTGTACTTCACCGTTCTCATAATCACACGCAAACAGGTGTCCTTCCAAATGGTTTACGCCTATAAGCGGTACCTGCTTATAGGTAGCTAATGTTTCGGCCGCCACCCGCCCAACCATAAGCCCACCGGGTAGCCCCGGGCCACTGGCAAAAGCTACGCAATCAATCGGCTCGTTTTGCAAGGCCTCGCCAATGACGGTGGCAATTTTAGCCGCATGGGCCCGGCTGGCAAGCTCGGGCACGACACCATGGTATTTTTTGTGCTCCTCAATTTGGGAGTAAATTACGTTGGACAACAACACTTTGCCGCCTTTTAGCAGTGCGGCAGAAGTTTCATCACACGTGGATTCAATCCCTAAGATGGTAAAATCTTGTTTCATAACTATTTGGCGGATTTATTTTCCGTCTTTTTATTGGTTTTCTCGTTCTTTTTAGCTTTACGCTCGGCGGCGGCTTTTTCGGCTTTAGCCTTGGCTTCTTCTAACGTTATTTTACCGGTTAAAATTTCAACCGCTTGGTCCAGTACGGGGTCTTTAACCTTAAACTGCGGCAGTTTGGGTTTTTTACCGGGAGTATAGACAATGTCGTTATACTGCATAAATACTTTGGATTCTTCTTCCGGCGTAAAATAGACCTCTACGTCCGGGAAAATACCCCCTTCCTCGGCCTTGGATTTGTCGCGGTAATTGCGCTGAATCAGGCGCCCGGAAGGCGTATAATACTTGGCTATGGTTAAGCGTAGCCCCGCACCGCCCGAAAGGGGCATCACTTGCTGTACGCTAGCTTTACCAAAACTGCGTTGGCCTACAATAATGGCGCGGTGATTATCTTGCAAAGCCCCGGACACAATTTCGCTTGCGCTAGCGGACCCTTGATTGATAAGCACTGCCATAGGTAAATCCGGGTATAGGGGCGTGCCGGACGTTTTATATTCCTGGTAATATTCTTCCTTGCGGCCCTGGGTATAGACAATCATTTCCCCATCCGGTAAAAATAATTTGGCAATATCCACCGCTCCGGTTAATAGACCGCCGGGGTTAAAGCGCAAATCCAACACCAAGGATTTCATGCCTTGTTTTTGTAGATCTTCCAGTGCTTTTTGCACTTCTTGCGTGCTATGGCCCGAGAAATCCACCAAATAAATGTACCCCACCTGATCCGGCAACATACGGTGGTACACCACTTCAGGCACGATGGTGGCACGTTTAAGTGTAATATCCGGTAATTTTTGATAATTGCCGTCTTTATCTTTACGGCTAAGCGTTAGCTTTACTTTGCTACCTACCTTGCCGCGCATCAAAGAAACAGCGTCTTCTAAGGGCATATCCGTCAAATCTTTATCGTCCACAAATAAAATACGGTCTTGCGGCATAACGCCGGCCTTAAAGGCGGGCGTATCGGGCATGGGAGACATGACGGTAATAAAATCATCTACTTTTTGCAAACGCATCCCCAAGCCCCCAAATTCGCCCTTGGTATCGTTTTTAAGTTCCTTATAATCCTTGGGTTCTAGGTACGAAGAAAAGTCATCTAGTTCGTGCACTACCCCTTTAATAGCCCCGGAAACCAGTTGGTCGGTGTCGGTAGGTTCCACATAATTTTCTTTCACAAATTCCAGTACGTCCACCAGTTGGCGCAGTTTTTTAAGGCTACTATCCACTGCCCCGTAAGCATAGGGAAACAACGTCCCCATAAAAAATAAAATTGCTCCTATTACGACCCATTTATTTAATTTTTTTACTTGCATAAGCCCTCTTAGCGCGTTAGCCAATCCAGCGGATCTACCGCCGTAGTGCCTTGGCGTATTTCAAAATATACTGCGTTTTTGCCGGTACCGGAGGAAGATTGCGTATCTTTCCCCACCGTACCAACAAGCCCCTGGGATTCTATTTTATCGCCCACAGCGGCATTGATTTGTTTTAAAAATCCGTAAATAGTAAAAAACCCTTTCCCGTGGTCCATAATTACCACGTTGCCGTACGAACGGAAAGGCCCTGCATAAATAACACTGCCCTGCGCACTGGCCCGTACGGGGGCCCCGCCTACGGCGGCAATTTTAATACCGTCCCTAAAAATCCACGTGTTTAAATCGGCCCTGTACTCTTTGCCAAATTGGCTAATTACCGTGCCTTTTACAGGCCAGGGAAGTGAATGGGCCGGTACATTAATTTTGGGCGTATTGCCGGATTTAGTACGCTGGGCAGCCGGTACTTTTTTAGATGCTTCTTTACGTTTTCGTTCAAAAGAAGCCAGTAGACTGTTCAGCTCGGAGGCGGATTTATGCAGTTCGTTAATTTCTTTGCGCACCGCATCTGCTTTGCGCTTGGTAACGTCTAAATCTTGTTGTTTCTTTTGGAACGATTGGGAAATTACCGCCTGTTCTTGCTTGAGTTTAGAATTTTGGGCTTGCAAATTTTTATTTTTTTGTGTGAAAGCGGCAAAACGTTCGCGGGCTTCTTTATTTTCGTTTTGCAGTGCGACGGAAAACTGCGTTTTGTGCGTAAGCATACGGTCTAAAAACAGGTCTGTTTCTAACTGATTTTCTTGCGCGCAGACGGGGCAAGACGGTTGCATATAATGTGTGCGTACTTCCTGCCAAGCCAGGCCTTGCCACATGGGCATACTACGCTCCAGCGCGGTGCGTTTATCTTCAATAGAAACTAAATTTTGCTCTACTACAGACAAGTCTAACTCTACTTTGTTTTTCAGCCGGTCCGCTTGTGCTTTTTTGTTTTGCAAATCGGTAATTTCTTTAGATATTTGTTTTTCTTGTTCGCGGTACTTTTTTAGCTCGGCTTCTTTGCGTTGGGCTTGGCTTTTTAATTTGGCAAGCTCTTCCTTGCGTTGGGCCGAATCGTCTGCCCACGCACTAGGAGTTACAAACCACAAAGCCAATAAAAGACTTAAAATTTTTGCCATTTAGATAATGTCCATCCCATTAGTCCACAAAACACGAGTAACAATACTTGCCGGTGCCAAGTGGTAAATAGGGTAAGATTATCGGTTAAAATCCCGGTCGGATACAGTACAGCGGCGACTAAGCCCGCGGATACCACGGCAGCCAGCAGCCCCGCTACAAGTCCTCCAAAACCGTGGGCATACTTGCTAGAAGCGGCCTCTACTAAAAACATAAATCCCAAAAAAGCCAGCAAACTGACTACCCCCAACACACGCAGTAACTTGGTATAAAGACCGACGTAAAAAAGGAGGTGTGCATGTTGTGCATTATAGTGCGGCGTGAGAGATTCATATTCAGCCGCTAAATTATCCACTAGCGGCCCCACGTTACGCACTGCACTAGGCACTAAAGTTACCTCAAAATAAGAGGGCATTTGGTTTTTGCCCATAAGTAGCAAATTATCTACCAGTTGCGGATTTTTGTGGCGCACCACCGCTAAAGCATCCTCCGGCGAAAACAGGCGCACGGTAGCGATATCTTCCTTGTGATTAAGAGTTTGGCCCCATTCTTCCAATTGTTCGGCCGAGGCCTCTGCGTCCACGGTAAAAATTATTTTGAACGAATCTTTTAGCTGTTCATAATAGGTGTTTAGACCTTTTTCCACCAGCAAAAGCCCTTGCGCTAGCAGGGCAATAGCAAGCACCAGCAAAAATAACTTGCGGTATAAGTGGCCTAATTGCTTAGGCGCGTGTACTTCCTTTAGTTCCGGTTCAAAAAGTTCGTCCATAGTTCTCTCTAGGCAATGGTTTTGCGGTACAAGTCCAAATACATTTGGGCGGATTTGTCCCACGAAGAATCATAGCGCATAGCACTGCGCACCAAGCGGTTCCACAGTACACTATTCTTGCGTAAATTAAGTGCTTTGACCAAGGCATTATAAATACCGGTAGGTGTAAAAGACTCAATAAAAAACCCGGTGGCAGTGTTTTCGTTTTTACCGTTATATCCAATCACGGTATCCACTAAACCGCCCACCTTAGAAACAACCGGCAATGTGCCGTATTTCATGGCAATTAGTTGCGAAAGGCCACACGGCTCAAACCGCGAAGGCATTAAAAACAGGTCTGCCCCGGCGTAAATTTTGTGGGCTAACTCTTCATCTAGCCGCCCCGTATAGCTGACCGTACCCACATGAGCACGGGCCAAGCCCTGGTATGCTTTTTCCAACAGCGGGTCGCCCGTTCCTAAAATCACAAATTGGGCCTGGTTTTTGAGTCGGGCAATCACCTCTAGCACGCCGTCTAGTCCCTTTTGATAGTCCAAGCGCGATACAATGCCAATAATGGGTTTGTGATCATCTTGCGTCAATTTGCACGTTTGTTGCAACGCACGCTTGGCAGCTAGCTTGCCGCGGGCAGATTCATCCGCATTATAACCCACGGAAAGCACCGGGTCAATTTCCGGGTCCCACACGTCGGTATCAATCCCGTTTACAATGCCGCAGAAATTTTTACTGCGCGCACGCAACACGCCGTCTAACCCAAAACCCATGGCCGGGTCTTGCTGGACTTCTTTGGCGTAATTGGGGCTAACGGTGTTAATGTTATCGGCAAACACAAGCCCGCTTTTGAGAAAACTCATGCCACCGTAGTATTCAAATTTTTCAGGCGTGTAATCCACCGGGTGGAACCCCGCTTTGCGGAATGCCCCATACGAATAATGCCCTTGATAGGCAATGTTGTGAATCGTATATAAAGAGCGGGTGCGGGTATAGAAAGCGTCCAATTTATAGACGGTTTTTAAGTAGGCCGGAATTAGGCCGGTTTGCCAATCGTGACAATGGATAATATCCGGACGGAACCCAATAAATTTGCAACCTTCCAAAACAGCCCGGTTAAAAAAAATAAAACGCTCATCGTTATCGGCAAATTCGCCCTCTTGCGTGCGGTAAAGGCCGGGGCGGTCAAAGTATTTACGGTTGTTGACAAAAAACACCAACACATTGCCCCAGTTCACGTAGGACAGAGAGGCCTGCTCAATTTTATCGCCTACCGGGATTAAATAGACCCCAGGTACGATTTTAAGCGAAGACACCCGCACCATATTGCGGTAATGCGGTAAAAACAGTAATACCTTGTTGCCTTTGTAGCCGGCAAATTGTTGGCATAATGCACCAACTACGTCGGCCAGTCCCCCCGTTTTACAAAACGGATAGGCTTCACTAGCGGCTAAAACGATATTCATTTTTCTTCCTCCTGTGGGGTAGTTTGTGCCGGGGCGGCGGCCGTTTCTTCTAGCGGCAAACCCTCCGCCGGTTCTTGGGGCAGATTATCTTGCATCAAGGTTAAATCACCCTGGTTATAACTGTTACGTTTAAAAAATGGGTCCGGGGTAGAAGCGTCTAAGGCTTCAAATTTTTCTTCCCCTTCCAGTTCCTCTAGTGGGATAATGCGCGGCTCACCCAAGGGTGGGAGCGGCTCGCCAAAGGGTAAATCTTCCTGTTTATCTGCCACGGCTTTGGCGGCAAATACTTGCAAGTCAGGCAGTTCGGACACTTTGTTAAGCCCAAACATGCGCAAAAATTCGTCGGTCGTACCGTAAACCATGGGGTGGCCGATCGTATCCTTGCGGCCCACTACACGCACCAAGCCACGGTCTAAAAGTTTTTCGAGCGGGCCAGCCACATCTACCCCACGGATTGCTTCCATTTCTGCACGGGTAAGTGGCTGTTTATAAGCAATAATGGCTAACGTTTCCAAGGCGGCGTTGGAAAGACGGGTGGTCATTTTTTCGTTATATAAGCGGCGCACCCAGCGGCCATATTCTGGCTTGGTGCACATTTGAAATCCGCCGGCAATTTCTAAAATTTGTACCGCACTGCCGCGCACGGTGTAATCGTCTTGTAAGCGGCGGATGGCCTCGCGCACTTCTTTGGCGGTAGTATTTTCAATTACATCCACCAGGCGCGACACCTTCACGGGCCGGTCCGTAATAAATAAAAGCGTTTCAATAATTTTTTGCAAGTCTTCGCTTTGCAGGAGGGTTGGCTCGTCGGCAGAGGCAGGCACCGCAGTGGCAACGGGCGCCTCTTGCGCGGAGGGTTGCTCCACAAGGGCGGTTTCTTGCGCCGGTTGCGTGGGTTGTAATTCTTGCGTTTCTTCGCTCATAAAAAATCTCCTGCCTTAGGCCTCGTCGCCATGCATTAAGGTTTTAAAATCTTTGTCTTTATTATCGGGGTTTAAGTAAATGCGGATGTGGCCTTCGCGCTCATCTTGCCGGGCGATAATTTTTTTAATTTTCATTAGCTCTAACACCGCCATAAAGCACGTAATTACGCCGCGCTTTTTAGTTTCCCCCACAAAAATATCATCCAGTAGCACCCACTCGCGGTTCTTAAATAAGTCTACCACCTTTTCCATCTTACTTTCAATGGGGAATTCCTCTATTTTAAGTAGCTCAATGCGTTTGCGCTCGTCCAAACGGTCAAAGGCGCGCTTGACGGCGGCTAACAAGTCAAAAAGTTGCAAATTGAGTACTTTTTCGCCATTGTCAAAAATGGGAGCGGCGCGGTAAAATTGGTCTTTATGTTCTTCTAACTTTTCGTTTAAAAATTTGCTGGCCTCTTTGTATTTTTGGTATTCCACCAGTTTAGCCACCAACTCTTTCATGGGGTTGGGGCCTTCGTCTTCGGTAGTAGGGGCCTGGCTAGGCAGTAAGGTTTTGGCCTTAATTTGCATAAGCGTGCTGGCCATAACCAAAAATTCGCCGGCTACTTCTAAATTTAGCTCCTTCATGACGTTTAGATAATCCAGGTATTGCGTGGTAATTTCGGCAATGTTAATGTCGCAAATATCCAGGTTATCTTTTTTGATAAGGTGCAACAGCAGGTCCATGGGGCCTTCAAATACATTGATGTGCACGTTTATCGGCGTAGGAGCAGTGGTAAGCATAGTTATTTAAGTATCCGCATGACCTTTTTAACTTGGGTTAACGTGGCCAACGCATTGGCGCGGGCTTTTTCCTTGCCTTGGGCCACAATGTGGGCCAGTTGCCCTTTATCCTGTTCTACGGTTTTGCGCCGCTCGTTAAAAGCGGCCAGTTCCGGCTCCATGAGGGCAAACAGTTCCTTTTTGCACGCCACGCACCCTAGGGCGCCGGCTTTACATTCTTCGCAACGTTTTTGCCAGTTGGGGTTGTAAATTTTGTGGAACGCAAATGCCACACACCCTTCGGGGTTGGCGGGGTCGTCCTTGGCTTTTTTGTTGGGGTCGGTGAACATGGACATCACTTTTTTGCGTACGCTATCCAATTCTTCGCCCAGGAAAATAGAGTTATTATAGGACTTAGACATTTTGCGCCCGTCTAATCCCGGCACACGTGCTACCGTGGTGTAGAGCGGTTGGGGCTCGGTAAATACTTGGGTACCGTAAATTTCGGCAAAGCGGCGGCACAAATCGCGCGCAATTTCCAAATGGGCGGTTTGGTCTTTCCCCACAGGCACATAACTGGCTTGTTGAATGAGAATATCCGTTGCCATCAGCACCGGGTAACCCAAAAAGCCAAAGCAAGAAATATCGTCATCTGCGGCAATGGAGGCCACTTTTTCGCCCAGAGTTTTTTCGTCCAGTTGGCCGGCGTATTTTTGTTTTAAAAGCTCCTGGATTTGCTCTTTATACGTCGGGTTACGTAGTAGCCACCCCAAGGGCGTAATCATGCCAAGTAGCGTGTTAAGCTCGCTTACTTCGGGCACGTCGCTTTGGATAAACAAAGTACATTTTTGCGGATCCAGCCCGGCAGTCAGCCAGTCAATCAGCATATCCTCGCTGTTTTGGGCGAGATTTTCGGTATGTTGGTAGGCGGTGGTTAAGGAGTGTAAATCCGCCACAAAAAAGTAGCAATTATATTTATCTTGCAGGGACACCCAGTTTTTTAGAGCCCCGTGAAAGTTACCTAAATGGAGTTTGCCCGTAGGGCGCATGCCGGAAAGTACAATTTTGTTATCAGTCATAAATACCTCTAAATACCAAACAGTTTGCCTATCGCGCTAATGACTAAAAACGTAGGCGGAAAAATAATATATTTTACGACCCCTGTTAAAATAAGCCCAATCACAATCCACATACCGTAGCGGCCGATAAAATGCTCGTACCAAACGGCCTTTTGAACGGGTAGCAAGGCCGTAAGCACTCGGCCGCCGTCCAAGGGCGGAATAGGGATTAAGTTAAATACCGCCAAAAAAACGTTAATAAATATCCCGTATTGGAAAATATGCGCCAGGGCGGTAAGGGTCTGCTGGCTTATATGCGCGTGGAAAACAAGCGATAGCTTTAATAAAAACGCACATACTACGGCTAAAATCAAATTAACAGCCGGGCCCGCAAAGGCCACTTTGCCCATATCTTTACGTGGGGAAGGCAAACGCACGGGATTAACGGGCACAGGCTTTGCCCAACCGAACATGGGCCACCCAAACAGCCAACAAATAGCCGGCACAGCTAGTGTACCTACCGGGTCCACGTGCGAAATGGGGTTTAGCGTCAGGCGCCCGCTTAGGTAAGCGGTATCGTCGCCCATGCGGTAGGCAATCCAGCCGTGGGCAAACTCGTGCAGGATAATAGAAAAAAACAGTATGGGAATTAGAACAATAATATCCATAATGCTATTTTAGCAATTTTAGTAAGGTTTCGTGCAGGTTTTTCGTACGCGCGCAAGAAGTACCGCAAATTTATCCTAAATTATGTTAGAATAGTGGGGTAGTAAACATACAATTTTATCTGTTTTTGGAACCGTGAAAACGGAGCGCGTGACACACGCCGCTACCCACCAAAAACTGCCTTACATAGGCACAAAGCAAACGGACTAATTACCCGGTTGTTTTGTGCTCAATGTTTATCGTTTGCAAAAATGATAGATTACGGCTGTTATTTTGGGGTTGCTGGGTAGCGAACTCGGGATAATGAGCCGTTTTTGTATGCTCCGGGCGGGTAAATTGAAATTAAAAACCAGGAGTATGAAAATGAAAAACAATAAAAATCAAATCATTCGTCATTCCCGAAAGTTTTTATCGGGAATCCCCACCCTATTGAAAATACAAGGAGGAGATCCCCGATTACAACTCTCGGGGATGACATCCAATGGATTCACACTAATAGAATTATTAGTCGTCGTGCTAATTATCGGTATTTTGGCGGCGGTGGCCGTGCCGCAGTATCAACTGGCAGTTGATAAAGCACGTTATACACAGCTAATAACCTTCGTCAAAGCTATTAAAGAGGCACAAGAAATCTATTATTTAGCCAATGGAGAATATGCAAATCGCTTTGAAGTATTAGACATTGGATTACCTAAAGGGGGTACATCAGAAACTTCGGATACTATGGAAGAATTATACTACCCTAACAATATGCGATACGATGTGAGTATTTCCGATGCAGTTGGCTATGACAACAATACAGGGTTACGTTTTGTGTGGAACTTAGCCCACGCAAGTGAATATCCTGTTGGAAATGCCAACGATATCATCTGTTATGGCTCCCCTAACAAAACAAGACAGCAACGTGTTTGTCAATCTTTAGGAGGCGTTCCAATAGAGGACTGGGATGGTTATTTTCGTCTTCCCCACTAAACCTATCTTTTTTTAACTGCTGTATCCGGGCCGCTTTGAGTTTCTAAAGCGGCCTGTATTATAAAATTATTCTCGCACTTGTTTCGGGATCTTCCACGCTCGCCGCTAAAAGCAACTACATGTGTTACAGACACTGAAAAAATTTCAGGGATTATCTTTATTTAACTTTTTTAATCTGTGCGGCTTGGGCAGCTTTTAACTTCTCTAAAAATGCCGCTTTTACGTTGAGCATACTGTTCAAGAGTGCCGTTTTCAAATGGCAAATACCAATGGCGGCCGCATCGGCGGTGTCGTCGGGGTTAATTACTTTATCCAAATTGAGCGTCAGTTGTACCATACGCTGGACTTGTTTTTTATCGGCAGTCCCTGTGCCGCAAATCATCAGTTTCACGCGTTTGGGGGAGTAAAACGTAATAGGTTTGCCTGCCTGCTGACATGCTAAAATAATTACGCCGCGCGTCATAACCGTGTTAGCCATGGTTTGCGCACGCTTTAGAAAATAGTTCTGCTCCATGGCTACCTGGTCGGGCACGTAGGTTTGCAGAATTTTTTGCATTTCCCGGTGGACGTACTCCAAACGCTGGGGCAGTTCTTGCCCGGCATCCGTATGAATTAACCCGCACGCTACCAAAGAAAGAACGGAACGGGCGTCCCTTGTTAGGATGGCCCATCCCGTTCTGTCTAAACCGGGGTCTATGCCTAAAACGGTGGTCGTTTTAGTGCTCACAACACCTCTTACTCGGCTTCTAATTTAGCGGCTACTTCTTCGGGAATGTCGGAATTATCATAGACGTTTTTGGTGTCGTCGTGGTCGTCTAACGCTTCCAACATTTTCATTAAAGTTTCCGCGGTGTGTTCGTCGTTAATCGTTACGTTGGTGTCCGGCAGCATGGTTAAATCGGCAGACACGGGCGTAATGCCTTTGGCTTCAATGGCTTTTTTCACAGCGTCCAGTTCGGCCATATCCGGGTTGGTAATTACTTCATATACGTCGCCCGAATTGCGCACATCTTCGGCACCGGCTTCCAAGGCCAAGTTCATTAAATCGTCTTCGCTGATGTCGTCCTTTTTCACAATCACCATACCTTTGCTTTTAAACATGTAAGACACACAGCCCGCCGTACCGATAGAGCCACCGTGGCTGGTAAAAATTTTGCGGATTTCGGAAAACGTGCGGTTTTTGTTATCCGTGGTGCACTCTACAATAATAGCTACCGAGCCGGGCCCGTAGCCTTCGTACGTGATTTCTTCGTACGAAACGCCGGGCAGTTGGCCGGTACCTTTCATAATAGCGCGTTTGACGTTGTCCGAGGGCATATTAGCCGCACGAGCATCATCTACCGCTTTACGAAGGCGAGGGTTTTGGTCCGGGTTGCCGCCGCTCATTTTAGCGGCAATGGTAATTTCCCGTAAAATTTTGGTAAATACTTTACCTTTTTTAGCGTCTACGATGGCTTTTTTGTGTTTAATACCAGCCCAGTGTGAATGTCCACCCATAGGGATCTCCTTGGTTTAGAAAATTAGTTATTTCTATTGTAGCATATTTTGAGAAAGTGTAATATATTCCCCAGCTTTTTGTAAAATTGCTACAATAAAAGTATGCCCCGTTAGCTCAACTGGATAGAGTACTGGTCTTCGGAACCAGTGATACGGGTTCAAATCCCATGCGGGGCATTTTTTTCATCTTAATTTTGCGTAATACTTTGTTGCTCTCTCGGTCGGATACCTCCGCGCTATCGCGCGCGTCCCGCCAGTATTCCTCCCTCCTTCGCGCCGCGTCTTACGCAAAATTTCTTTGAAAAACCCTGCTCTTTCTATCTCCCATGCGGGGCATTTTTCTTCTCAATTTGACTTATTTCGTTGTTGCTCTTGAAAAAAATAATTCATTTTTACTAAAATACTTCCATGAGATCACTACAAAACGAAGCCGCCGCCCATTGCCCCAATGATTGCGAACCCTTTGACGTAACATACTGGTCCTTGGTGCGCGCGGACGAAAACCCGGATTTAAAAGAGTCTATTTTGGGCGGTGAATTAAATTTAGTACGCTGCCCGGAGTGTAACACCTATTTCCACCACGACGGCGAGCTGATTTATTTTGACGCCCCGGCCGAGCTACTGGTGTTTGTGTTTTCCCCCAAAGACAAACCGCGCGAGCATGAACTTAAAGAAAAAATTGAGCATGATTACCAAATTATTAAAAATTCCCTTTTAAAAGACGCGCATTTAAATTACCCCCCCTTGTGTGTGTTTGGCCTGGGCGAACTGCAACACCTGCTACACCACGAGGACGAGCTGACGGCCGAGTCCGAAGTGATAGCGGCCGGTGCGGCCACGCAAGGGTTGGAAGTGGCCCGGTTAAAACCCTCCTACGCGCGCGAAAACCATTTTCCGCTTTATGTACCTGCCAACGGCCCTACCGCTAACGACTATGCCGTAGCAGCCGCCAAGGTGCTAAAAAGCGGGCTCAACTCCACGCTGCTGCTACACTTTAAAGATAAAATGAGCGAGGACGGCGCCCAACCCCCGGTTTTGCTATGAGCGAGATCATCCCCGAAAAATACCACGATTTGTTACTTTCCATTGGCACATACGCCCAAAGGCTGGGCCTGAAAGCCTGGGTAGTGGGCGGAGCCGTGCGCGATTTTTACCTAGGGCGCGATACGGTGGATATTGACCTCACTTTTGACGGCACGCAAGAGAGTGTAGCCAATTTTTGTATTAAGATGTGGGGCGGCGTAAAGCGCAAATTTTCCAAATTTGGCACCTACAAAGTCAACCTGGATAACGGGCTACACCTGGACCTGGCACGCCTACGCAAAGAAACGTATGCCTTCCCCGGGGCCTTGCCCGAAGTTACCTTCACCAAAGACGTAAAAGAGGATTTATTCCGGCGCGATTTTACTATTAACGCCTGGGCACTTTCCATTCTGCCGGACGAATTTGGCAAAAGCGTGGACCCGTACGGTGCCCAAAAGGATATTGACGCCGGGCTAATCCGCGTCCTGCATAAAAAGAGTTTTTTTGACGATCCCACCCGTATGTACCGCGGCGTGCGTTTTGCCGGGCGGTTTGGGTGGCGGGCCGCCCCCATTACCAAACAGCTTTTCTTAGAGGCCGACCGCGAACAGGCCCCCCTCTTAATTTCGCGCGAGCGCTTTAGCCAAGAGTTTTTGAAAATTTTGGGCGAAGAAAACCTAAAACCGATTTTTGACTATCTCATCCAATACGACTTACTCAAATTTGCCTGGCCCAGTTTAACCTGGCACGACGGCCTTTTAAACGTGCACGGTACCAACGAGCGACTCGGGTTTTTGGTCTGCACCTTGGGCGATAACGGCGAGGGCTTTTTGCGTAGCTTGCACGTGCATAAAGACGTTTCCCACGCCATTAAAGAGGCCTGGAAAGTGGAGCAAGAACGTATGAGCCCGCTAAGCCCGCTGACGGAATTTCAGCTACATATTTTGCGGGCGTTCTTCCCCCATTTGTCCCCGATGGCCTTGCAACCGTGTGTGGTAAAAGGGCTGGATTTAAAGGCCGCGGGCGTCTATGGGCGCAACATTTCTAAACTACTGGTGCAAATCCGCAAAGCGCAGTGGGAAGGCAAAATTTCCACGCGTGAAGAAGCCATGGCTCTTATTGGTAAATAGATTTACTACCTAGCAAAACCCCCGGTACTTTTAAGCACCGGGGGCGTTTCTAGTTCTAATCATTTTTACTTAGTTGGCACTAATTCAAATGAGCTAAATAAATAATAACCTATTTTTGTTAATTTGTCAAGCGTTTGTTTGATTCTCTCTATTTTTACAACGGCCGTTCCCCTAAATTTGTGAATTAAACACGCAAAAACCGGGGCATTTAAAGCCCCGGCTATCTTTATATATTGTCCGTTAATGCAGTGCTAGTGAATCACAAACTTTTTGACCTGCTCGTAAGTTTCTTGCGAAACTACCCGTATTCTTCATACGGTTCAAAAATAGTTTAAAAGTTCTTTTCCCGTTTTAACGTAAAAAACAGCTCTTTATTTACTATCCCCCTTCTTGTAAAAACAGCCCCACAAATAGGCCGCGCTGGCCATTTGCAAGGTAAATCCAACAGACGTAAATACGTATTGATATACTTTTAGCTGTTCCACTGTAGGCCGAAACACCCAATAATATATCCGCCCCGCTACTTGCAGTAAGGGCACAAAAATAAAATCAACCGTGGTCAACAGGGCAATAATCCCCTGCAACACAATTAGTAGTGCCACCCATTTTTCGCGCGCCAAAATAAAAAATACTTGGGCCGCATACAAGATAAAATACGCCAGGTGGAGCCGGAATAATAAGCCCCCGTCCGCAACGTCGCGCACTAAAAGCACGGCATTGGTAAGGGCCCCTATCACACACAGCAGCCACACCAATTGCACAAAAAAAGGAAATTTCACAAAGTTTTTAATCAGTGTCCCCATATCAGCGCGACGTAGTAAGCACCGCTTTTTGAGCGTGTACCTCTTTGGCAATTTGAATTAAACGGTCTAAAATTTCGGCATAATTTTCCCCACTGGCTTCAAAAAGCTGCGGGAATAAACTGGTTTCACTCATGCCGGGCAAGGTGTTAATTTCGGACATATAATACTGCCCGTTTTTATCCATTAAGAAATCCACCCGCGCTAGTCCGCGCCCTTGCAACGCGGTAAACAATTTGGCGGTATCTTGGCGCATAGATTCTGCCGTGCGGGCCGGGATATAGGCCGGAACTTGGGTTTCGCACCCGCCTTGCACAATGTATTTGGCATTATAATCAAAAAATTCGCCCGCTACCGTGCGCAGTTCCCCGCAAGCGGAGGTTTTAACGGTTTGCCCGTCCCCATACACACCGCAGAAAATTTCGCGTGCGTGGTCCACCCCTTGTTCAATGAGGACATCTGTATCAAACTGCAAGGCAGTTTCTATAGCGCTTTGCAACTGTTCCGTGCGTGTAACACGCGTTACCCCCACCGAGGACCCCAACCGCACCGGTTTCACAAATACCGGCAAGCGTTCTTGGGCCCACTGGGTAAGGGCTTGTTTATCATACGCTACCCCGCGCGACACTTTTTGATACGGCACCACCGCAATACCTACTTCGTGCGCTAAAAGTTTGGTAAGCTCTTTATCCATCCCCAGGGCCGAGGTCAATACCCCACACCCCACGTATGGGATTTGCAGTGTTTCCAAAAATCCTTGCAAAGTACCGTCTTCACAATTTGTGCCATGCACCACCGGGAAAACAACATCCGCCATAATAGAAAAAGAGCCGTCCACCGCCCGCAATACTGCGTCCGGTTGCAATACGGGGGTAACAGGTACATCTTGCGGGGTCTGCTCGCTACAGGTTTTTTGCAAAAACCAGTAGCCTTGTTTGCTGATAAAAACGGGATAAATTTGGTATTTCTCCGGTTGCGCCGCTAAGATACGGCACACGGTTTGTGCGCTGTGTACGGAAACTTCATGCTCGGTAGATTTACCACCGTAAAGAACAATCACACGGGTGGGATTCATTTAGCGGTTCTCCCGGAAAATAGACCATTTAATCCGGCCGATAAAACTGCCCGTTTTTTCCAAGAAATCTTCCCCGTTATACAATTCCTCTTGCGGGATCGGGTCGGCCACTTTAATTTCGGGCAAATCGTCGGTGCTTTCAATGGTTTTGGCGGTGTTAGACAATACCGGCGCAGACACCATTTCCCATTCTTCCTCCGCCGCAGCAGATGTTAGCGGACGCTGCAAACTGTGCAAGATAGGGGCCGATGGACGACGCAAAGAGGCCGCAACAGGTTCCCCTGCGCGGGCAGCTTGTTGGGCATGGCGTTCAATCACGCGGGCCGCTAGTAACGCCGCACTGGGTTGTGCTGTTTCTGCCGGCTGTTGCGGGACCGCCGAAACAAGTTCCTCCACAGGGTTTTGTTGCGCCGCCACGGAAACAAGTTCTTCTGTTTCTTCGTGCTCGGCCGCGGCTACTAGCTCTTCGGGCTCTTGTTGCGCCGCCACTACGGGCGTTTGCACGTTTTGGGGTTGTTCCAACAAATCTTGGTTCGTTCGTTCCAATTTTTCATTGGTTTGCGCTAAGTCTTTATTGGTTTGTGTCAGCTCTTTATTCGCTTGGTCTAATTCTTTATTCGTCTGCTCCAACTGTTCATTAGTTTGTTCCAACGCTTTGTTGGCTTGTTGGGTAGAGGCCACTTGCTGGGCCAATTGGGCTTGCTGTGCGTTTAAATTTTCCACCCGGTCCGTCAGTTCGGCGCGTTGAGCTTGCAGTTGTTCCACTTTCCCCGTTAATTCCGTGCGCTGGGTTTGCAGTTCACGAGTTTGTTGGGTCAAAGAAGTGTTATGCTGTGCCAGGGCGGCATTACGCTGGGTAAGCACCACGTTGGTTTGGCTGAGCGTTCTATTGTCTTGCGTCAGCGCCGTATTGGTATGGGCAAGTTCCTCGTTGTGTTGGGTAAGCAATGTATTTTGTTGCCCAAGCACCTCAATTTTTTCTTTGAGTTGCCCAATCACAGCGTCATTATCGTTAATTTTAACCACCAACTCTTTGAAATTCTTCTCTAAGAGTTCTTTTTCGCGGCGGATAGTTTCCAGTGCAATTTGCGATTGTTCCAACTCTACCGCTAAACGGTCGCGCTGTTCTTCCAAGGTACGCAGTTGGGCCGTGAAAGAGGCTAACTGTTTAGCATGCTGGTCCGAATGTTGGGATTGTAAGGCCGCAATAGAATCTTTGAGCGTTTGGAGCTGGGCGTCTTTATCGGCCAGTTGGGCTTGCAAAGATTCTTTCTGCGCGGCGGCCGCTTGCAACTTGGTATTTTCCGCCTTTAACGATTCAATTTCCTCCACTTGTTTCATGCACGTGTCGGACATTTCTTTTAGTTGCGTTTCCAGGCGGGTTACCTTTTGCTGGTACTCTTGCTTAATGGAAATAATGCGCCCCTCAAAGTTAAACGCTTTAAAGCGTTCTTCGGCGGCGTTTAGTTGGTCACGCAGGGATAAAATTTCTTTAGCTTGGTCTGCCGATTTTTTAAGGGCGTCCAGTTTTTCTTGCTGGGCTTTTTTAATTTCCCGGTCCAAAGCACTATTAACGGCCTTTAATTGGGAGGCCTTTTGGCGCAAGCTGTTAAACAAGCGGGTTTGCTCGTCACGCTCGCGGCGCAAGGTGGCGGCTTCTTGCTCGGCCGCATAAACGGCGCCGGCATCTGTGTTCACCGGGGCAAACACCGTGGGGAGCGGGTCAAAACTGCGTTGTACCGGGGCTTCCCGGAACGCAAAAGACTGCGTTTGTTGCGCCTGGGAAAGATTTTCCACACTGGTACGAAGCGTAGCAATCGTGCGGGAGAGATGTTCCAAAAACGCGTCTTTATCTTTTTGGCGTTCCATGACTTCGCGCGTGCGAGCCAATTCGGACAAGATGAGCTGATTTTGCGTAGAGGAGGCTTCAAACTTTTCTTCCAGTTCGTGGATTTTTTGTTCCAGTTTTTCAAAACTGCGTGCATACTGCGCCGGGCGCACGGCCGGGGCCTCTTGCGGGGCAGCCGGAGTCTTGGGCGGCACAGGTTGAGCAAAGGGTTGCTCTTTAAATTTTTCCAAAAATTGGGCAATATCGTTGTGCCCGTTCAATTCATCTTCTAACGCCATAGCAAATTTGTCCTCAGTATGTGAAAATCTCTCTATTTTAATTAAACTACATTCGTACGCGCGTGTCAAATAAATACAAAGCGGAAAGAAACGCAAGTACGCCGTATTACCCAACCCGTGCGATTATTTGCACAAATTAGAAAGAAATTATGTAGAATAGAGGAGCAGTAAAAGAAAATCTGTTAAATTTTGGGACCGTAACAATTACGGAGAGCCGCTTGCAAAAGCGGCACGGGAAAAACCAAAATCAGTCGTTTTAAGGTACAAGACAAACGGAATTGCAAACCGTGCGTTTTGTACCGAGTGTTTTTTGTCACGTACAAAAGACCACGGCTGTTATTCATGGGTCAATTTTCCCGGCTCTGTATAAGAGCCGTTTTTGTTGGGTTTCAAAAACCAAAAGGAGAAAAATATGAAAACCAACAAAAGCGTAGTTATAAAAAAAGGCTGTCATTCCCGAACGTCTTTATCGGGAATCTACAACGCACGTCGTTGCCAAATAGAGGAAAATTCCTTATTAAATAAGTGCGTGGAAGATCCCCGATTACAACCCTCGGGGATGACAACTAATTTTACAACGGCCCGTGGCTTTACCGCCCGCTCCGTCATCCCGCAGTGTTTTAATGCGGGATATAGCGGGCGTAAGGGTTTTACGCTCATTGAGCTGCTTGTTGTTGTCCTCATCATTGGCATACTAGCCGCCGTGGCGATGCCGCAGTATAAGCTGGCGGTGGTCAAATCGCGCTACAGTGAGTTAATGGCCCTTGTGAACCATGTGAACACAGAACAGGAAGTCTTTTATTTGGCTAATGGCCGTTATGCGGCTGATTGTGAAGAATTAGGGGGAGATTTACCCTCAGGTACACAGCTAGAAGATAAAAATTTCAAGGACATAAATAAAAAATTCTTAATTAAATGTTTGCATGGGGTTCGGCAAAACCGAGTGATGGGAGTCTTATTGGAGGACGATAACGACTATGGGCTTAGTTATGAACAATTTCTCAATAACATTGTAGAGGAACCTAGTAATACCGCAAAGCATAAAAGAGAATGTTGGGCTGATTCAAGCGACGCGATATATAGCAAAGTATGTAAAAATTTGTGCGATGCTTCCACAAATGACGAGGGAACTTTTTTATGCTATTGGTAATTCGAGACTAACTTTTTCACAGCGCCCACCAAGTAAAACGAGCCCGTGCATAACACCACGGGTTCTTTTTGCGCAAGGGAAACGGCCTTGTGATAGTCCGGCTCAAAAACTATATTGTCGGCATTTAACAAATCGCCAAAATCGGCTTGCGTGGCCGCACGCGCAGACGGCGGCACCGTTACAATTACATGCTTAAAATGCGTAGCAAGTAGCCTAATCATTTGGGCAAAATCCTTGTCTTTCATAAACCCGCACAGCACGGTAGGGTGTTGCAGGCCGTACGGCGTTTTCTGCCAAAATGTAAGCAGATTTTGCACAGCTTGCGGGTTGTGGGCTCCGTCTAAAATAAACGTAGTTGGGCCTTTTTTTAAGCGTTCAAAACGCCCCGGCAAGTACACAGTTTCAAACGCGGTTTGAATAGCACTTTGCGCTACGCCTAATTGCCGCGCCGCGTGATACACCAAACACGCATTTTGCGTTTGTTTTTCCCCCAACAAGTGCAAATTCCACTCGGTGCGCTGCGCCGTGTGTAAGACGGTAAAACCATTTATAAAATCGTAAGCATATTCATAAAACGGGTTACCCGCGCGCACCCAGGTAAGCGTAGCATGATGATCCACCACCGCCTGTTCAATCACGGTGGCGGCCTCTACAGGCACGTCCCCGCAGAGCACCGGCACCCCGGGTTTAATAATCCCCGCTTTTTGCGCCGCTATTTGCGCCAGGGTTGTACCCAATACCGCCGTGTGGTCCAACCCAATGGACGTAATCATAGATAGCACCGGCGTACACGCATTAGTGGGGTCTTTGCGCCCCCCCAAGCCGGTTTCCAACACCACATATTGCGCGTTTTGCGCGGCAAAATACACCAACGCCGCGGCGGTAATCAGTTCAAAAAAATTAAGCGGCTCCGCTTGCGCGGCCAAAACCGTTTGAACGGAAGTTATAAAATCTTGCGGCAAAATGGGTTGCCCGTTTAGTTGGACGCGCTCCGTGGGCGACACCAAATGGGGCGACACAAACAGCCCCGTACGCCAACCCGCACAGGCCAACGTATGTGCCAAAAGGGTACACACCGTGCCTTTACCGTTGGTACCGGCTACGTGAATAATTTGGTAGTTATGTTGCGGACTCCCTAGCCGCGCAAGCAGCTCTTTAAACGCAGGCAAACCCGCTCCGGCGTTCTTAGCCGTGCGGGTTTGCAGGTCACTAAACCACGTGTTAAAATTCATCTTTATCGGGGTTATAGCGGCGGATGGTAGCGCCTAGCGCGGTCAGTTTTTCTTCCAGTTTTTCATATCCGCGGTCTATGTGATAGACGCGTTCCACTTCCGTTTCCCCCTCAGCGCATAAGCCTGCCATCACCAAGGCAAAGCCACCGCGCAAATCGGACGATTGCACGTGGGCGGCAGACAGTTTTTCCACCCCGGTAACGCGCGCGACGCTTTTTTCGGTATAAATACGCGCGCCCATACGCACCAGTTCCGGCGCGTGCATAAAGCGGTTTTCAAAAATATCCTCATCAATTTCCGCCGTACCGTTGCACAAGGTCATTAACGTCATCCACGGGGCTTGTAAATCGGTCGCAAAGCCGGGGTACGGCGCGGTACGCACGCGCACAGGGTTAATTTTACCGTCGTAAGCATGCACGTGGACAGACGTATCGGTTACGTCCAATGTAAAACCGGCCTCGCGCAAATCACTTAGTAAAATAGCGTTATGTTCCGGCACACACCCCTCTACCACTACGTCCCCGCGGGTGGCGGCGGCGGCTAACATAAAAGACCCACTTTCAATACGGTCCGCCACTACCGTGTGTTCGGCCCCGTGCATTTTTTCTACACCGTGGATAATCAAGCGGCCTTTGGCGTCCGTTGTAATTTGCGCACCCATTTTGTTTAGAAAAGCAATTACGTCGTCTACTTCTGGCTCTTTAGCGGTATTTTCCAAAATGGTTTCGCCGGAGATTAAACAGGCACACATCAGTAAATTTTGCGTGGCCCCCACACTGGGGAAGCGCAAAATAATTTGCGCCGGCTTGAGCATTTGGGCGGAAATAAGCACATTGCCCGCCTCTACTTTGCACGTTGCGCCCAACTGTTCAAACCCTTTTAAGTGAATATCCACCGGGCGCACGCCAATAGCGCACCCGCCGGGCAGTGGGATATCGGCCTCTTTAAACCGAGCTAGGAGCGGCCCCGCCACCCAAAAACTGGCGCGCATTTGTTTGACCAGTTCATAAGGTAAATCTTTTTTTAGCGGGCCGTTTGCCTCCACGGTAACGGTGTTATTTTGATAGGTAACTTTTTTACCTAAATACTCCAAAATTTTTAAAGTGGTGCGCACGTCGCGCAAGTTGGGCACACGGTGGAGCACACATTTTTCGTCGGTAAGTAACGTGGCCACCAAAATAGGTAGCGCGGCATTTTTACTACCGCTGATGTGTACGGTGCCGTGTAGTTGTTTTCCGCCTGTAATTAAAAATCGGTCCATAAAATTCTCCTAGTGACGCGTTGCAAACACAAAACGCTCTACGTTAAATATATCTTTTTTGACGACGGCTTGCCAACCTATTTCGGCAAGTCCGCGTGCTAGCGGCCACGCTTGCCCGTCATCCAGTTCCAGGGCCAGTAGTCCGCCCGGATTTAAGAAACTGTCCGCCGCCTGGCATAAGGGGCGGGTCACTTCGTACCCGTCTGCGCCGCCGTCTAGGGCCAGGCGCGGCTCACACTGCACTTCGCGCGTTAAGGTGGCTAAATTTTCGGTGGGGATATAGGGCGGGTTGGCAATAATTAAATCAAACGTACCCGTTACTTCTTCCCATAAATTGCTTTGCAATAGTTGCACGCGCTCGTGGAGTTTATGCTTGCGGATATTTTGCTGGGCTACTTGCAACGCGTCTGCGGAAATATCCACCGCCAGTACGCACGCGTTCGGGAATTTGCGCGCTAGAGCTAGCGCAATACATCCACTGCCCGTGCACATATCTAAAAATGTGTAGCGGCCCTTTTTATCAAAATGAGCGGCCGCTTGTTCTACTAAATCCTCGGTTTCCGGACGGGGCGTAAGTACGTCGGGCGTGACGATAATATCTAGCCCGCAGAACGGCTGAAAACCCACAATGTGCGATAAGGGCTCCCCCGCTTCTTTGCGCGCTAGGAGTTTTTCAAATGTTGCTTGGTCCTTGGCGGAAATGTCAAAACTACCGTTCGCCAGCACCCACGTGCGCGTAACCCCTAACACGTGCGCCAGGAGCCACTGGGCATTGGCGGCGGGCTCGTCGCTATGGGCGGCCGCAAGGCGCGTTTGGGCTCTTTCTAAAAGTTGCGTGATTGTCATTAGATTTGCAAATTTTTAAGTTTTTGTTCTACGCGGTAGGTGCGTAAATCCGTTAAAATTTGCTCAATGTTCCCTTCCATAATTTCTAACAAATTATGGTAAGAAATATTGGTCCGGTGGTCCGTTACGCGGCTTTGCGGGAAGTTATACGTGCGGATTTTTTCGGACCGGTCCCCGGTACCTACTTGGCTTTTGCGCTCGTCGTAAATTTCTTTGTTACGTTTTTCTTCTTCAATTTGGTAAAGTTTGGCACGAAGCATAGCCAGGGCTTTTTCACGGTTGGCCCCTTGGTGGCGTTCTTCGCGGCAGGAAACCACAATGCCGGTGGGTTTATGCAAAATGCGCACGGCTGTTTCTACTTTATTGACGTTTTGCCCGCCGTGGCCGCCCGCGCGGGAGGTTTCCAATTCCAGGTCCTCGGGGCGGATTTCAATATCAATTTCTTCGGCCTCCGGCATGATAGCCACCGTTACGGTGGAGGTATGCACGCGGCCCGAAGTTTCGGTATCCGGCACGCGTTGCACGCGGTGGGTGCCAGCCTCGTTACGTAGCCAAGAGTACGCGCCGTCCCCTTTAATAAACATACTGACGTATTTGCAACCTTTAAGGCCTGTGGGCGTAAACTCCAAAATTTCCGTCGTCCAACCCTTGGTTTGGGCAAAGTGCTGATACACACGCAACAGTTCCCCGGCAAACAGGGCCGATTCGTCCCCCCCGGCTCCGGGGCGGATTTCCAAGTAAATGTTTTTAGAATCGTTCGGGTCCGGCGGGATCACTAAAATACGCAACTCTTTTTGAAGTTCCGGCAGTTTGGCTTCCAGCTCGGCCAGTTCGTCCGCGGCCATTTTAACCAAGTCCTTGTCTTCGCCCGCCTCAATTAGGGCGCGGTCATCGGCAATCGCTTTTTGGGTTTGGGCAATTTCTTGCTCTTTTTCAATAATGGGCTTTAAAAAGGCGTGGCGTTTGGCTTTTTTGGTAAGCTCTGCGCCCGACAAACTGCCCGAGTAAAGTTCCTTCTCCAAGGTTTCAAATTCTTGTGCGTATTTAGAGGTATCCATAGTGTTTCCTATATATGTAAAAAGAGCAGACACCTTAGCGGTTGTCTGCTCTTTTTAAGAAAGTTTGCTATTTCGCTTTTGCTTCGGCTTTTTCGGCCTTGGGCGCGGCTTTTTTGGCGGCCGGTTTTTTGACCGCTACTTTTTTAGCAACCGGTTTTTTAAGTTTGGCTTTGGCCTTTACTTCGGTTTTGGGTTTGCGTACCATGGTTTTACCTTCGGTTTTGGCAAAGCGTTTGTTGAATTTTTCCACCATTCCCTCGGTATCCAACAGTTTTTGTTTACCGGTAAAGAATGGGTGGCAAGCGGAGCAAATATCCAGCTTCAAGTTTTTAGCTGTGGAACGGGTCATAAACTTATTACCGCAAGCGCAGGTAACTTCCACAAATTCGTACGTCGGGTGTATTTTTTCTTTCATTTTGTTTCTTCCTTAATCAAAATTCTTGTACTTTATTATAGCATATCTGGCGGGAAAAATAAAATCCCCGTCTAACTAAAACGCATTGACTTCCATTTGCTTAAAGAAGTCTTTATTGGATTTAGTGGCCGATAGCTTGGAAAGTACCATTGTCATAGCGTCCACGGAGCTCAGGGGCGCCAAGACTTTGCGCATAATCCACACTTTGTTAAGCTCATCTTCGCTAAGCAGCAAGTTTTCCTTACGCGTAGAGCTACGGTTAATATCCACCGCCGGGAAAATGCGCCGCTCGGACAGTTTGCGGTCTAGCGTCAGTTCACTATTGCCGGTGCCTTTGAACTCTTCAAAAATGACTTCGTCCATGCGGCTGCCGGTTTCCACCAGTGCCGTGGCAATAATTGTAAGGGAGCCCCCCTCTTCAATTTTGCGCGCGGCCCCTAAAAAGCGTTTGGGCTTTTGCAAGGAAGTGGCTTCCAAACCGCCGGTTAACACACGTCCGGACGACGGAGCCACCGTGTTGTACGCACGGGCCAAACGGGTAATGGAGTCCAGTAAAATCACCACATCTTTGCCTTGCTCGGCCAAGCGTTTGGCTTTGTTAAGCACCATTTCGGCCACTTGCACGTGGCGGTCGGCTGGCTCGTCAAACGTAGAGGCAATTACTTCGCCCTTTACACTGCGGCTCATATCGGTTACTTCTTCGGGGCGCTCGTCAATAAGCAGTACCATAAGGACCGCGTCTTTGTAATTTTCGGCAATGGAGTGGGCAATCGCTTGCAAGATCATGGTTTTACCGCTTTTGGGTGGGGCCACAATCAGCGCGCGCTGGCCTTTACCAATAGGGGCAATCATATCTATTACACGTTGGGTGATAGCGTTTTTGTCGGTTTCCAACGTAAAACGCTCGTTGGGATGCAAAGGAGTTAAGTTTTCAAACAGCGGGCGGTTGTAAATTTTATCGGTTTCCACGCCGTTGACTTTTTGTACTTGGAGCATAGCAAAATAGCGCTCGTTATCTTTGGGCGGGCGAATAAGGCCTTCAATCGTGTCCCCGCGGCGCAGGCCAAAGCGTTTAATTTGCGAGGGAGATACATAAATATCATCCCCGCTGGAAAGATAGTTATTCTCTTCCGAGCGTAAAAACCCAAAACCGTCGGGCAAAATTTCCAATACGCCCCCGCCATAGACAGAGCCGTTTTGCTTAGCTTGGATCGCCATAATACGCCCAATCAGCTCTTGTTTGCGTAGGCCGGAAATGTCTTCTAAATTGTAGTTAACAGCTAATTTGGTTAGCTCAGCCACGCTTAATTTGTTCAGTTCGCGCGCGTCCAATACTTTGGCTCCGTTGGGTTGGCGTAGCGGAGTCTGGTTATTAAACGGACGTTGTTGCGGGCGGTTATTATTCGGGCGCATAGCGCGTTGCGTTTGCACTTGCGGGCGCGGAGCCGAAGGGACTGCCGGGGTTTCTACAACGGCAGTGGCCGCCGCTTTCGTGGACTTAGCGGCCTTGGTGGTTTTGGTTTCTTTAGCAGGTTTTACAGTGGTTTCCTGCGGTTGTTTTTCTTGCATGACTACTCCTATTTTACTGTGTGTAATAAATTAAAAGCGTGGCAAAAGCGCGTAACGCTTTGTTTAAGTTGCGCCTTGGTGGCGTGGAAAAATACCACGTCTGCACGGGCGGCTTTTTGCAAATCGGGTAATTGATAGGCGGTGCGCCGTGCAAATTCAGCCTGGGTCATTTTACGCCCTTTCAGCCGCGCAGGTAAGGTTTTGGAGTCTGCTAACACCGCAACAGTTAAATCCATATATTTTTCCCACCCGGCCTCAAATAATAACGGGGCTTCTACCACTACTAAGGAATGTACCAGTGCTTTTAACTGCACTTTTACTTCCTTTAAAATAAGCGGGTGTAATAGTTTTTCTAAAGCAATACGTTTCCCCTTATTTTTAAATACAATTTGAGCAATTTGCGCTTTATCGGTGGTACCCAGGTGTTTTTTAATTTGCGCTAATACAGCCGGGCGCGCATAGAGGGTGCGGACAATTTCATCACACGAAATAATTCCCGCCCCACACGCCTTAAAATACGCAAGCGCGGTACTTTTACCGCTTAGCATACTGCCGGTAAGGCCCACCACAAAACCTGTTTTCACGTGAAAACTCATAAAGGGATTTTTTCCAATTCGTACCAGTTCTTGCCCGCTTTGGCACTTACAAGCAGGGGTACACGCAATTTAACCGCATTTTGCATAAGCTCTTTAATTTGCGTTGCACTTTCGTGCAAGGCTTGCTGCGGCAATTCAAAAATCAGTTCGTCATGCACCTGCATGACCATGTGTACAGGGGTGTTATGATAGGCGTTAAAAACATCTAGCATGGCTTTTTTAATAATATCCGCCGAGCCGCCTTGCACAATCGTATTAATAGCGGCACGTTGGGCAAAACTAGCCATAGAGCCGACCCCCATATTAAACTCGGGCAGATAGCGCACATGACCTAACATTGTTTTTACGTAGCCGTTTTGACGGGCCAGCGCAATATTTTTATCAATCCACGCACGAACAACACGGTATGTTTGGAAGTATTGGTCAATGTATTCTTTTGCTTCGCGTAGCGAAATGCCCAAGGATTCGGACAGGCCCATCGGCCCCTGCCCATATATGATACCAAAATTGATGGCTTTTGCGCTAGAGCGCATTTCGGGCGTGACCATAAGCGGCATGACCCCAAACACTTGAGAGGCCGTTTGGGTGTGAATATCCCCCCCCTCCTTAAAGGCCTCAATGAGGACCGGGTCTTGGCTTTCGTGCGCCAGAACGCGTAGGTCAATTTGGGAATAGTCCACACTTAAGAGCACGTTGCCCGGGGCGGCACAAAAAGCACGGCGCAGTTGGCGGCCTTTTTCGGTGCGTACAGGGATATTTTGCAAATTGGGGCTGGAGCTAGAAAGGCGGCCGGTAACGGTGCCTGTTTGGTCCAAGTAAGAGTGTACGACGTTATTATCGTCGGCTAGCAAGAGCAAATTATCTACGTAGGTGGATTTGAGTTTGCTACTGGCGCGGTAGTCCAAAATAGTGCGGGCAATAGGGTAGCTTTGGGCAATTTCTTCCAGTACCCCTTCATCCGTGGAATAGCCGGTTTTTGTCTTGCGCACCGGCGGAATTTTCATCTGTTCAAACAACAGGGTACCCAGTTGCTTAGTAGAGTTAATGTTAACCGGATAGCCGGCCTGGCGGTCCACTGCCTCTTGGCATTGGGCTATTTCTTGCTCTAAAAGCACTTTAAAACTTTCTAACCACCCCGGGTCTATACGCAACCCCTGCCACTCCATATCTGCCAGTACCATCATCAAAGGCAGTTCTAGTGTTTTATAGAGTTCAAACTGGCCGCTTTGTTTAAGTGCTTGGGTTAGTTTTTCTTGCAACGGCCAAATCAGCTGATTATACGTTGTCAGCAACGCGTGGGGGTCCTCTTCGCTCACCGTTACGGAAAAATATTGCGCAGCGCACCCGGCAAAACTCAAATCGCCCGACGGATTGAGCAAATATTGTGCCAGGCGCCCGTCAAAACAATTTAAAAAGTGCCCTTCCAAATTAAGGTCCAACAAACGCAAGGTAAGTTTAAGGTCATAGCCCAGTTTTTCTATAGCGTCATTTAAAAAGAGTTTTTTTACTTCATCCAGTTCCCAGGGCTGTACCTCAGCTAAGGGGACAATGGCGGCCTGCTCTGCGCTGAGGCCCACCACTAAAAAATCCTCTTCGGTATGCACAAACACACGCGGGGCCGTTTGCGCCCGTTTCAATAACGTTGCCAAAGGGACCGTTTGCACAGCAGGCTGAGAAAATAAAGAAGTTTGCGCAGAAGTGTCTGTTTGCGCGGGCACTAAATCCAACAAATTTTTAAATTCATACTGGGCAAACAGTTTTTCCAGGGTGGAAATATCGGCCAAATGCACTTGATAATCGGCCAGATTAAACGGCATAGAAAGGGAACTGTCCAGTACGACGAGTTGTTTGGAAAGGAGCGCACTGCCTTCACTGGCCAGTAATTTTTGGACAAGGGCCGGTTTAATTTGCGGGTCCCCGTTGTGGGCGGCGCGCAAAATGTCTTCTAAATGCCCCAGTTTGCTTACCAGTTCCACCGCGCTTTTAGGGCCAATTCCCGCGGCCCCGGGGATATTGTCCGACGCGTCCCCCACCAGCGCAAAATAATCCGGCAGAAACTCCGGCGGCAGGCCAAATTTTTCTTTAGCGGCTTCGGGCCCTTTTAGGGCATCTTTGCCCGAGGGCCAAATGGAAATATAGTCGTTTAAAAATTGGTAAACGTCTTTGTCCGACGTAACCAGCACACTAGGCACTTGGGCTTTTTGCGCTTCACGCGCCAAAAAGGCCATAAGGTCATCTGCCTCAATACCCGGGCGCGCCACTACGGCTAGGCCCAATTGTTTGACTAAATCCCGCGCTAAATTAAGTTGGCGCACCAGGGCGTCATCCGGTGCTTGGCGGTTGGCCTTGTAGGTGGGCAAAAGCGCTTTACGCCGCGCACAGCCGCCGGGCGAGTCAAAACACACCGCCACGTAGGTAGGGTGTTGGGTTTTAATCATTTTTAAAATCCAACGCAAAAACCCATACAGGGCCCCCACCTCTAGCCCCGTAGAGGTTGAAAGTTTAGGCAGCGCGTGGTAATTGCGGTGCAAAAAGCCATGTGCGTCTATTAAATAAAACTGGGGGGTGGGTTGTGTCATAAAAGGGAAAAAAGATAGAGAAAAACACCCGCCCCAACAGGGGCGGGCAAAGCAATTTATTTGAGTAAGTCGTCTAGTTTGGCACGCAACGCGTCTTTGGATTGTAAGCCTGTGGCTTGGAACGCAATTTGCCCATTTTTAAAGGCAATGAGCGTGGGCACGGAGGAAATTTGATATTTCCCGGCGGCGTTCATGCCTTGGTCCACATCCAATTTGCATACTTTTACTTTGCCGGCATATTCATTTGCCAGTTCTTCCACCACCGGGGCCAACATGCGGCACGGCCCACACCAAGTGGCCCAAAAATCCACGAGTACCGGCTCTTTGGCTTGCAGTACTTCTTGTTCAAAATTTGCATCCGTTAAAATTACTTCACTCATAAATTACCTCACAAAAACTTTATAAAAGTAGTATAGCAAAAATAAGTTAAGTTTGGAAAAATATTCCCCGGCCCATTGCCTGCCGGGGAAACCCATATAGTAGCAAGTCAAGAACCCCCAGCCTAACTGGGGGCTTGCTTTGTTCAGTCAAGCAGGGGCATTTAAAAGCAAACAATCAAAAAGACAATTTGCTATACTCTTATATATGAAAGAAGAACTATTTTGTATTACCACCCCCCAAGCCCGCACCTACTATAAAGCACAATGTGTGGCTAAAGAATTTTTGGATAAAGATAACAATATCATCAATACCACCGGCACGATCCCGGACGGAGAAGTGAACGAAGCGGCTATCACATCTATTACTAAAAAACATTTTGAAAATGGGAAGTTGCACGGTTTGTTAGAGGTAATTGACCTAAGCACTAATGCCGTTACGTTTAGTGAAGAATATGACAACGGCCAACTGGTCTGCGTAACCGAGCACAACGCCCCCGTACTGCAAGAAACCGCGCCGGAAGAAGAGAAAAAACCCATTTACCCCGGCACACTCCTTAAAACAAACAAAGATGTGCGCGCGTTTTACGTCAATGGAAAGCAAGTAGCCGAGGAAACGGTTTCTGCCAACGGGGCCACCTTGGAATTACTGGGCAATATCCCGGACGGAGAGGTAAAAGAATTTACCGAAAGCGGCAAATTAAAAACAGAGGCCATGTATCAAAATAATAAATTGCATGGCGTGTTAGTCCGTTATAATAATGAAGGGGAAGTCCTCTCGCGCGAGACATATGAACAGGGCGTTTTGCAAGGACCGGCCCAATACTATACATATACTGCCCAAGATGTGTTTTGCACTACTTGCCGTTATGAAAATGCACTGTTAGAAGGGGAACGCACGGTTACTCAAAAAGACAATACCTTGCGCGAGCATGCCCACTATGTAAAAGGAAAGCTACACGGAGAACACCGCACTTGGTACGCAAACGGCACCCCGGAAAGTGAGGAAAACTTCAACGACGGCAAACTACAAGGGACCCGTAAGTTGTTTTTCCCCTCCGGCCAGCTTTGGTATGAAGAAAATTATGAAAACGGGCGTTTAGAAGGAGACCGTACCGAATTTTACGCCAACGGCAAACCGTGTTTAAGTGAATTTTATTCCGACGGCATGCTAAACGGGCAACGTAACCGCTACGATCAAGCAGGCGAACTGATTGCCAGTGAGGAATATCACTGGGGGAATATCGTGCATAACACGGAGCTACGGTTGCAATGAAACTAACGTATTTTTGCCCGGCTAAGGTAAATTTATTTTTAGAAGTTACCGGCAAACGCCCCAACGGCTACCACGAACTCAGTACCTTATTTGCCAAAATTAACTGGGGCGACACCTTACACATGGACGTAACCCCGGCTCCTAAAACAGCCATTTCCCTGCGCATTACAGGGCCACGGGGCAAGTATATCCCCGCCACCCCTAAAAATTTAGTATGGAAAGCCACCCTGTTATTTTTACAGCACTACCATGTAACGGCACGTGTTCAATTAACCTTGGAAAAACGCTTGCCTACGGGAGCAGGACTAGGGGGCGGCTCTTCCGACGCGGCAGGGGTACTGATTTTACTTTGCAAAGCATTTGGGAAAAACCCGCTAGAGCTTATTGAGCCCGCCGCTACGCTGGGGGCGGATGTACCGCTTTTCTTGTACCCAGATACGTTTTTAAAAGGGGAAGGCATTGGGGAAAAATTAACCCCCTTGCCGGCCGCAGGCAAGCTCCCCTGGATAGTGCTTATGTACCCCAACACAGCCGTATCTACCAAAGAAGTTTTTGCACGTATGCACGTGCCAGAAGAAAAAGAAATATTGACAAACCTTTCAAAATTGGATAAACTAATTAATGTAGTAAAAAACGGGGACCCGTTAGAAATGTGGAAACCGTTGCTCTTTAACAGATTAGAAGAATATGTACTCCCGTTTGTTCCGGCCGTGGGTGATGCGTTAGTGTCCCTGCAAAGGATAGACAGTGGTGTTTGCAGAATGTCCGGTTCTGGTTCAACCGTATTTGCACTAGTTGGCACTAAAAACAATGCGCAAGAACTTGTAGCCCAGCTACAACCTGCAAAAGCGTTGATTTATGCAACTGCTTTTTACGGAGGACCTACTGATGCAGATAACGGAGATCAAAGTTCATCTAACCCATGAAGAACGCCTAAAAGCGTTTGTAAGTGTAACGTTTGACAATTGCTTTGCCGTACGCAATATGAAAGTGGTAGAAGGGAACAAGGGCCTTATCTTGTGCATGCCGTCACGCAAAATGGCGGATGGGACCTACATAGATTTAGCCCACCCCATTACGCAAGAGTTTCGTTCTTATTTAGAAAGTAACATTTTGCAAGCCTACCACAACGAGGTGGAAGCCCAGGCCGGCCAAGTGCAAACGCAGCCGTCTGCCGCATAACATAGCGTTATACCAAGATACTGTACAACCTGTTTTGCACCATGCACGCAGTATCTACCGATTTAATTCCGGATGGTGAAATGGTATCACTACTGGTTTTGGTCCAGTCATTCTAGGTTCGAGTCCTAGTCCGGAAACCAAATTTTAAGGGGCCCTATTATTAGGGCCCCTTAAATTTTTTCCGCAAGCGGGCAAACTGCTTTGCCCGCGGCTAGGACGAGAAAGGCCCCTTTGTAATTTTAGCTAGGGGCACGCCACGTGTACCCGCTCTTCTATGGGCATAAACTCTTTGGCCGGCGGCTCTTTATGTAGCGTTACGCCAAAGGGCATCTGCGCAATTAACTTCCAATCTAGCGGCACGTGGAATTGCCGGTGCACCTCTAAATCCACCAGCGGATTATAATGTTGCAAACTGGCCCCCATCCCGTTTTCAGCTAATGCCGTCCATACGGCAAATTCGGCCATGGCATTAGCTTGATAGGCCCACTGCGGGAAATGGTCCTTATAGGTAGGGAATTGCGCTTGCAAACTTTCCACCACACTCCAATCTTCAAAAAATAAAAGCGTGCCGTGCGCGGCCGAAAACGCGCTTAGTTTTTCTTCCGTGGAGGCGAATTTTTCGGTTGGGACGATTTGTTGAAGCTCATGCCGGGCAATATCCCAAAATTGCTGATGACGCTTGCCACATAACAAAAGCACCCGCGTACTTTGGCTGTTAAATGGGCTAGGCGCGTGTTTGACGCACTCCTGCACCAATTTTACGATTTCCTCTTTAGGTAGCGTACTTTTGTTCGTTAAATCATAGCGCGTGCGGCGCAGTTTCATTAAGTCTAAAAATTCGTGTTTCATAGTTTTCCCCCTTGAGATGTGTTACTAGCATAAAAATTTGTGCTTTTTCAGTCAACCTAAAAAATTGATTAGAATTGAAAATATGCAGGGAAATTTGGTGGCAGTTCCAGTTTTTCAAACTAATTTGTGCTAGAACGCGACGCGAAAGGGCGAAGTATACTGTGCAAAGCACGCGCGGTAGCGCGGAGGTATTCGAGCCCTTGAGCAACAAAGTTGTAGCGCAAATTAGGAAGAAATACCCCCGGCGGAGGTTGCCTTCCGGTAAAATTCCTAACGGATAAATCCCTGGCGGGATTATCCTGCCTTCGGCAAAACTAATTGATACGCCCGCAAGGCTTTGCGGGCTTTTTCCTGCAGGCCGGGCTCGCGGTTTTTGCCACAAGCGCGGAAAATTTTTCAATGAAAAATGCCCTAATTCTAGGCGCAAACGAGGGAGGAATACTGGCGGAACGCGCCCGTAGGGCGGAGGTATCCGACCGAGTTTGCAACAACGAAGTAGGGCATTTTACGAAGAAAAATACCCCCGGCGGGAGTTGAACTCGCAACCTCTTCCTTAGGACGGAATCGCTCTATCCAATTGAGCTACGGGGGCGCAAATTTAGCGTTTCTTGGAAACTTTGGAGGATTTGGATTTCTTAGCCGCCGATTTTTTGGCCGGTTTTACAACCTTCTTGGCTACCTTAGAAGGTCCTTTTTTAGTGGCTTTTTTTGCCGTCTTAGGTGCCGATTTTTTGGCGGCCTTAGCCGTGGCTTTTTTCGGCGCAGTTTTGGCCGTGGCCTTTTTAGCCGCTATGTGTTTTTTGGCTTGGGCCACTTTATGGCGGATGAGCTTGGCTAACGGGCTGTCGTCCAGTTCTTCGCCCAAGATATTTGTTTTTACACGCGGGCGCATGGCCGCGTGCAATTTAGTAGTGCGGAAATTTTCGTCGGTAACTTCCAAAATGCCGGCTTTGCGGGCCGCGTTGCGCAAGGTACGGATGGCGCGCTCTTCAATTTGGCGTACCCGCTCGCGCGAGAGGCCCAACAGCTCAGCCACTTCGCCCAGCGTTTTGGGGTTATTGTCATCCAGGCCGTAGCGCATGATAATTACTTGGCGGTCCCGGTCTTGCAAATCGTCTAAACTTTGTTTTAAATTGGATTGGTCTTCGTTTGCGACAAACACGTCGTGCGGGTTGCCTTTACCGTCATCACTGATGATTTCTTCCAAGGTCATTTCGTCTTCGTCTCGCACAAGGGAAGTGAGCGAATCCACCCCTTTGGCGGCACTGAGTGTATCCATAATGGATTTTACTTGGCGGGCACTTAAATCAAGCTCTTCGGCCATTTCCCGCAAGGACGGGTCGCGCCCGTTGACTTCTTTGAGCTCGTTCCAGGCTTTAAACCAACGTTTCAAGTTCCCCCACGCGTGGGACGGAATTTTGATAGAACCGGATTGTTCCTCAATATATTTACGGATATATTGCTCAATCCAATAGATAGCGTACGTGGAAAAGCGGTAGCCTTTTTGCGGCTCAAATTTTTCAATGGCTTGCATGAGCCCCAGGTTGCCCTCTTCAATCAGGTCCATAAGCTCCATGCCCGGGCGTTGGAAACGTTTGGCCGTCGGCACCACTAACCGCAAGTTCATTTCCATCATGCGGTTTTTGGCGTCTTCGTCGCCCTTTTTAACCAGTTTCCACAACCGGGCCATTTCTTCACGGTCAATTTCTTTGGTAATTTGGCCCAAATGCTTAAAATATTCGGTTACACTATCCAGTTCTGTGTCCATATCTGTATGATAGCAAATTTTGGGTACTTATAACACGTAAAAACTATTTGACCCGGGATAGATAGTCTGTTGCCGTTCTCATACACTTGCATTATAAAAAGGCTCCTGTTGCTCATGCATGTAGCCCTATCTCACCTAAGGATGAAACACTGCCCCGGGCTTAACGAAAACGCCCGGGGCAGATTAGGTTTACGTAAGTTGTTGCCTGGGATTTTTCCCGGCAAAACGTATTAACAGGCAACTTTACCGCCGCTGCCATCCCAACATTGACCTGCTACTCCGGTTGGTGTTCCCGCTGCGCAGTAATTGTGTCGGCTCCCCGATGTTGAGCCGATACAATATGCCCCCGCTTTGTAGGTAGCTCCTCCACAAGCGCCTGTTACGGCCGCTATACAATGAGCTCCACTCTCATATGTTCCGGCACATGAACTCGTATCGTAGGCCCAACAATAAGCACCGCTCGCAAAGGTATAGCCATTACAACTGGAGGTTGATCCGTAGCTTGAACAGTAATTGCCACTCCTGAAAGTTCCACCGGGCTGAACCGTTGTACAATTAGATGACTTAAGTTGTGATGTCCATCCCGTACCGGCGGAATTACATACAAATGTGTACGTTTCTCTTCCATTTTTCCCGGGTGGACAACTAGTTGTCATGTCACCAGGTTTGGACGGACAACTCCCAGTCCAACTACCCCACCCTGTCCAGGTACCGTTATTACAAGTAGAGGCAGTCCTGGTCTGTTTGCCACACCCGCTATCACAAGTTTTGGTTTCGGTTTTTTGGGTATCATTACAACAGGTAGTAGTGACGTAATTTCCTGTAAATTCCCATTCCGTGTTGTCTGCTTTGCACGTAGCGGCACGCGTTTTATTACCTGTGTATCCACTATCGCACGTGGCAACTTCATCTGCCGGTTTGTCTATACAACTGCCTTGCCAACCATTATCATCCGCTACCCATTGCCCGTTTGTATCACAAGTTACCGTTCTCGTTTTCTTTCCGCATGTATTGGTATCATGATCATGGCAAATATATTCTTCATCCGGTTTATTATTGTCGTTCGGGTTACAACATTGGCTCTTGTCCCACGTCGGCTCCGTCCAAGTATTGTTTTGGCATTGGCTCACACGCGTCATCTTTCCGCTTACACCATTATCACAGTTCAATTCTTCACTCGGTTTCTCGGGGCACGCTTGCGTTACTGTGTAGTTTTCCCACTCCCCCGTTTTAACGTTACACATACCTTCTTTTATCTCTTCCCCACAGTCTTCTGCACACGACGTACGGATTGTTTTTTTAGATTCATCACACGCTTTCTCTTCCTTACAAGTCTGTTCCTCTTGGTAATACCCACTCTCACATCCTGTTACATTTCCTTCGTCATTACATACTGCATTTTCCGGGCACACCTTAAAACTACTTCCCCCTAAGTCACCCGCTAACAAAAACGTCTTATATTGCTTCCCTTGTAAGCTCCCCGTTACTTCCGTCCCGTGT
>CACWMG010000006.1 GCA_902761975.1 Candidatus Avelusimicrobium pecoris | reverse complement strand
GAAGCATTGGTGCAAGCATGTACAACGGCGATTGATCACGGATATTATTTCGCCCCGATAGGAAAAAAATTGTCCTCACTGCGTGTCATTACGGAGCGTGTGGAGGATAAAATTTCTATCTTGTCTAACGGATATGCTACCCCCCAATGGGGAGATTTCTACCAATACTTAGACGGATACAGTCATTAAATATTTAGGTAACTTTTGTACAAAACCTGCCTGTTTATAACGGGCGGGTTTTTTGTTTTAAAAATTTTTTAGAAGATAAAAATGACATCGCGTTTATTTTTTGTTATAATATAACTACCTAGTTGTTTAAGTAAAATTAGACCGGGGCGTTAGTTCCGGTGTTTTTATAAAAGATCGGTAGGGTGGCTGAGTGGTCAAAAGCAACGGTCTGTAAAACCGTCGGGCTACGCCCTACATAGGTTCGAATCCTATTCCTACCAAAATTTAACCCCGCTGTCAGCGGGGTAAATTTTTTTAGGAAAGCGGGCAAACTGCTTTGCCCGCGTTAGGATTCGAAAGCCGGAACCTTATGCGAGTTTGAGTGCGAGCCGCAGTGGCGAGAACGAAAGGCGAGCATGGCGAGGCGGGGTCGCGAGCGGCGAGGGTCAACGAGCCGACTTGTGACCGAATCAAGGCAAGCTACCAAAATTTACCCCGCCTAGTGCGGGGTAAATTTTTTTAGGAAAGCTACAGTACTTTGCACCACCCTTTCTAAAACACCGTACTTTCCCAAGTACAAGGTAAAATAGACGTTAAGATGATTTTTCAAAACCGAGGACGGTTTGGCGGACAAGTTGGGCGCATAGGCGTACCTGAATGGTACGTCAAGCCCAAGGTACGTCAAAATGGCCCGGTTTTGGAAAATTGTATCGCTGGCAAGCAACAAAATTTAAAAATCACACGTTTTTAAATTTTGTGCGTGAAAAGTAACGTTACAGGGTGTAGTTATAAATGTTACAATACAAGTATGTCCAAACCTGCACTCACCCCTTTAATGAAGCAATACTTCTCCATCCGTGAGCAAAACCCGGATATTGTATTGTTTTTCCGCTTAGGCGATTTTTACGAAATGTTTGATGACCAAGCCCGCGAAATTAGCGGCCTTTTGGGCCTTACGCTTACCTCGCGCAACGGGACCCCTATGTGCGGGATCCCCTATCATGCGGCTAACACGTACATTACGCGCCTACTGTCGGCCGGGAAAAAAATTGGGATTTGCGAGCAGACCAGCTCGGTCATGGATAAGGACACAAAACTTTTTGAACGCAAAATTGTGCGCGTCATTACCCCCGGCACGCTTGTAGAGGATAGCCTACTAGATGCTAATCAGGCCAACTACTTGGTGTGTTTGGATGTAACCCCGGCGGGATGGGCGGTGGCGTGTGTGGAAGTATCCACCGGCGAATTTTGGGTCAATCAAAATGATAAAGACCCCTCCCTTACCAATTTAGCCGCCGCTTTGGCCGCAGTTAATCCGTCGGAAATTATCGGCACGCGCGAAGCGCTGGACACGCTACGCCAAAAAGTAGTCATCCCGGGGGCCCTCACGCTAACCAATATCGCCTCGTTTGACGGGGATTTTACTTTGCCGGATGCGTGGCCCGCTATGGGTGCGTGGGAAGAACACAGCCGCGCGCTTGCCTGTGCGTTGCAGGTGATGAAATATATTAAAGCCACGGACCCCAGCGTGCAGACAACGCTTGTTCCGGCGTACCGGGAACTCAAAGAATGTTTGCAAATTGACGAAAATGCCGTGGCGTCTTTAGAGCTTATCAAAGGGCAAGAGGGGGGCCGCGCGGGCAGTTTATGGGAATTTTTAGATAAAACCAAAACGGCGGTAGGCAGCCGTAAATTAAAAGAGTGGCTCTTGCATCCGCTCTTGGACGTGGGCGAAATTAGCCAGCGGCAAAATTGCGTGGAGGCGTTTGTAAAAAATCAGGCCGCTATTGCTGATTTAAGTGCGCTACTGGAAGATATTTCCGACGTAGAGCGCATTATTACCCGCACGGCGGCCGGTACGGCTAGCCCGCGGGATTTGTCGGGGCTACGCCGCTCGCTACTCAATGTGGACGCGCTAGAGCAGTGGTTTGCCAGCTACCCGGAAATTGCCCCGCACTTGAAAGAAACCTTTACCCATATTTTGCCCACGCTTAAAGAAATGGCGCGGCTACTGTATGAAGCGATCCAAGAAACGCCGTCTTTGCACGTGTCCGACGGGGATGTTATCCGGGCCGGGTATAGTAGCGAATTGGACGAACTGCGCTCGTTAAAAAATAACTCCAACCAAACCCTGCAACAAATTTGCGAGCGCGAACGCGCCAAAACCGGCATTACCACACTAAAAGTGGGGGTCAATTCCGTGTATGGGTATTATTTTGAAGTAACCAAATCCCACCTGTCCAAAGTGCCCTATGGCTATGTGCGCAAACAAACGCTTGTTAATGCCGAGCGGTTTATTACCGAAGAGCTCAAACAGCTGGAAGATAAAATCATGCACGCCGAGCAGAAAATTTTGCGCTTGGAAGCCCATTTATTTAACAAAATCCGCACTGTTTTAGCCGGGCAGATTGAAGCGTTTAAAACGTTTGCGCGGCTGGTGTCGGAACTGGACGTATATGAAGCCCTGGCGTTATGTGCGCTCAAAGGCAATTACACCAAACCCGTGGTGGACGAGAGCACCGAACTTTATTATGAAAACGGCCGCCACCCGCTTGTGGAAAAAACGCTCCCGGCGGGCAGTTTTGTGCCCAACGGTTTGCACTTAGGCACCGCGCAAAACCAAATTATGCTGATTACCGGGCCCAACATGGGTGGTAAGAGCGTCTATTTAAAGCAAAGCGCCATTATTGTTATTTTGGCGCAAATGGGCAGCTTTGTGCCCGCCCAAAACGCCCGCATTGGGCTTGTGGACCGTATTATGACGCGTATTGGCGCGCACGATGCTTTAAGCCGCGGCAACTCTACCTTTATGGTGGAAATGAACGAAACCGCCCATATTTTAGCGTCTATGACGCCGCGCAGTTTGATTTTACTGGACGAAGTGGGGCGCGGTACGTCCACCTTTGACGGTATCTCCATTGCCTGGGCGATTGTAGAATATCTCTATAAACCCAAAGGCGGGGCCAAAGTGATTTTTGCCACGCATTATTTTGAATTGGTGGACCTGGAAAATAAGTACGAGCGTGTAAAAAATTTCCACGTAGATGCCAAGGAATATAAAGACGCACAAGGCAATAGCAAATTGGCGTTTTTATATCAAATTAAGCCGGGTGCGGCGGACCAATCGTATGGGATCCACGTGGCGGAACTGGCCGGGCTACCCGCGGCGTGTACGTTGCGCGCCAAAAAAGTACTAAAAGATTTAGAGGCCAAGAAAGGGGCTAAAATTTCCGTCAAAGAGCGCGATATGGTGCAGGACATTTTTTCATCCCCCATTGTGGAAGAAATTAAAATGGCCGACCCCAATAAGCTCACCCCTATAGAGGCCTTGCAACTAATTTGCGAGTGGAAGAAACGTATCAATGAGTAACATACACGTATTAGACGAAAAAACAGCCGGACAAATTGCCGCGGGCGAAGTAATTGAACGCCCGGCCGGGGTGCTTAAGGAACTCTTGGAAAACGCGGTAGATGCCGGGGCAACGTCCGTGCATATTGACATTGAGGGGGCGGGCCGCACACTCATACGCGTCAACGACAACGGGCGCGGTATGGACGAAGAAGACCTTAAACTAAGCGTTCTGCGCCATGCCACCAGCAAAATTACGGCATTTGATGACTTGGGAACGCTTCACACCTTTGGTTTTCGCGGGGAGGCACTCTACTCCGTGGCGGCTGTTTCGCAAATGACCATTACCAGTTGCACGCAAGGGGGCACCGGTAGCCTCTTAATTGTGCACGGCGGCAAAGTGATTAGCCAAAGCCCGGCACCCGCCGTTTTAGGCACCACGGTAGAAATACGCGATTTGTTTTACAATGTGCCCGCGCGGCTTAAATTTTTAAAGAGCGATTCTTACGAGCGCGCCTGCCTACTTAAAGTAATTGAAGAAAGTATGCTAGCTAACTTAAACGTGGGCTACCACGTAACTGTAAATGGCCGCAGTGTGTATGACCTGCCCGCTGAAAACGGGCCGTTTGAGCAGGCCGTCAAAAACCGCGCCCGCCACATTATGGGGCCGGAAGTGGCTGATAGCCTGGTATTTAAAAAATTTGATGAGTTGGGGCTCAATCTATTTATTACGCCCGCCGATAAACTGGTGCGCGTGCGCGACTTGCAATATGTGTTTGTCAACCGCCGCCCCATTGAAAGCAAAACGGTGCAACAGGCCGTTTATAAGGCGTACCAAAATGCGCGTGGGCAAAACTCCCACCCGGCGTTTCTTATCTATATGACGTTAAGCCCTGCGGCGTTTGATGTGAATATCCACCCGCAAAAGCGCGACGTACGCTTTGAGGACGAACACGCCGTGTTTGCCAGTATTTTAAAAAATGCGGGGCAGACCATTTTTAGTAATGGCCGCCCGGTGGAAGTAACCCTGCCGCCCACTCCCGCCGCGGTGGAGTTGCCGCCGCAAGCCCGTCCGGCGGCCGAAAAACTATTTACTGCCAAGCCCATGGAACATTTTGCCGCGGCGTTTGCTCCCAAAACCCAAGAGGCAAAACCCGTGTTTGCGCCCAAGGTAACCCCCGGTTTATTTGCGCCCGCTCCGCAGGAACTGCGCGAGAGCGAAGAGCCGGTGGAATATATCGCCCGCCCGGCGGCAGAGCCGGCCGAAAAACCAGTGGAAAAACCAACTCCGCAACCGCAAGCGTTACCCGCCCAGGGACCGCAATGGTACCACGGGCCGTACCATTATATTGGGCAGTTGCAACGCAGTTATTTGTTGTTTGAAAATCCACAAGGGTTGGTGCTCATTGACCAACATGCCGCGCAAGAGCGCGTACTTTTTGAGCATTATTTAGATTTGTTTGAACGTCAACAAGTGCAAGTGCAAAAGCTGTTATTTCCGGTGCACGTAGATTTGCCGCCCTCCAACGTGGAAAGTTTGCTTTCCTGGAAAGCGTGGCTACAAAAAGCCGGGTTTGAGGTGGAGCCTTTTTCCGCTCGTACCGTGCTAGTTAAAACAATGCCCAACGTGGTGCGCTTTAAAGAGGACGATATGAAAGCGTTTATTGTTTCTTTGGCGGACGTAGTGGGGGACCCTGCTAAATCTACCGATACGCTCAAACGCAAAATGATTGCTATGCTTGCCTGTAAGCGTGCCATTAAAGCGCACGACGCCCTCACCGCGCAAGAGGCCGAGGCCCTTTTAGAGAATATGAAAAATTGCAAGGACGGCATGCATTGTCCGCATGGGCGCCCTGTGCTAGCCCAACTGGATATTGAACAAATTGGCAAACTTTTTGGAAGATAATTCTTATAGGGGAATTTTCCATTGAGTATCGTTTATTTTTTCACCGCCTAAACTTTCACATACTTTTTTGCCTACTGGGTCACTAGAGGAACAGAATTGTGGAATAGAATGTTTGTTCGATTTCCCATGTCTAAAATATAGGTGAAGTGTGATTTCGGGTGTAAATTGGGTTGTACAATATATTTCATCATACGTATTTGTTTCTACATGACAACGGAAATTTGGATTGTTAAGCCAATTCGTATACAGTGTTGCTGCTTTGATATCAATGTCTAATTCGGTTAGATCTTGAGTGTATTTCCCATTTGCCAACCAATACATTTCTTCAGCTTTGATAATTGTTTTATAAAACAGCAACATTTCTGTAAATCTACTCTTGGCAACGGCTTTTTGGTATTGCGGCACGGCCACCGCCGCCAATATACCAATGATAAGAACAACTACCAACAATTCAATCAGCGTAAAACCGTCGTGTACTTCCCCACCTGTGGGGGAAGTGGCACGCAGTGCCGATGGGGGGTTGTCAAAAAGGATTGCTTTATTTAAAACCCCCTTACCTGGTTCCCGCATACCAACTTTGCGGGACTGCGGCTTTTGGCCTTGACTTTCCCCACAAGGGGGACACATAACTACATTCTTATTTTCCATTTGTTTTCTCCTTTTTATGTCAGGCTTACACCTGACCTATTATTTCAATTTGCCTGGTTGGGAGTATAAAAGAAAGCGGCTGCCGTCATTAGGCCTCTTGAGCGGAACCAAACGACAACAACCGGGCTTTCTGCAAAAACAGAAAACACTCGGCACAACAAGATGTACGGTCCTGTTGTACCTAGTTTACGGTTATTTTTGGCGCTCAAGAGTGTTTATAAATAAACCCCGCGTATTCTTCATACGCTTCCAAAAACAGAATCAAATTGTATCTATAGTATAATAAAAAAACCGGGGGATGACTAGGGGGTGTTATTGTGTTTATCCCCTAAAAAAGGTATCCTTTATATATATAGTATCTTGGAGAGCTTATGCCCGAAACACCCGTTTTAGAACGTGTCTTATTTTCGCAGGAACAACTGGCCGACCGTGTGGCCGAACTGGGCCGCCAAATCTCGGCCGATTACCGGGGGAAAATGCCGCTTTTTGTGGGCATTTTACGCGGTTGTATTCTGTTTTATAGCGATTTAATGAAACAAATCAGTGTGGATTGCAATATGGATTTTATGTGCCTTTCGTCCTATTCCGGCACGTCTAGCACCGGGCAGGTGCGCACTATGCTGGACCTGCGCGAAAGCATCAAAGGCCGCCATGTAGTGGTGGTAGAAGATATTGTAGATACCGGGCTGACGCTAGACTACCTGATGGCCAATTTGCGCTCCCGCGGGGCGGCCAGTATTGAAATTTGCTGTCTGTTAAACAAACCGTGCAACCGCAAAGCCGATATTCACCCAAAATACGTGGGCTTTGAGGTAGGAAACGAATTTGTAATCGGCTACGGCTTGGATTATAACGAGCTGTACCGCAATTTACCTTATATTGGGGTTTTTAAAACAAATGAAAAATAATAATCGTCCCAACAACCGCCGCATTATTTCCATTGGGCAAATTGCCGGGTGGATTGCTGTATTTATTTTGGCGGTAATTTTATTTAACCGCCCCGGCGCCAAACAAAGCACCTTAGATTATTCCGATTTTAAACAAAAAGTGGCCGCGGCGGAAGTGTCGGACTTAACGGTAGCACCGGAGATAATTTCCGGCCTGTACAAAGACGACAAAGGCCAATTTGTACCTTTCAAAACAGTACGCATGGCCGACCCGGACCTGGTCAAAGAACTTTCGGCCGCTAAAATTAAATACAAAGCCGAAAAAGACAACAGTTGGATTGGCAACATCCTCTTTAACGTATTGTGGATTGTGTTACTGATTGGGCTGTGGTGGTTTATTTTCTTGCGCCCGCAACGTAGCGACGGCAAAAGCGCCATGATCTTTGCCCGTAGCAAAGCTAAAATGCAAAACCCGGCCGAGCAAACCGTTACGTTTAAAGACGTAGCCGGCTGTGATGAAGCCAAAGAAGAATTGCAAGATATCATCAAATTTTTGAAAAACCCGAAAAAATTTCAAAAGTTAGGCGGTAAACTGCCTAAAGGCGTGCTTTTGTACGGGGCACCCGGTACCGGGAAAACCCTGCTTGCCAAAGCGGTAGCGGGGGAAGCCGGGGTGGCGTTCTTCTCGGCCTCTGCCAGTGAATTTGTAGAAATGTTTGTGGGTGTGGGCGCGGCGCGTGTACGCGATTTGTTTGACCAAGCCAAAAAGAACTCGCCCGCTATTATTTTTATTGACGAGTTAGACGCTGTAGGCCGCCGCCGCTTTGCCGGTATTGGCGGAGGGCACGACGAGCGTGAACAAACCCTCAACCAACTGCTCATTGAGTTGGACGGGTTTGAAAGCAAACAAGGCATTATTTTGATGGCTTCTACCAACCGCCCGGACGTATTGGACCCGGCGCTTATCCGCCCCGGCCGTTTTGACCGCCACATTTCTGTGCCGGCCCCGGACCTGAAAGGACGTGAAGAAATTTTAAAAGTACATGCCAAGAAAGTAAAACTTAGCGACAAAGTGGACCTGAAAACCGTAGCCAAGGGGACCCCGGGTTTTGTAGGGGCCGACCTAGCCAACGTGGTCAACGAAGCCGCTATTTTGGCCGCCCGTGCCGATAAAGACGCCGTGGAAAGTGCGGATATGGACGAAGCGATTGAACGTGTAATTGCCGGCCCGCAAAAAAAGAGCCGCATTATCTCTAAGCACGAGCTTCAGGTAATTGCCGCGCACGAAGTGGGCCACACCATTGTAGCACGCTTAACGGACCATTCCGACCCGGTACATAAAGTGTCTATCATCCCGCGGGGCCAAGCCCTGGGTTACACGTTGCAACTGCCGGTGGAAGATAAATTTTTAGTCAGCAAGTCTGAATTTAAAGACCGCTTGTGCATTTTACTGGCCGGCCGCGGTGCCGAAGAAATTGTATTTGGCGAAATTACTTCCGGTGCCAGTGACGACCTTAATAAAGCCATGGCGTACGCCCGCAAAATGGTTATGGAACTGGGGATGAGTGAAAAACTGGGCCCCATTGCCTTGCCCAGCGGAGAAGAGAGCGAGGTGTTTTTAGGGCGCGATATTTCCCGCCATACCACCTACTCGCCCGAACTGGCTAAAGTGATTGATGAGGAAATTTTAGGTTTAATCCGCTCGTCTTATGCGCGTGCCAAAGAGATTATTGCTACCCACCGCGCCGCGTTTGATAAATTAGTAGCGGTATTGCTGGAAAAAGAAGTAGTAGAGGCAAAAGAAATTGACGAAATTTTGGGTCTCAAAACCCCCGAAGAAGCCGAGCAAACCCCGGCCCAACAAACCGCCGACGAGCTGGCGCAAGAAACGGCCGCCGCTCAACAAGAGCAAGCTAAACCACAGCCAGCCACGCAGGGCGATTTGTTTGATATGGGGGATAAATAGTTCGTGCGCCCCGCGTACGCAAGGAAGTGAGTATGGGAAAATATTTTGGAACCGACGGTATCCGTGCCATAGCAGGGCAATTTCCGCTCGTGGATGATTTTATCACCAAACTAGGTTATGTAGCTCTTACTGAGTTAAAAAAAGCGGCACAGTCCGCTCATCTAAAACCGCAGGTCATTATTGCGCAGGACTCCCGCGCCAGCGGGCCGCGCATTTTAGAAGCCCTGCAAAAAGGCATCCGCGCCAGCGGCGTAGATGTAATTAGCCTGGGGATTTCCACCACTCCTTCCGTGGCATATCTTGTTAAAAAAACAGGCAGTTTATGCGGTGTCGTCATTTCCGCCAGCCACAACCCGGCCGAATTTAACGGAATTAAATTCTTTACCAACCAGGGTACTAAACTGCCCGAAGCGTTGGAAAACAGCATTGAACAAAAAATTGAACGGCTCACTACCGTGCCCGCCCCCGTGGGGACGTTTACGGAAGATTTTTCTTTGGTAAAACAATACGAAGCGTTTTTGATGTCCACCGTGGACGCCAACCTGTTAAAAGGCACTAAAATTGTGCTAGATTGTGCCAACGGGGCCAGCTACAAAATTGCTCCGAACGTGTTTGCCGGGCTGGGCATGAACGTAACCGTAACCGGGGCCAAGCCGGACGGCACCAACATCAATAAAGACATAGGCGCCCTTCATACAGGTTTTATGCAACGCTTAACCGTGCGCGAACACGCCTACATGGGTTTTAGCTTTGACGGCGACGCGGACCGTGTGATTGCTTCCGACGAGCAAGGCCGCCAACTGGACGGCGATAACATCATTGCCGCCAGTGCGCTGTGTATGAAACAAGCCGGTACCCTCAAAAACAATAAAGCCGTGCTAACCGTAATGGCCAACTTAGGCTGTATTAACTATTTAAAAGAAAACGGCGTGGACGTAGAACTAACAACCGTGGGGGATAAATATGTTTCCCAGGCGCTAGAGAAGGAAAACCTTTCTATCGGGGGGGAGACCTCCGGTCATATCATCTTCCGTGATTTTGCTAACACGGGGGACGGTATTTTATCTGCGTTACAGTTTTTGCAATTTGTAAAAAAATCAGGCAAGCGCACCAGTTGGTTTTTGGACCAATGGCAAAAATACCCTAGCGAACTAAAAGCGATAGCGGTTACTTCTAAACCCCCGCTGGAAAGTTTAGAGGGCTTTTTGCCCGGCGTAGCCAAAATAGAACAAACCATGCACGGCAAAGGCCGTGTGGTGGTGCGGTACAGCGGCACCGAGCCTAAACTACGTATTTTGGTAGAAGGGCAAGAAAAAGAAATGGTGGCGCGTGTCCTAAAGGAAGTGGAAGAATTGTACCAACAAAAAACGGAGGTACGTAAATGACTTTGAAATTAGGTGTAAATATAGATCATGTGGCTACTCTGCGCCAAGCGCGCCGCGCTAGCCGCCCGGACCCGTTAGACGCGGGGGCAATTGCTTTAGCGTCTGGGGCGGACTTTGTGGTGGTGCATTTGCGTAAAGACCAGCGCCACATTCACCAAAAAGACGTTGCCAATTTGTGCAAATTATTCCCCAAACAAATTCATCTGGAATGTGCGTGCAGTGACTTTGGGGAAAAAGCCGCGTTAACTTGCAAACCGCACTCCGTGTGCATTGTGCCGGAACTACCGGGCGAAGTAACCACCACGGGTGGGTTGAATTTTACCCCGGCGGTGCAAAAACGGCTTTTTAAGATGATTGAAAAATTGCACAAAAAACATATTCTTGTAAGTTTATTTGTGAACCCGGTGGCGGCGGATTTGCGTATTGCCGCCAAACTGGGGGCCGACGTGGTAGAACTTTGCACGGCGGCTTACAGCCAAGCCAAAACCCAAAAGCAAGCCCAAAAATTATTACAAGAACTGACGTTGGCCGCCTTATTGGCCCAAGAACTAGGCCTTAAAGTGCACGCCGGGCACGGGCTAGATTATCACAACGTGCTGGCGGTGGCGGACATTGGCGGGATTAGCTGTATGAACATTGGGTTTGCTATTATTGCACGCTCTTTGTTCACCGGATTGCCAGCCGCTGTGGAAGAGATGAAAAATTTACTGTAGGAGTGTTTTATGTGCGGGATTATTGGATACGTTGGTAAAAATAACAGCACGCCTTATATTATAGACGGTCTTAAAAAATTGGAATACCGCGGCTATGACTCGGCCGGGGTTTCTATTTTGCAAGATAAAAAAATTGTAACGGTCCGTGCCGTAGGCAAAGTGGCCGAGCTGGAAAAAGCCGCCCTGCAAGTAAATCCGAAAGGGGTTACCGGTATTGGGCACACACGTTGGGCTACTCACGGCAAACCTAGTGAAGAAAATTCCCACCCGCACCGCGATTGCAGCGGGGAACTGGTTGTAGTACACAATGGTATTATTGAAAACTATTTAACCTTGCGTGATAAATTAACCCAACTGGGCCACCATTTTCAAAGTGAAACGGATACAGAAGTTATCGCACACCTTATTGAAGAAAATTTAAAACATACCCGCGCAGATAGTGACGAAGACAGACTTTTAAAAGCCGTCCAAAAAACCAATACCCAAATTGCCGGTGCGTTTGCCATTGGGGTCATGTGGGCGCGCACGCCGGGGATGCTCATTGGTGTAAAAACCCAAAGTCCGCTTGTGGTGGGGCTGGGTAAAAAAGAAAACTTTTTAGCTTCCGACGTGCCTGCTTTCTTGCAACATACCAATAAAGCCTTATTTTTAGAAGACGGCGAGTTGGTTATTTTGCACGGGGACCGCGTAAAACTGTTAGACGCAAACGGAAAAGAAAAAAAGGTAAAAGCCACTAAAATTTCGTGGGATCAAAAAACAGCCGAAAAAGGTGGTTATGCCCACTTTATGATTAAAGAGATCTACGACCAGCCGCAAGCGTTGGAAGATACCCTGCGCACCGCGGTGAACGATTTTACCAAACTGCTGGGGGAGGATAATAAAGCTCTTCGCAAACTACGCAATATTCATATTATTGCGTGTGGAACAGCGTATCACGCCGGGCTTGTAGGCAAATACTATTTGGAGCAGTTGGCCGGGATTCCTACCAGTGTGGACCTAGCCAGTGAATATAAATACCGCACCATCCCGCCGTTTGAAGATACCTTGGCAATTGCCATTAGCCAATCCGGCGAAACGGCAGACACCATTGGGGCTATTAAAAAAGCCAAAAAATTGGGCTTTAGCACCTTGGCGGTGTGCAATGTACTGGGCTCCACCTTAACCCGGGTGTGTGACGGTACTTTCTTTACGCACTGTGGGCCGGAAATCAGTGTGGCCTCCACCAAAGCATTTACCAGCCAAATCACGGCACTTTTTGCTTTAGCGCTTACCTTAGGCAAAGCCAACGGACACACCAGTGAAGCGGATTTTAACAAATACGCCAAAGCGTTAGTGCGCTTGCCCAAAGATATGGCGCAAACCGTTAAAATGGAATATGATGTGCGCCATTTAACGCGCAAGATTTACAAAGCGGACCGCTTTATCTTTCTGGGCCGTAATGTGAACTTCCCCATTGCCTTGGAAGGGGCGCTGAAATTAAAAGAAGTTTCCTACCGCAGTGCCGAAGGGTTTGCCGCGGGGGAAATTAAACACGGCCCTATTTCTATTATTGATAAAGGAACCCCGGTGTTTATGCTAATGCCGGCGGACGATTTATTTGAAAAAATGCTTTCTGCCTGCCAGGAGTGCCGCGCCCGCGGCGCGTATGTGGTAGCTATTACTACCCAAGGCGGCGAAAAACAAGCCAAAGATGTAGCGGATAAAGTATTTATAGTGCCGCAAGCCGGTGAGCTGTTACAGCCCATTTTAAATGTGGTGCCGCTACAATTTTTAGCGTACTGGATTGCTAAACGGTTGGGTTGTGATATTGACCAACCGCGTAACTTAGCTAAAAGTGTTACCGTAGAATAATAACCTGGTGTATGCGTACTTTAACTACGTTGCCCCAAATTCACAGTTGGCTACCTAAACGCCCGCAAAATGCCCATAAAGGCAGTTTTGGCCGGGTGCTGGTAGTGGCGGGCTCGCGCCGGATGTGCGGGGCTGGGTTATTGTGCGCCCAAAGTGCGCTAACGGCGGGTGCGGGGCTTGTGTATTGGGCCCTTCCCAAAAGCATGCAGCCCGCGTTTGCGGCCGCCTTGCCCGAAGTTATTACACTCCCCTTGCCGGAAAATACATCCGGCGAAATAGACGAAAGTGCCTGGGAGTTATTGCCGGAAATTTGTGAACAATTTAGTCCCTCTTTGGCGGTGGTAGGCCCGGGGATGGGACCAAGTCCGTTACTTCCTATTTTGCTTGAAAATTTGTCTTTGCCGCTCTTGGTGGATGCGGATGCGTTAAATGCACTGGCGCGTCAACCCGGGTGGCACCGTACATGGCCGCACGAACGGCCCGCTATTTTTACGCCGCACCCCGGCGAAATGGCCCGCCTGTTAAATGGGGCTCCTGCCCTTAGCGAAACCGCCCGCCAGGAACAGGTGCAAAAATTGGCGGAACTGACCCAGGGGGTTTGTTTATTAAAAGGGGCGGGCACCCTTATTGCCGCGTCCCAAGCACTTTTTGAAAATACTACCGGCGGCCCGGCACTTGCCAAGGGGGGCAGTGGGGATGTGCTAGCCGGGTTGATTGCCGGATTGTGGGCACAGCTAGGCAGTGCGGAAGGGTTTTCGCTTCAAACGGCCTTGCAAGCGGCGGTGTGCGGGGTATATGTGCACGGCCTAGCCGGCGATTTAGCGTCGCGCAGTTTAAGCCCCTACAGCGTGCTGGCGCGCGATCTGGTGGCGCATCTTCCGTTGGCACTTAAGCAACTAGAGGAGGACGCATGATTGCTATTTTGCATATTTTACTGGGCATTATTTTAGGCGTAGTTTTTTTGGCATTAGCGGTGGTGTTGTTTTGCAAACGTGCCGCCAAAAAAGTATTGCACCCCAAAGCCAAACGCAAACCCTTGTTTGCCTGGCCGGACGAGTTTGGCCTTGCGTACGAAAACGTAACCTTTCAAACGGCAGACCATATTGCCTTAAAAGGTTGGTGGATCCCGGCGGAAAATTCCCATAAAACCATTATTTTAATGCACGGGTGGGGGATGAACCGCTCGTCCATTTTGCCCTATACGTGTTTTCTGCGCGACCTGGGCTACAACCTGTTTTACTTTGACTTCCGCGCATTGGGCGAAAGCGGAGGGGATACCAGCTCTATTGGCTATTTGGAACTTAAAGATGTACGCGCAGCGGTAGAATTTTTGAAAAAAACCTATCCCAAACAATGTGAAAAAATTGGCTTATACGGCTTATCCTTAGGCGGTATGGTGGCCCTGGGCGAGGCCGCCCATAACCCTGAAATTGCTTGCGTGGTGGCGGAAGCGCCGTACTATTCGTTCCGGCGGGTGGTATCGCGCTGGGCCTGGATTCACTACCATTTGCCCTATTTTCCGCTACTTCCAATCGTACTGCATTATATCCGTCGGGAGCTTAAAGCCAATCCGGAGCGTTACAGCCCCAAATATACCATTTCCAAAATTGCCCCGCGTCCCTTGTTTATTGTACATGGGCGTTACGACAATTTAGTTCCCGCCGCGCATGCGCGGCGTTTGTACCGCCAAGCCGGCGAGCCCAAAAGTTTGTGGCTTGTCCCGGGTGCCAAGCATGACAAATGCGGCGAAATGGGCGGATTTACGTATAAGCAAAAACTGGCGGACTTTTTCCGCACGTATTTATAATGCTAGTTATTTTTGATTTAGACGGTACCTTACTTAATACCATTGACGACTTATCCGCCGCGGCCAACCATGCATTGTGGTCGTATGGGTTTGCCCCGCGCAGTGTGGAGGAATGCCGCAGTTTTGTAGGTAATGGGGTACCCAAACTTTTAGAGCGTGCACTGCCGGAAACTGCCCGTACGCCGGAAAATTTAGAGCGTATGCGCGGTGAGTTTTTTGCTTATTACGACGCGCACTTGTGGGATAAAACCCGCCCCTACGGCAATATAAGTGCTATCTTAACGGCTCTGCAAGGACGGAACATCAAATTGGCAGTGGCCTCTAATAAATACCAACGTGCTACGCAACGGTTGGTGGAGCATTTCTTCCCGCGCGTTTCGTTTGCGGCCGTCTTAGGCCAGCGTGAAAACGTACCTACCAAACCTAATCCGCAAATTGTGCAAGAAATTTTATCGCTTACTAATGAACCCCGCGAACATACGCTCTACGTGGGAGATAGCGGGGTGGATATGCAAACGGCGCAAAACGCGGGCGTAACAGCGTGCGGCGTTACGTGGGGGTTCCGCGCGAGAGCGGAACTAGCCGCTTATCATCCGGCCCATCTAATTGATAGCCCGTATCAACTGCTGGATTTAGTTATGCAGTAAATAAAACCCTACAATAACGGCCGCTAAAATCCAACGGTAATACACAAACACGTTAAAATTGTGGGTTTTAATGTATTTCATGAGCCCGCCAATTACTAACAGGCCGCCTATAAACGCACTGACAAATCCCCAAAATAACGGGGCATTAAAATCAGCCGCAGACAACTTGGTTACTTCCAATAATGCCGCTCCGGCAATAATGGGCGTGGAGAGTAAAAACGATAGCCGTGCAGACGCCTGGCGGGACATCCCCAAAAACAACGCCGCCGTAATGGTAATCCCACTGCGCGATACGCCCGGCATAATCGCCAAGGCTTGCGCACAGCCTACTAAAAATACCGTCATAAACGGGGCGGTAAAAATATCCGGGTCGCCTTTTTGGGCACCGGTTTGCTTGTCGGCAATCCATAAAAAACACGCAAACAGGGCTAAGCACGCTGCAATCATCAGCGGGCTACGAAACGTATTTTCGGCCCAGTCATTAAACAACACACCTGCAATACCCGCCGGGATAGTAGCGGCCGCTAAATACCAAAGCACACGGCCTTCTTTAGATTTGGGGTTGGTAAGCCCGTTTTTAATCAGTACCACCCAATCGTTTGCAAAGTAAATCAAAACGGCTAACAACGTAGCCGCGTGTAACATCACGTCAAACGCCAGTCCTTGATACACTTGCCCGCGGAAATAAGGTAGCAACACCAAATGGGCGGAACTGGAAATGGGTAAAAACTCCCCTAACGCTTGTACTAATCCCAACAAAACGGCATCAAAAATACTGATCATAGTTACTCCAATACGGTTTGATAATGTGTTCCTAAAATGCAATAATACAAGTACCCTTTATTTTACTATTTTTGGCTATACTATGAAATTATATTACGCCCATTATCCTGCTTTAGAAGACAGCTTGGTGCGTTTTGTGCGCCAAACGCGTACGCACGTGTTGGATAAATGGCTGATTATTGGGGCGTCCTCGGGGCTGTGCGCGCGGTTGCAAACGCGCCTGGCACGTGAACTGGGGGGGCTGGCCAATATGCATTTTATAACCGGGGCTTCGTTAGTGGGCCGTTTGGACCGCGAGGTTCCCGGCCCTACCTTGCCGCTTTTACCGCAGAACCATTTGCGCGATTTTTTAATTCAAGAGCTTTTAACGCGCCCCGGGCTGGACCGCTACCCCGTTTCCTCCGGGTTTGTGCAAGCGGTTAAAAGTGCCCTGCGGGACTTGGCAGACTCCCTGGCCGACCCGGACGTCCTGGCGGAGCATTGGCAAAGTATGCCGGATTATGTGCTGGAACAAGACGGGGGACGCTTTCGTTGGCTCATAGAACTATATAAGTGCTACACGCAAGCTGAAAATAGTGTGCCCGGCTACCGCAGTTATCAAGTGGCTTTTGAGCGCGCCCTAGAACAGGTGGAAAATTCAGCGTATTTACACAGTTTTTCACACATTATTATCTATGGATTTTACGATATGCCCGGGCGGCAGTGGGAATTATTGTCCCGGTTACGCAGTGCATACCCGGTTACCGTATTTGCCCCTTATGCCAAACATCCGGCCTACAATTTTGCCCAGAAATTTTTTGAAACGAACTGGTTGGCCGTTCCCCCGGCGCAAGACGAAAATACACCCTTTCAAGGAGCCCTGGGAGCCAGTGCCCCTTATTTGTTTGCTGCGGGGGGCAGTGCCCCCAATGCACAGATAACTATTACCAGCGTGCCGGACGCGAACGGAGCCGTCTTCTATACGGCCAAAGAAATTTTACGCTGTATAGAAGAGGGAACTTCGCCGGGAGACATAGGGATTATTGTGCGTAGTTTATCCCCATATCAGGACGAAATCCGCCGTGTATTTAAGGCCAACTGCTTACCGCTGGATGCCAGTTTTAGCTATCCGCTTACTAAGTATGCACTGGGCAACTTTTGTTTGAATTTACTCAGTTTGGCGGCGCATGGGTTTTCACGTGAAAACATCTTGGCCGTATTTTCCTCCCCCTATTTTAAACAGCCCGATAAAGCGGCTTGGCGGCGGTTGGTGCAACAAAGTGCAGTACAGCGCGATTTAGCCCAGTGGCGCGAATTATTACCGACACAAAATCCGCACACGGCCGCTGTGCAAACGTGGATTACGCACGCGGCGCAAACGCTGCAAACCTTGCAAAGGTCGCACACTTGGGAGGAAGGAGTCAATCAACTGCTGGAATTTTTAAGTACCCAGGTAGATGAAAATAGTTTTGTAGGCAAAGATAGCGAAATTTTTGCGGCGGTAAAAGAAACCTTGCTACAAATGAAACAGTACTCCTTTGTGCGTGCGCAAAGCCGGGAGGGGGAACTGCTACGCCAAGCTACGCAGGCCTTAAACGCCCTTACCTTTAACGAAGTAGAACAGGTACGCGGCGGAATTACGGTTACGGATGCTCTGCGTGCGCGCGGACTTCAGTTTAAAATGGTGTTTTTGCTAGGCCTTAACGATAAAGAATTTCCGCAAATGACGCCGGAAGACCCTATCTTGCGTGACTATTACCGCTATCAACTGCGTGACACCTTGGGTTATTGGATCAATGCCAGTTTGGACCGTGGCGACGAGGAAAAATTACTTTTTTATAACGCAGTAACTGCCGCGCGGGAAAAATTAGTAGTGTGTTATGCGCGTTACGCGCAGGACGGAAAACCAGCCGTACCTTCGGTATATGTAGCCCAACTGGCGCGGGCGTGTGAGCTTAATTTACAAGCGGCGGACGCCCCACGCGTCAGTGGACGGCTCAGTGAACGCTTGCGCGCGTATCCTGCGGCTTATTTAACCCCGCAGGAAATGGCTTGCCAAATTGTTTTAGCCGGTCATGCACAAACGCATTTGGAGCAAGCGGGGTTACTCAGTGAGGTTGTTAAACGTTCTTTAGCGTCAGCAGAAAATTTATCGGGCGGGCGGGGATTAACCGCGTACGACGGGCTTATTCGCCAAGGCAAAGAGGTGTTTGCCCGGGAAAATGCGCGTGGGTTTTCTCCCTCAGCTCTGCAGGAACTGGGCACATGCCCGCAAAAGTATTTTTTTAACCGGGTGCTGGGCCTGGGCGAGCCGGACAAACCTGCTAGCCGCCACGAACTGTCTGCCGATAAACGGGGCAGTGGTTACCACGCTATTTTGCAAGATTTTTACCAAACCCTTCAGGCGCAACACGTAACACACGCGCTGTTTGACACGGGCGCGGAAAAATATATTGCCCAAAGTATTGCGCGTATCTATACCCCCAATTCGTACCAATTGTTTGGAATTTACCCGGTGGTGTGGGAGCTGATTTTAGAAACCATTTCAGCCAAATTAACTGATTTTGTGACGGAAGATTTAAAAAACTTGGGCGATTTTACCCCTGCGTTTTTTGAACAAACCGTAAGCGCAGAACCGACGGCAGCGTTGCCCATTAAACTGCGCGGAATTATTGACCGGATAGACGTAAATGACGCACGCAAACAGTTTTATATTGCCGATTATAAATCCTCGCGCAAAGGGTCCGGCAAGCTCGTAAGTGATATTTTTACGCATCTGATTTTACAACCTTTCATATATGTGTTACTGGCCAAACAGTTGCCGCAACTGAAGGATTATACGTCGGCCGGGTCGTGCTTGTTAGCCATTGCCAATTACAAAAAGGCGGAACTGTCGGCGGCTGAATTTGAGGAGATTTTCCCCAAGGCATGCGCCCTATTAGTGGGGTTGTGTGCGCTTATTAAACAGGGTCAATTTTTCATTTGCCCGTCCGATTTATGTACGTATTGCCCGTATAGCCAACTTTGCCGCAAGGATGCTTTTAAGCCCCTTTTACGTGCGCGGCAGAGCCAACCTTTTGCCACCTTGGAGGAGCTTAAAAAATGACACACGAAGACCGCACCCCCGTGCAAACACGTTTAGGGGTTAATATGGTGGTGGAAGCCGGGGCCGGTACCGGTAAAACAACGCTACTGATTGACCGCTTGTGTTTGTGTGTGCTGGCGCAAGGAACTCCGGTAGAAAAATTAGTGGCCCTTACCTTTACCGAGAAAGCCGCCGCCGAAATTAAAACCCGCTTTATTTTCAAATTAGAGCAACTGGTGCAAGCGGTACGCACCCATACCACAGACCGTACCTTAGAGCTACTGCGGACGCATTTTTCGGTCAAAGAGGAAGTTCTTGTGGAACGGGCAGAAGCGGCCTTGGCGCGCTTGGACCGGGCCAATATAGGTACTATTCATGGCTTTTGTGCGGAAATTTTAAAAATGTTTCCGCTGGAGGCCGGGCTTTCCCCCAATGCCCAAATTGATACGGGGTATAAGGCGCAAACACTTTTTGACGGCCTATGGAACCAATTTTTAGACGTACAGTTGGGGGCCTCTTCCCCGCGGCCTGCGGATTGGAAGAAAGTATTAAAAGAAATTTCCCTAGAAGAATTGAAATTGTTTGCACAGGAGTTAAGTGCGGTAAAACCCGTGGAATATGACTACTATGCCCAACGTGCCTTGCTCGTAAGCCAATGTGCGCAAAAAGCAAAACGCTTGGAAGAGCTGTACCGATTTTATGTGCCACACGGTAAAAAACCGCGCAACCTGGAAAAAGCATTAAGTTGGGCGGCCACTTCGCTACGCCGCACGGAACTTTTCTTGCAAGGCAAAGAAATTGCACCTGCCGCGGATACGCCGTGTCCTACGCCGTCCCTTTGCAAAGATTGGGACGAAGCGGATTTTGAACAAGCGCGGGGACTGATTAGTTTTGCCCAAAAAGTAACGCCCGAAAATCAATACCTTTTTTTGCTTGCTTACGATTTAGTAACCCCGCTTGCCCGTGAAGTGCGCCGAACGTATTTACAAGAGGGTGTGCTTAGCTTTGATGATTTAATTATTCGGGTGCGCAATTTACTTCAACAAAACTTGTATGTGCGCCGTGTACTCAAAGAAAAATTTGAAATACTTTTTGTGGACGAGTTCCAAGATACGGACCCCGTGCAAGGGGAACTGCTCCTCTTTTTAGCCGAAGAAAAAGCGGGCATGGCCACGCGTTGGCAAGAAGTACAGCTGGCCCCCGGCAAACTGTTTGTGGTAGGGGACCCCAAGCAATCTATTTACCGTTTCCGCGGGGCAGATATTACAGCGTATGAGTTATTTACCGATTTAATTTTAAAGCAAGGTGGGGAAAAATTTTTCCTGCAGACTAATTTTCGCAGTGAGCCTGAAATTGTGCAAACCGCTAACGAGGTTTGTTCCCGTGCCATGGTGCAGCAAACCGCCTTTCAGCCTGCGTATGTACCTATTTTTACAGATAAACCGGCACGTCCGGGTGCCGTCGCGTGGCAGTTTGTGGGGGCCCCCCAGGAAGGCAAACCGTTGGCGGATGATTTCCGCCATAACCAGGCCGAGCAAATTGCACGTTGGATTAAACAGAATGTGGGAACCCTGCTCCTCAAAGACGGGCGCATATTGGCACAGCGCGATATTGCCCTGTTGACCCGCGTGGGAACTACGGCGCGCATTTATACCGACGCATTGCGCCGCTACGGCATTACGTTTAATACGGAAATGGATAAAGATTTTTTCCGCAAACAAGAAATCAACGACTTACTCTTGCTGTTGCGTGTCATTGCTGATCCGGAAGATAAAATTGCACTGGCCGGTGTGTTTAGAAGCCCTTTTGGTGGGCTTAACGACGAGGAACTATATGAGGTGGCGCAAACTACAAAATGGGAGTTTGCAAAACTGCTTACGCACCCGCTCACGGCCCCGGTGGCTTCTCAATTGCAACGCTTGCACCACTTGGCCGGGCGTATGTCTGTGTGCGAATTGTTGCAAACCATCTTTCAAGATTCTTTTTTTGAACAAGCGTGCGCCAAAGCCTATGAACAAGAATGTACCCTTTCTTATTTGCAACAATTTTTAGCGTTGGCACAAGCTTATCAAACACAACAACCGGGGGATTTAGCCGGCTTTTTAACAGGGGTGCAAACACGCCTGATGCAAAACCCGGAATCCTTGCTGTTACCGCCGGCGGATGAGTCCGCAGATGCGGTATCTGTACTCACGGTGCATAAATCTAAGGGGTTGGAATTTCCGGTTGTGATTTTGGCCGATTTATCGCGCAAAGAAACGGCGGTGGCGGCACATCCGGTATCCCATTTATTTTCGTGGCAATACAACTTGTATGGGCTACGGGTAGGGAAAATTTGTGACGTAAATTTAGCATTTTTAGAAGAAGAACAAAAACGCCATAGCCGTTGTGAAGAAGTGCGCATCTTGTACGTGGCCCTTACGCGGGCCAAAGAGAAGTTACTGCTTTGTGCGGATGAACGTACCGGGGCGGAAAAAGCGGCTGGTTATTTTGTGTCTGCCGGGCTGTGGCCGGCGGCCCAACAAACGGACCTTATTTGTGCGGAGGGAAATTTGCGGGTACCGGTGCAGTACTTCCCCTATATAGAGCCGCGCGCATTTATTTATAAACAGTTACCGCAGACCCGTGAAACACAAACCCAGCTGGAAAATCTGGACGGGTGGCGTAGTGCGTATGAGGCCCGCAAACACGCGTATGAACAGTTGCTGTCCACGGCTCAACACAAAACTCCAAGCCAGCAGAATAATGCCCAACTACTTAGCCAGCCTCAAGCACAAGCGGCCGAACTGGGAACGGTGTGCCACCGGGCACTGGAATTACTGCTCACTCGTCCTGGCTTTAGCGTGCCCCAGGCCTGCTTACAAGCGGCCCAGCAAACAGGCGCGGCGGCCCAGGCCGCCCCGGCCGAACAGCTGGTAGCTCCGTTTGTAGCGTCCCCTTTGTTTGCGCAAATCAAAGCGTGTAAATTGCTTGCATGCGAAATGCCTTTTACAATTATCTTGCCGGATAAAACCCCGCAAAACGGGATTATGGACGCCGTGTTGGAAAACACCCAAGGTGTTTGGGTGATTGATTACAAAACCGACCGCGTTACCCCCGGTGCCGAGCGCACGTTGCTGGAGGAAAAATACCGGGCACAATTAGCCGATTATCGCCGGGCGGCCGAGCAAATTTTTGCCGGTAAATCCGTGCGGGTCAGTGCCGTATTTGTGCGTACGTTTGCGGCGGTAGAAGCATAAAAGTTACAATATAAGAAAATAATTTAGGAGAAATTATGTTTGATAAATTAGGACAACTCAAAGATTTATGGAAATTAAAAGGCCAAATGGAAGAAATGAAAAAACGTTTGGACGCTATGGTTATTAAAGCCCAAGGTCCCAAACATTGGGTGGAAATTACCTTAAACGGCTCTATGGAAGTAAAAGAAGTGGTCGTGTTTGACGAGGCCAAACAAGCCACGCCGGCTGAACTGGGCGAAGAAATCAAGGCCGCTTTTAATAAAGCCATCCGCGATACACAAATGATGGCCGCCCAAGCTATGGGTAGCAATTTTGGAATCCCCAATGCCTAATTTGCAAAAAAATAAAACGATAGCCGTGTTTGGAGCGTCGCAAAATCCCTCCAAATACGGCTACAAAATTTTTCACGCGCTCCTGCAACAGGGGTTTAACGTTTTTGGTATTAACCCCAAAGGCGGAGCCGTGGACGGACGTTCTTTTTATGCCTCTTTAGCGGACGTTCCCGGTGGGGTGGATGTAGCAATTATGGTAATCCCTCCGGCGGGGTTGTTGTCCGCCGTAGAAGCATGCAAAGCCAAAGGCGTTAAAGAAATTTGGTTTCAGCCCGGCGCGCAAGAAGACAGTGCCTTTGTGCTTGCCACCGCGGCGGGAATAAAAGCCGTAAATGCGTGCTTTATGGCCGAAAACGGACTTTGGTAATATGTTAAAACGCCGCCTGGGAAATCGTGCATGGGAAGTGCCCGCTTTGGGCCTGGGCGCGTGGGCACTGGGCGGCGGAACCGATTGGGGACCTACCTCTTTTACGGACGTGGTGAACACGGTATCTGCCGCGTTAGAAAGTGGCATTTCTTTAATAGATACGGCCCCCATTTACGGGGATAGCGAAGCGGTACTCGGCCGCGCTTTGGCGGGCAAACGTTCGCAAGTTATTTTATCCACCAAGTGCGGGCTTGTAAAAAACGGCTCCTGGACCGACCACGACTTGCGGCCCGAAACGATCACGCGCCAATTGGAAAATTCCCTTCAAAATTTACGCACGGATTATATAGACCTCTACTTTATTCACTACCTGGACCCTAAAGTTCCGTGGCAAGAAGCGTGGCAAACGCTCACGCGCTTAAAGGCGCAAGGTAAAGTACGTGTATTAGGTGTGTGCAACGTACCGCCGGAAGTGCTGGTGCAAATGGCACAAACAGGGGAACTGAACTGCGTACAAGAGGAGCTTTCTGTGTTGCATCCCCAAAAAGGGCTAGCCGCGTTGGAAGTGTGCCGTTCATACGGCGTGGGTTTTATGGCGTATGGCAGTTTGTGTGGGGGCATTTTAAGCGGGAAGTATCACAAAGAGCCCAATTTGCGCCGCGCGGATGCGCGCAATTATTTTTATAAATGTTACCGGGGGGAAAACTTTGTGCACGCCCAACAAATGGTAGCGCGCGTAAACGAGTTGGCAGCCAAATATCAGCTCCTGCCGGCCCAAGTAGCGTTATCGTGGGTATTGGCGCAAGAGGGCGTAAGCTGTGCCCTGGTAGGGGCGCGTAACGCGCAACAAATTATGCAAAACGCACAAGCGGCCTCTCTTTCACTTTCTAACGAGGAATTATGCAACTTAACGAAATAGAAACCTATGTATTAGGGTTACTGCCTAAACTGGGCATAAATAAACAACGTGAATTGGTGCGCCTGGTGTACGAAATTGCCAAGCGCGAAGATGTACCTTTGGCAGAAATTTTACCCTTTGAAAAAAATTTAAATTTTGAAAGTGCCAAAAAACGGCTGTTAGCGCGGCGCTACCCGGTTAATTTTAAGACGGCCCGCAAAGACCAATTTTATTTGCCCAAACTGGAATTAGATTCTACCCAAGAGGCCGATTTAACCCCACGGCCTTTTTCCCCTAAAACCATTTATATAGAAACGTCCGTCAAAGATACCCCGCTCGCCCAGCGCGTGCGTGCGGCATTTGCGCAGGCCGATTTTAAAGAAACAGACGGAAAAACACAGGTGGGGAGTCCCCATTTTTCCAAACGGTTGGATACACTGCTGATCCACCGCGAAAAGTATGATTTTTTAAAACCCTGTCCGTGCAGTTGCGGTTCGGCGGGGTGTGGATATAATTTAGTCAACCTGGGGTTTGGGTGCCGCTTTGAGTGTGAGTATTGTTTTTTGCAACAATACCAAAATTTGCACGCCGTATTATTGCCCGCCAATGTGGAGGAATTTTTAGCAAAAATTGACGGGGCAAAGTTTCGTGCGGGACTCTTTGACCGCCCCCGCATTGGCAGTGGGGAGTTTACGGACTCGCTCGTGTTTGACGATTTGACGCAATATTCCGCGCAGATTGTGCCGTTTTTCCGCGCCCGCCCGCATTTGCAATTTGAGTTTAAAACCAAAAGCACCAACATTGGCGGCCTGTTGGCGGCCGGCGGGTGTGAAAATGTGGTGGCGGCGTGGTCCGTCAATGCGGGGCCGATTACCCAAGACGTGGAGCATTTTACACCCAACCTAACGGCGCGCTTACAAGCCGCGTGCGAAGTAGCCCGCGCCGGGTACCGCTTGGGCTTTCACTTTGACCCGGTAGTCATTTACGAGGGGTATCAGCAAGATTACGCCCGCACGGTGCAGGAAATGGCCGACACGCTCCCGCACAATAAAATTGCCTGGATTAGTGTGGGGACGCTACGCTTTAGCCGCGAGCTTAAAAAACGTATTGAAATGCGCTTTACAAAAAACCGCATTTTAGACGGTGAATTTTTGCTGGATTTTGACGGTAAAATGCGCTACAGCCAAGCACAGCGTATAGAGGCGTACCAATTTTTGGTGCCGCTTTTGCGCCGCACGTTCCCCCACGCGGTGGTCTACCTATGTATGGAGGACCCCGCAGTAGCCAGTAAAATATAATAATAGGGATATTAACAAAACACCCCGGCGGTTGCCGGGGTGTTTTGGGTATAACTACTTTTTAATTAAAACTACCGCCTAATTTTTGCTGTAGGTAGGTTTTTAGACCGCCTTGGTCGCTACTGTAGCCAAGGGCAGTTTCGTAGCTGATCTTCTTTTCCATGTATAGTTGGCCTAAGGCTTCGTTCATGGTGCGCATCCCTAAGCTGGCGTTGGTTTGCATGGTGGAGAGGATTTGTTCCACTTTCCCTTCGCGGATTAAACTGCGTACGGCCGAGTTAGCAATTAACACTTCGCACGCCATCGCGCGCCCGCCGTTTAAGGCCGGGATGAGCTGTTGGGATAAAATAGCCTCTAGCACGAAGGACAACTGCGTGCGGATTTGCGGTTGTTGGTTGGGGGGGAACACGTCAATAATACGGTTGATGGACTGTACTGCGTCGCTGGTGTGCAAGGTGGCAAACACCAAGTGCCCCGTTTCTGCCAGGGTAAGGCAGGCTTCCATGGTTTCTCGGTCGCGTAACTCTCCTACCAGGATGATATCCGGGTCTTGACGCAAAAAGTGTTTTAACGCGGCGGCAAAGGTTTTGGTATCCCCGCCTACTTCGCGCTGGTTGACAATACTGCGTTTGTGGGGGTGGACGAACTCAATAGGGTCTTCTACGGACATGATGTGGCTACTCTCGTTCATATTTAAGTAGTTAATCATGCTGGCTAGAGAGGTAGATTTACCGGACCCGGTGGCCCCGGTTACCAAAATAAGCCCTTTGTGCAGTTTCATTAAATTGTAAGTTACTTGCGGCAGGTTGAGTTCTTCAAAGGTTTGGAACGTATTGGGAATAGCACGCAAGGCAGCGGCAATGCACCCTTTTTCTTTATAAATGTTGACACGCAAACGCCCTAAGGATTTAAGACCGAAGGAAAAATCTAATTCTAAGTCTTCTTCAAAGCGTTGGCGTTGTTCGTCCGTCATGATAGAATAAATAAGCGTTTGGGCGCTTTCTTTGGTGAGCGATTCAAATTGGGTAGCGTACAATTTACCTTGAATACGTAGCACGGGGGGTACCCCTACTACCAGGTGAATATCCGAAGCGTTTTTCGCTTTCATCAGTGCAAACAGATCGTCCATGAGTATCATAATTTATGTCCCCTTTGTTAATTTATTTTCCCAACTAAATCGAGTGAGATGTTATTTAAGGCCCCGGTTAACTTGCCTTGGGCTACATCAGCCTGGAATACATATATAATAGGTTCTTTGCGCGTTTTGGTCAACCTATATTTTACTACATATGCATTTTTATACAAGGGATCCGCTTCCCACGCACCCACATATCCCTGGGCCAGTTGTGTTTTATAAATGCGGCTTAAATAGTTCGCCAGTGTCCCCCGCTGGGCCCCCAGTGAATAATTTTGCACAATAGAGATTGCTTTTTGTTCTTGCGTGGGCGGCGTTTTGGGGGCCGCTGGGAGGGGGGGTACTTCTTCCAAGAGTTCTTCGGCCGGGGTAGCCACCTTAGGGGTGGGTAGCGGTTGCGAAGTTGTTTTTTTAGAGCTTTGCAGTTGCAGTGCTAAAAGCAGTCCGCCCATAATAGCCAGTACGGCCAGTAACATCACAATAACCCGGCGTTGTGTATCGGACTGACGTTTTAAATGGGTGTTTTGCGTTTCATGCAAAAAATCTTTCATTTCCTGTGTTTGTTTTAAGCGCGCCCGCACACTGTTGACTTCCACTTTTTCCCGGCGCAGTAAGGCAGGGTCCGGGATTATTTCCACAGGAGCCGCTTGCGGCTGTTGTGTTTTTTGGGACGGAGAAGCAGACTCCTCTTTTTCCGGCTCTTGCGCAGGGGGAACGGGTTCTTGTTTTGTAGCTACGGGATCTTGCGCAAGGACCGGTAAAGTGACTGGTTCCACGGTAGGCATAGAGGGGCTTTCGGCCGGTTTTGGCAACGTGGCTACAGCCGTGGCGGCGGGAGTAGTAGGGCCAAACACTTCGGTAAGGGTGGCCACATGGTGTGTAGCGGCGGCTTGGGCAAGCTCCTGCACGGTTTGTTCGTCCGCGGCGGCTTCTTGCTTTTCCCGGCGGGTAGAAGTGGTTTTAGTCAGTTGCTTTTCCAGCGCGTGGGCAAGGTCCATGTCGGAATTGTCGTTGGGGTTGGGGATGCCTAAAATATCGCCCAAATCTTCCCCTTTAATGCGGTTAAAATAATCTTCAATAGGGCCGGGTTTAGCCGGCTTTTGCGGAATTTGCAAGCCTGGGCCCTCACTCGGGGTTTCGTCAAACGCCAAAGGGGAACGTTCTTTTAAAAGCGTGTCTAATTCTTTTTCCAGGGTGGCGGGCTCGTTATTTTCATCCGCGGGGTGCGCAAAAAGTGGTTTTAACTCTGCAAATGTGAGGGCCACTTGCCAGTGGTCCCCATCATCACTAAAGTTTTCGGGGCAGACGAGACTTGTTTCACTAAAAGATTTTTGCTTAGCAAGTTCTTTGAGTGTGAACGGCCCTACTACGTCGTTGCCGTTAAAAAACCAATATTTCATGCAAACCCTTTGTGCATTCGTTTATTTACAGTATTTTACCGCATTTTGTAAGCGGGCCAGTACTGTATCTTTCCCCATATATTCCAACATTTTAAAAAGCGTTGGCCCGTGGGTACGGCCCGAAACAGCCACCCGCACCGGGTGGAAAATCTGCCCGGCTTTCATCCCGTTTTCTTTCGCGTAAGCGCGGGCGGCCGCTTCCAAATTAACGTCCGTAAAATCAGTCATTTGGCTATATACTTTTGCAATGCCTTCAAGCACCTGTTTGGCTTCCGGCTTGGCGAACACTTTGTCAATGGCCTCTTGTTCTACTACGGGCTCTTCAAAGAAAAAGCGGATAAGGTCTGGGATTTCGGTTAAGAGTTTGTATTTTTCTTGCTCTAGGCCAATGATGTTTTCCAGGCGTTTGCGGTCCACCCCCGCGATATTTAGCCCGGCTTTTTCAATAAACGGTAGTGCCAGGTCGGTCAAGCGGCTTAAAGAGGTAGCGCGGATATACTCCCCGTTCATCCAGTTTAGTTTTTCGGGGTCCATGACCGCGGGGCTGGGCTGACAGCCAGAAATATCAAATTTTTCTTCCAGTTCCCCGGGGGCGAAAATTTGTTGGGAGTCACTGGTGGCCCAACCTAAAAGGGCTAAATAGTTTTTCAGTGCTTCCGGCAAGTAACCCATGTTGCGGAACTCCACCACATTGGTAGCCCCATGGCGTTTGGAAAGTTTTTTACCGTCCGGCCCGTGAATCATGGACAGGTGGGCAAAAATCGGTTCTTTCCAACCCAATGCGCGGTAAATTTGAATTTGCGCCGGCGTGTTGGAAATGTGGTCATCCCCGCGAATTACGTGCGTCATGCGCATTAAATGGTCGTCCACCACTACGGCAAAGTTATACGTCGGGTAGCCGCTGGTTTTTTGGATTACCAAGTCATACAAATCTTTGCTGGCAAATTTTACGTGCCCGCGGATGAGGTCATCCCATTCCACGTCGCCTTCGGTCGGCATACGGAAACGGATAACGTATTTGCGGCCTTGGGCTTCCAAGGCGGCTTGTTCTTCTTTGGTTAAATGGGCGCATTTGCCGGAGTATTTCGGCGGGCGGTGTTCCGCCAAACATTTTTGGCGGTTAGCTTCCAGTTCTTCTTCCGTGCAATAGCATTTGTAGGCTTTTCCTTCGGCCATTAGCTGGTCGATATATTTTTTATAAATGCCCTGGTCCGCGCGGATTGCTTGGTAATAGGGGGCGTCCGGGCCTTTGTTAGTGCCGTCTGGCATGGGGCCCTCATCCCAGTTTAGTTGCATCCATTGCATGCCTTCAAAAATAGCATCTGTGGAGGCTTGGGTGGAGCGTTCTTCGTCGGTATCTTCAATGCGCAAGAGAAACGTCCCTTTATTTTTTTTGGCAAATAAATAGTTAAATAAGGCGGTACGTACACCACCAATGTGTAAAAATCCCGTGGGGGAAGGTGCAAAACGAACACGAACTGTCATAGTATAAAACCTCGTAGAAAATAGATACCTATATTATACCTTTTTAGGCGGGTTTTGAATAGGTAGAAAGCCCTACTTAGCCGGGGAATTGGCCGTAGCGGGGTCCGCTTGCGTTTGTGCGGGGGCCGGCTCCTGTTTTTTGGGCTGGGAAGCGGACATCTGTTTTAAGGTGGGTTTGAGGGTTTCTTTTATGGGGGAAAACAGCTCCCGCTCTTCCAAAATTTCCAACACTAACATCACTTGGCGCAGGTCTGTTTTTTCCTGTTCGCTGAGTTGTTCGTTTGTGGCCAAATAATCTGCCGCAGGGTGCTGGTTCGCATCTTCTACGGCGGGGCTGGCATTGGCCACTAGTAAAGTTTTGATAACGTCCGCCCGGTTATATTTGGCCGCCAAAAATAAGGCGTCGTTCTTATTACGGGTTTGCCGCTTGGAAAAACCGCCTTGTTTAGCTAGTGCCAGGGTAATAGCGGGGTTGGGGTTATCTTTGGCCGCTACCATAAGCGGGGTATTGCCGTATTTATCGGTTGCAAAGGCATCCGCCCCGGCCAAAAGCAGTTTATGAATCACTTGGGGTTGGCTCGTATGGCGTGCGGCATAAAAAAGCGGTGTCTGCCCGGATTTATCACGTAAATTAACTTCTTCTTTGCTAAGTAGTTTTTCCATTTTTTGGGTGTCGTCTTCTTCCAAGGCACGCATCAGGCGCGTAGCCCCGCGCGAATCGCGATCCTGTGCTACGTGTCGGTAAAACAGCCCGCCCCCCACAAAGCCTATTACAATCATGATTAAAATCCAGGTGTTTTTCTTCATACTTTTATTTTAGCACATTGCACGTGATAAATTGCTAAAATATAAGTAATTCGTTACGATAGAGGTATTTATGTCCGAACAACAACACAACAATGCCTTAGACGGCATTATCAAGCAACGCTACGCTGAGGTAGAAGAAATCCGCCAAATGGGGATTACCCCGTACCCTAACCGCTGTGAAAAACAAATTTCTTGCGCCCAAGCCAAAAATTTGGAAGAAAACGCCGAAGCGGTTACCGCCGGGCGTTTAATGCAAATCCGCTTAATGGGCAAGGCCGCGTTTGCGCACCTGCGCGATTTTTCAGGCCGTGTCCAATTGTATGTAGCCAAAGATAACTTGGGCGACGATGCCTATACGTTTTTCAAAAAACATATTGCCGTAGGGGATTTTGTGTCCGTAACCGGGCATATTTTTGTAACCAAAACCGGCGAAAAAACCATTAAAGTAACCAAAATGACGCTTTTGTCTAAAGCAATCCGCCCCATGCCCGAAAAATACCACGGCTTGCAAGATACCGAGGTACGCTTCCGCAAACGCCACCTGGATTTAATTGCTAACGAAGAAGTAAAAGATATTTTTGTAAAACGGGCCAAAATTATTTCTTCTATCCGCAAAACCTTGGACGAAAAAGGATTTTTGGAAGTAGAAACCCCTATTTTAAACCCGTCCTCCGGCGGAGCGATTGCGCGCCCGTTTGAAACGTACCACAATGCACTTAAAATGCCGCTCTATATGCGTATTGCCTTGGAATTGCACCACAAACGCCTCATTATTGGCGGGTTGGACCGCATTTATGAAATTGGGCATATGTTCCGCAACGAGGGCATTGATACGACCCACAACCCGGAATTTACCATGATGGAGCTTTACCAGGCGTATGGGGACGTGAACACCATGGCGGATTTGTTTGACGAAATTTTGGGCAACGCCGCCAAAGCTATTGGTGTGGAAACCATCCATTTCCGCGGGTATGATGTGGACTTGCGCCCGCCGTATAAACGCCTTTATATCCCGGTGGCGTGGCAAGAAAAATTCGGCCATGATATCCACGAAGTATTGGACGGGCGCAAATTCAACCGTGCCAAACTGGAAGAAGTAGCCCGCGAACAAGGGGTCAAATTCTCGGCGGACGATAGCGACAGTGCTATTTTTGACGAGCTTTTTGAAGGCAAATTACTGGCCGACTATCACAACCCCGTCATTGCCTTGGATTACCCCACGGCCGTCAGTCCGTTCTCTAAAACCAAACCCGGGGACCCGGAACTGGTGGAACGCTTTGAAGTGTTTGTAAACGGGCAAGAACTGGGCAACGCTTATACCGAGCTGAACGACCCGGCCGACCAACTCCAACGTCTAAAAGATCAAGCCGCTGCCAAAGCCATTGCCAAAGGCGAAGATGCCGAAAATGCCGACATTTTAGATGCCGATTATATTGAGGCCATGGAATCGGGCATGCCACCTACGGGGGGCATGGGCATTGGGATTGACCGCATTATTATGATGCTGACCGGGCAAGACTCTATCCGGGAGATTATCTTCTTCCCCACGCTTAAAAAGTTGGACGACGAAGAAGTAAAAAAGTAGTCCTTGCAAAGAAACTTTGCTACGCACCAACCCCAAAACAAATGTTTTGGGGTTGGTTGCTTTCGGATAAAAAGAAACCCCGGGCGTGAGCCCGGGGAGTTTCATTTTTAATCAAACCGCAACATATCCGTATATTCTTTCAGGCGTTTGTTAATAGTTTGAGGGGTAAGCCCCGCCAGGCGTGCCACGCTAAAGGATTCAATGGTGAACGAGGCCATCACATTACCAATCATCATGGCGCGCTTGATAGCGGGCAATGTATTCCAATTTTTTAAACTTGCCAAATAGCCCGTAAATCCGCCGCCAAAGGTATCCCCGGCGCCGGTGGTGTCGTGTACGTGTTCCAAAATATACGGGGGCAACTGGGCAATCCCTTTGTGGCTCACTAGCATAGATCCGTTAGAGCCCAGCTTAATAATCACGTATTTTACGCCTTTGCCCAGTAGCCATTTGCCGGCTTGAATCAGGTTGTAAATGCCGGTTAAAAGGCGGGCTTCGTTTTCGTTCAAAAATAAAATATCAATTTGCTTAATCACTTTTAAGAGCGTGTCTTTTTTGGACGAAATCCAGTAGTTCATGGTGTCGCACGCCACTAAGCGCGGATGTTTGACTTGTTTTAATACGGAAAGTTGCAACTCCGGGTCAATGTTAGCCAAAAAAACGGCTTTGGCGTTTTGTTGCTCTTTGGATAGAACAGGCTTAAAATCTTTAAATACGTTTAAGTCCGTAAATTTGGTAAAAGCGGTGTTAAAGTCCGCGTCGTAGCTCCCGCCCCAGTGAAAGGTAAGCCCGTCTTTTACTTCCACGCCTGTAATATCTACGCCGCGTTTTAAAAACGGGTCGCGGTATTCCTGGGTAAAGTCCGTCCCTACGACGGCTACTACCGAGGGTTTGGTAAAATAGCTGGCACAAATAGAGGCGTAACTGGCCGCCCCGCCCAACACACGCTCGGCACGGCCGTTGGCGTTTTCAATGGTGTCAAAAGCCACGGACCCTACTACTAGCACATCATGTTTATTCACGGCTTACTCCAAAAAAGTTTTGATTTCTACGTGGTTGTTAAAATCGTCCAAGAACGCTTTTTGGGCGGTTTCCATTTTGGTGTCCATCAGTGTGGCGGCAAAATCTTGCTTGTTTGCGTCAAAATCTTTCAAATTGCCGTTTTGCACTTGATAAGCATATTTAATTTCTTCCGGCGTGAGTTTGTAGAAAGAATAAAGCGTTTGGCGGTAGCGGTTGGCCAGTTTATCGCGGCGCAGTTGCTCTTCAAACTGGGCGGGGGTCACCCCGGCCGAGGCTTTGAGTACGTACTCATATTGGGCTTTGTCAAACTTACCTTCCGGGGAGAACCAGGGGGAAGTTTTAATGTCGTACGCTACTTCATAGTCGGACACCCAAAGCCCCGCTTCACGGGCGGCTTGGTTTAAAATTTCTTCACTGACCATGGAAGACAACACTTGTTGTTCAATCATTTTTAAGAAGTCTTCATTTACGTCAATGCCTTGACCACGGAAACGGTTAGCTTGTTGCTCCGTGACGCGTTGCAAATCGCGGTAAGAAATTTTTTGCCCCCCTACGGTAGCGGCAGTTAAGCTGTAGTTACTGCGGGAATAAGCATCTAACCCGATATACACAATACTGCCCAAAAAGAAGGACAGCGTGATAATTAAAATGGATTTTTTGTGTTTAATGAAAAATGAAATCATACGTGTTTTGCTCCTTAATTTTCTTCGTCCGAGGGAACTTCGTTTCTGTCCCCAATGGTGCAGCGCCCGTCAATGCGGCCGCCTTCTTCTACAATCATTTTTTTGGCGCGGATATCGCCATTGATAGCCGCTTTGCTAAGCACTTCCAACATCTCAGCGCAAACGTTTCCCTCAATTTCGCCCCCGCACACTACAATTTCAGCGGTTACGTCGCCCACAATTTTGCCGCCGTCCCCTACAATGACGTGCCGTGCGTTATCCACCGCTCCCTCCAACGTTCCGTCCACCCGCAAGGAGCCCTGTACGTTAAGCGTCCCTTGGAAGTAACACTCCGCACTGACGACGGAAAAATGTTCGCCGGAGGAAAAATCTGAATCTTTTTTTAAAAATCCCATATTTTACTCCTAGAGTTATTTAAAATAGTTACGCGGATTGACGGGTTGTCCGTCTTTCCACACCTCATAATGCAAATGCGTCCCGGTGGAACGCCCACTAGAACCCATTGTAGCAATTTTATCGCCCCGTTTCACAGTATCTCCCGCTTTTACTTGGGGGCCGGTGGTGTGCGCGTAAAGCGTGGAGTAACCAAACCCGTGGTCCACCAAAATAGCTTGCCCAAAGCTGGGCACCCAACCTGCATGGCGTACCACGCCGTCGGCCGTTACAAAAATGGGGCTATCGGGCTTGCCGGCAAAATCTACCCCGTTGTGTTTTTTGGAGGTGCGCCGGCCCATGGGGTCCAAGCGGTACCCATAGCCCGAGCTAATCGGCGCGTTAGAAGGGCGGATAGAGGGGGTGGAGTGGGATCCTTCACGTTGGTTGGCAAAGTACCAGGCAATTTCCTGGAAGCTGGCTAAGCGGGTTTTGGAATTATCTTCCAGGTCGTCAATATATTGTTCAAATTCTTCGGGCTCCAGGTCTTTTAAATCCCCGGCAAATAATTTTTGGGCGCGGTCTTCTTGTTGGGCCTGCAGTTCTTCCCAATTTTTAGAATTGCCTGATTTACTGCCGGGCATACCTAGCATTTGGCGCATTTGGGTATCGGTCGTTTGGGTAAGCGCAATATATTTGCGCCCGCGTTCCAGTTCTTCGGCAATCAGTTTTAGCTTTAGGTGCATTAAGTTATTGTCGGCCTTGAGCATATTGTAATCATAGCCGCGCACAAAAAATAACAGGGCCCCCAGCGTAATTAACAGCCAAACAAAAATAAGCACCCCTATCGTCAAGCGGCGCATTTTAAACTTGGTGCTGGCCCCTTTGCGCGGCATAATTAAAATATCTACCCGCTCGCCCAAAAAGTCCGTAATCTTATTGATAAAATCACCCATCTTTTGTATTCTATCATATATAAGCCCTTAGGGGAAACCTCAAAAAAGGAGAAAATATGAAGAAATTAGTATCTTTGTTAGCTGTGGCGTTAGTGGCCGCGGCCTGTATGCCCAAACTGCCGGACTTGCCGGAAGTAGTTACGTTAAAATCGGCCGAGTTGCCGGTGGTAGAAGAAGACGTAATGTGGAAATCGGATAACTACAACGGCAAACCGGTACTGGTGGTATTTATGGGCTCTTGGTGCCCATGGTGCAAAAAAACCATGCCGGCCGTAGTAGCGCTGAAAGAAAAATATGGCGACCAGGTAGAAATTGTGGGTGCTTTTATGGACGCGACCCCCGGCCCAGTGCGCGACGCCGCCAAAGAACACGGTTTTACCGTAAAAGCCCTATACAACGCGGGTGAAATGGCAGAAGGTTTAGGCGTGCAAGGCTTGCCGCACACCATGCTGTTTGATCAAAAACACCAAGTGGTAAAAGTATGGGAAGGCTACCGCCCGGACATGGAAGAACAAGTAACCCTGGAAATTGATAAGTTGGTGAAATAAAAGTAGTTTTTATAGCAATCGGCCTTCAAATCTATACCATTTGAAGGCCGATTTTGTAACATTACATTTTATAGAATCTGTCTATATTGGTGGGAGTGCCTAAACTTGCACAAATGCTTTTGCCTAAGGATACATTAGCCACTTGGGCAATGCAGGTAAGATGACCATATGTCTCTATATCCTTAGCATGAGGTAAATACGCTGTAATTTTAAAACTTCCTTTGGGATAGTAAGATTCTACTCCCGCCGCGTTACCTTCTCCGTCTTCCGCAATTCCAATTTCCCATTCGTTATCTAACGTAAAACACTCTGTTTTGCCGGACATGTAGGGCGTAGCGCAGCCGAATGTTTTATTACCAGGCAAATCAACATCCAGTTCTGCAAAAGTTTGTGCATAAGTGCCGTTTGCCAAATAATAAGCTTCTTGTGCGGCGGCCAAACTGCGCACCAAGGACATCATTTGTCCCGCCCGGCTTTTCATTACTGCCTTTTGATACTGTGGCAGTGCCACCGCCGCCAAAATACCAATAATGAGTACCACTACTAGGAGCTCAATGAGCGTAAAACCATGGGCTGTTGTAAAATTAGTTGTCATCCCCGAGGGTTTCTGTCGGGGATCTTCCACGCACCTATTTAATAAGGAAAATTCCTTTATTTGACAACGACGTGCGTTGTAGATTGCCGATAAATACGTTCGGCAATGACAGCCTTTTTTTATAACTACATTTTTGTGTGTATTCATAAGTTTTCTCCTAATTTTAATGTATCTGCTTATGAAACCACACAAAACGGCTGGTTTATGGAGGATGAGGTACATGCTCGCACAAAAACAGCCGTAATCTGCCATTAAAATAATGGCAAACGTTGGACGCTGTGCAAACGGGTAATTAGTCCGTTTACAAAGCGCCTGTATCGGCCGTTTTTGGAGTACCTCATCGCTTTTTTGCAAAAGCCATCCGTATTCTGCATACGGTTCCAAAAACAGACTTGTACTACCTTAACATTCTACATAATTTGTATCGTAAAATTGTATTGTATGTTTAGAACAGTAAAAAAATATGTTATAATAAAATATAGATTTAAGCCGGGGTGCTGGAATTGGTATACAGGATAGTCTCAAAAACTATTGCCCGCACGGGCTTAAGGGTTCAAGTCCCTTCCCCGGTAGAAATTTAAAAACCACGCAAAAGCGTGGTTTTTTAATTTCTCTTCAGGGAGAGCACCAACTGCTTGGTGCGCGTAAGGGGCTTGAAAGGCGCAGCGTTGTACGAGTTTGCGTGCGAACTAGGTGAGCCGCAAGGCGAGTACCGCGAGCCCGGCCTGCAGGAAAACTCCGTTAGGAGTTTTACCGGAAGGCAAGTCCCTTCCCCGGTAAAATATAAAAACCACGCAAAGGCGTGGTTTTTAATTTTAGTCGAGTTGTACACGCGCTAGTTTTCTTTCGGTAAATCCTTCCCCAGGTCCTTATTAACCAGGGTAGCCACGCACGAATCACTCCACACATTTAAGGAAGTTTCCACCATATCTAGCACGGTGTAAAACGGCAAAATAATTCCCAGCAGTTGTATCGGCACGTTCATGGACGAAAGCAAACTGGCGGCCAAAAAATAGCACCCCATGGGCACCCCGGCGTTTCCAATGGCGGCTACCGTGGCAATCAGCACCCATGTGAGCAAGGTGGGGATGGTAATAGCGGCCCCGTTGTTTTGCATTAAATATACTACCGTAATTAAGATAAACGACGCACATCCGTTCATATTGATCGTGGTGCAAATCGGCAGTACAAAGCGCGACACGGTGGGGTGCACTTTGTTGTTTTGCTCGGCACATGCCATTGTTACAGGCAAAGTGCCCGCCGAGGATTTAGAGAAAAACGCCACCAACAGTGCTTTGGACATATTACGCGCGGTTTTCCAGGGGTTAATTTTCCGCACCAGTAGGAATAGCGGTAGCACCACCACCCCTTGTAGCAAGTTGGACGCAACCACCAACCCAAAATAATGCCCCAGCCCGTTAAGGGCCACCCCGCCGGCAAAATCACGCGTGCAGATAGAAGTAAAGCCAAAAATCCCCAAAGGCAAAATGCGGATTAGCACCCCCACGAGTGAAAACAACACCGATTGAATTGCCCCCAACAAATTTAAAATCGTCGCACGGGGTTGCGCCTCTTTAATAAACCGAATCGCAATCCCTACCGCAATCGCAATAATGAGAACGCTAAGCACGTTGCCTTGCACTAGAGGGGCGAGCGGGTTATCCGGCACCACGGACACAAAATAATCCAAATACCCTTTTTGGGCGGCCAGGCCTGCGTCAGCGGCAGGGGCGGCCGTTACGTTGGCGGGCGTAAAGAAATAATATAGCGCGGCTCCCACCCCGGCGGCCAATAAAGTGGTGGAGAGCGTATAGCCCAACGTGCGTTTCCACAACGCTTTTTGGGTGCGCGCACTGCCCAGGCGTGCAATGGTATAACAGATGGTAACAGCAATAATCGGTACGCTGATAAATTTAAATAAGCGCACAAAAACGTCGCTTAAAAACCGGGCGGTTGTCAGCCCCGGTTCGGTGGGATAGAGGCCATTTACCAGGCCCAATACAATGGCCAAGCCAAACCATCCGGCATACTGCCACGAGGAGGAGACTTTACTTTTTTTCATGCCTTTATTATAGCAATTAAATAAGGATTATATGGTATAATGAAAATACAATTTAATATGTTTTTGGAAGCGTATATTACGCAAGCTTTTAGGAAACTAAAGGCACACGTGAAAACCAAAAACAGCCGAATTAGGCACAAGAGGACAGGAAGTCATGAGCCTGTTTTCTTGTGCCGAGTGTTTGCCCTTTTGGCGGATTTCTCGTCGGGGGCAAACTACGGCTGTATGTACTTGGGTTATTCACGTGGCTCAACCATATCAGCCGTCATTTTTATTACGTTTTCCAAAGCCGTTAAATTGAACTTAAATTAGGAGAACGTAGTATGAAAACAAGTCCCACCCCCAGTTGTACCCCCCGCTCCGGTTTTACTATTCTGGAGTTAGCGGTAACCGTAATTATTATAGCGGTAATAGCGGTAGTAGCGTTACCCATGGGCTAAAGCGGTAGCAGATGCCCAGGAAATCTATTACTTAGGCAATAACCAGTATGCCTTAGGCAAAGAAGACTTAGATATAGCCCCTGTAGAGGCAGAGAACACGCAAGTATCCTTAAGCACTGCAGAGGAAGACGAGGAATATATTTACGTAGCGGCGCACCGTACGGATATACCTAATGTACGGTATATTATGTACCAAAAGAATAGCCCCAAGTTTGCCAGTAATATACACTGTGAAGCGGACGCCAATGATGAGGATGCGTTATGGCTATGTGAAAAAGCGTTACACGGGACGGAAGTAACGGGGAGCTTACAAGGGAAGCAATATAAGACGTTTTTGTTAGCGGGAGAATTAGGGGGAAGTAGTTTTAAGTTGTGCCCGGAAAATGCGGTATGTAATGACGAAGGACAAGTAACGGGATGTGAGAGTGGGTATTACCAAGAAGAACAGACTTGTAAGCAAGAAAAAGCGTGTGATGAGGCAAGCAAAACAATCCGCACGTCGTGTGCAGAAGACTGTGGGGAAGAGGTAAAAGAAGGTACGTGTAACGTTAAAACGGGCCAATGGGAGAATTACACGGTAACGCAAGCATGCCCTACTAAGCCACCGTTAACCAAAGCGTGTAGTGCATTAGGGAAGGGGTGGAGTAGCGGAACGGCGCAAGGGAGTACCCAATGTAGCGGAGGAAGTTGGGCGGAGCCTACATGGGATGAAGAGCCTTGTCAAAAAGAGTGTGACAGCACCAAAGAATATATCCGTACAACTTGTGATGAAAACTGTGGGGAAGAAATCAAACAAGGCACGTGCAACACCAAAACCGGAGAATGGGAAAATTATACCGTTACACAAGAGTGCCCCGTAAAGCCAGATGATAGATATATTTGTCATGACTACAATAGTAATCAATGTGGTATTAAAACGCGCACGGTAACGTGTGGAACTAATGGCCAATGGATAAACACTGCCTGGCAAGGAAGTTGTAAGACGGTTGAAACACTCAGTGAAACTTGTGGCAGTTCGTACTCAAAGCCAAATGCTAAACCAACGCGGAAGGCCACCTGTCAAGAGGATGGTACGTGGAAATACGGGGCGTATAATTATACAGCTTGCGGGTGTACGATGTCTACTAAACCTGCCGACTATACAGATGGTTGTAATGTAGCCGGACAAATCGGAACAAAAACGTACACGTATGTATGTAATTATAATAATAAGTGGACGGCACAACTTGAGTCATCTAATTGTACAACGGTTCCTGCCGGTGGTACCTTTAGTGGGCATGGAAATTATTGCCATTCAGGTTATAGCGATACAAAATGTTCCGGTGGATATACATTTACTGATTCTAGTCAGTGTCAAGTAGGGGGTGGAGCTGGAGGATGTAATGGCAATGAGTTCCAAAATCAAGCCTACTGTTACGTAGGTAATGGAGCCGCTTCCTCATCCTGTAACAATGGAATTTATAGCGGCGGGGCTTATTGTCAAACAGTTAGCCTGACTTCGTGTACGGGGAACACATTTAAAGCAGGATCTCGTTGTGTTGCGCTTAAAACAGGTGCCTGTGGAGGAAATATCTACGAAAACGGAGCTTATTGTGCAGAAACAACGGGCACTTACGGTAAAAATTATTGTGCAGCCGGAACGCCAACTAAAGATGGTAAATGTTGGGATGGTAGTGGCGGCAAAGTAGCCTGTTAATACGTTTTGCCGGGAAAAATCCCAGGCAACCACTTACGTAAACCTAATCCGCCCCGGTAGAAAAACCGGGGCGGACCCTTGAAAAATACAGGAAACCGCTTATACTGGGGATAACTGAAATAGGGAGAGAAATGCTAAACATAATGTGCCGTCCTTAAGTCCACTGCCAGTAAAAACCGGAAAATACTTTACTTTTTGGTACGCATTTCCTATAATATACTCACATGGGCGAGTGGCGGAATGGCAGACGCGTACGGCTCAGGACCGTATGGACGAAAGTCCTTAAGGGTTCAACTCCCTTCCCGCCCATTTCTTTTTTTAGGGTTAATGTATGAGAAAGTATGGCTACAACCGTCCGTCGGCAACCTTATATGTAAGAAACCGAACGGTACGCAAAAAGCGGCCATCCTTTTTTTTTAAGTTCTTCTTATTCCTATTTTTAATACTGGGTATTGGGGGCGGCGGTTATATGGGGGCACGCTACGTGTACCACGTCGTCAAAAATGCCCAACTGACTAATTGGCACGTAAAAACGGTGGCGGTTAGTGGCCTGGACGGGGCACTTGAAAAAGAAATTTTTGAGGCGGCGGCCGCCTTTGAAGGCAAGCCCTTTTCATTTGCTGATAGCGAAAAATTACAACAACAATTTGTAAAACAATACCCCATGTTGCGCCATGTGTCTGTAACGCGCGGGCTACTAAGCGGCAAGCTCAAAGTGTCTGCCAAGCGGCGCGAGCCCGTGGCGCAATTTGTCCTGCCGGACCAAACCCGCAAATACATTGACCAGGATAGCCGCGTCTATGCCGACCCAAACGGCCCGCAAAATGTACCCCAAGTCTCTTTGGTGGGCGACGTGCCGGACCAACTGAAACCCTCTTTTGTGGAATTAGTGCAAGATGTGTTAAAGCTCAAAAAATCCTTACCGTTTGAAGCGCTGGAGTTTGATTTACAGCAAAATACGGTTACCCTGCGCTTGCCGGACCGGAGCGTGGTGTTGTTTGGTCCCGCGACCGAACTAAAAAGCAAGGCCCGCCGGGCCGCGCAAATTATGGACCTGGTACGCCAAAAATATCAACAACCTGCGACGGTGAACTTTGAATTTTTTGAGCAAGGCAAAGTTTTTTTAACACTTTCTGCCCATTAATTCTTATAATAGAGAGAGAACTTTTTTTTTAGGGGAATTTTTTTGTATGGCAAAACCCAATTTACTAGTTGGTTTAGATGTGGGCAGTGGCAAACTAACCGCCGTGGCGGCCGCCCATGATGAAGAAACAAATACATTACAAGTGTTGGCCGGGCGCAGTATCCCGTGCCGCGGAATCCGCGGGGGGATGGTAACCGATATCCGCGATACGTCTGCCGCCGTAACCACTTTACTAGGCAGTTTAGAGCGCGAAACCGAGCAGGAAATTTCGCAACTTTTTGTAGGCGTGCGCGGAGCGCATATTGAATCTTTTTTCAGCCACGGCACGTACAACATTTCCCGGCCGGATAAAGAAATTGGCCCGGCGGACATGGAACTGGCTATTGAAAACGCCAAGGCCGTGCCCATAAAAAACGATAACGAGATTATTGGCGTATTTGACCAAGGTTACGCCGTGGATAAACAACGCGGTATCCGCAACCCGGAAGGCATGGAAGGCTCGCTGTTAGAGGTGGACGTTCAAATTGTAACCGGGGCTTCTACGCATTTGAACAATTTAGCTAAATCTATCCAACGCCCCGGCTTTCGCATTGACGGCACCATTTACGGTTTAGTGCCGCTGGGGGAATCGGTCCTACTGCAAGATGAAAAAGAAAACGGTGTGATGCTACTGGACCTGGGCGGAGAAACCATTTCCGTGGGGATTTACATGGGCGGCGTGATGCGCTTTTCGTGCGATATTCCCTACGGGTGCGACATTTTAACCAGCGACCTTTCCAGCTATTTAAGTACGTCGCGCAAAGCCGCCCGGGAAATTAAAGAAAAATACGGCGTCATCCACCCCGGTTTTTTGAAGAACGAACAAACTATTTCGGTCCCGCTTTTAGACGGTAGCGATACGCGCTCTATTAAAAACGTGGAATTGTTGGATTGCATGCAACCGCGTATGGAAGAGCTGTTAGAACAAGTGGAACACTATGCCGGGCTGGCGGGGTATAAGCCCAAAAATCTGCCCTTGGTGGGGGTCATTACCGGCGGCGGTAGCCAGATGCCGGGTATGACGGCCTTGTGCCAGGATATTTTGGGGCTTAAGGAAGTACGCCGCGGCGTCGTCCAACGCGACGAGGTAACCTGCGCAGATGAGTTTTTGTCCCCACTGTATGCTACGGCGTTGTCTTTAGTTATTTACGCCTCGGACAAAGCGACCGAAGAATCCCTGTATAACGGGCAATATAAGGCCGGCGGATCCACGTTTGGCAAGCTGGGTAAATTTTTTAAAGGAATTTTTGGATAAATATGCCTATGCAAGATTTGTTTATGCCGGCCGCACAGTTTGAAAGTAAAAAAGCCAAAATTAAAGTGATTGGCGTGGGCGGCGGTGGCGGAAATGCCATTAACCACATGGTCAGCTCCGGCCTTAAAGACGTGGATTTTATTGCCGTAAATACCGACGCGCAAGACTTGCGCCGCAACCAGGCCCCCTATTTAGTGCAAGTAGGGGAAAAATTAACCAAAGGGCTTGGGGTAGGCGGCGACCCGGACCGCGGACGCAAAGCAGCCGAAGAAAGTAAGGAAAAATTAAAACTGATTATCGGCCAATGTGATTTGCTGTTTATTACTGCCGGTATGGGGGGTGGCACCGGCACGGGCGTGGCCCCGTATTTGGCAAAACTGGCTAAAGAAATTTACGGCGACGACCTTTTAGTAGTGGGGGTAGTTACCCGCCCGTTTAATTTTGAAGGGTACGTGCGCGAAAAGCAGGCCGACGAAGGCATTGCGGAAATGCAAAAGTACGTGGACTCCATGATTATTGTGCCGAACGAAAAACTATTTGCCAACATTGACCCCAGTACTTCTTCGCGCGACGCTTTTAAAATGGTAGATGAGGTGCTTTTGCAAGCCGTGCAAGGCATTAGTGAAGTAATTACCAAACCGGGCGAAGTGAACATTGATTTTAACGATATCCGCAAAGTGATGTGCCATTCCGAAAAGTCCCTTATTGGCGTGGGGGAGGCCAGCGGGCAAGGCCGCCATTTGGCGGCGGTCAAGCGGGCAATTTCTTCGCCACTTTTGGAAAATGCCGATATCCGCGGAGCCAAGGGATTTATTGTGCACTTTGCCGCGGAGGAAAATTTAACGTTACTGGAGCAAGGGGAAGTGATGAGTCTAATTCGGCAATATGCCAGTAATGATTCTATTATTATGTTTGGCTATTCATACGACCCCACACTCAATGGTAACTTTAAAGTAACCGTGATTGCCACCGGGTTCAGTGCGCAAAAAGCAGGGGCGTTTAGTGCGCGCCGCCCGCTGGAGGCATCCGCAGAAACCACGGCGCGCGGCCCAGTATTTAGTGAAGACATATTTGCCAGTTTTGAGCAGAAACGTCCTAAATTTGAAGACCCTATGTTGGTGCCGGCGTATTTGCGGCGTAAAAAACGGTCTTTATAAAGGGCAAGCAGTGAACTTAGTGTAAAAGGAGAAAATTATGGCGGTAGGATTACAAAGTTTGTTACGTACGGTAGTGGATAATAAAGCAAGCGGGTTACATATTCGGGGTAACTCCAACGCGTATGTGCGCTTAAACGGTCAAATGAAACCCATTGATGACAGTTTTGTTTCTAACGAAGAAGCCAAAAAAATGGCGTATGCGTGTATGGGGGACCGCGAAAAACGGTTGTTTGAACAGTACAGCACGGTGGATTTTTCCTTAGATGCTAAATCGTATGGGCGTTTTCGTTTTAACGTGTTTCGCCAAATGGGTCGCATTTGTATGGCAGTCCGCCACATTCCGCCGCAAATTCCTACCTTTGAACAGTTCCACTTGCCCGGCGATATTTTAAAGAAAATAGCAGACAACCGCCGTGGGATTATTTTGGTAACGGGGATGACGGGATCCGGTAAAACCTCCACGTTGGCTATGATGATTGATTACATTAACAAAACCCGTGCCAACCATATTTTAACCATTGAAGACCCCATTGAGTTTATCCATCCTGATAACCGCAGTATTGTCAGCCAGTTGGAATTAGGGGTAGATACACCCTCTTACACAGGGGCTTTGCGTGCCGCTATGCGTCAGGACCCGGACGTTATTTTAATTGGGGAGCTACGCGACGGGGAAGTCATGAAAGCGGCGATTGCGGCTGCGGAAACCGGGCAGTTGGTATTGGGAACCATGCACACCGTTAACGTGGTGCAAACCATGGAACGGTTGGTATCTTCGTTCCCGCCGGAGTTGCAAGCCCAAGTGCGTTTACAGCTTGCCGAGCTCATCCGTGGGGTGGTGTGCCAGCGGTTGCTGCCTAGCGTAAAGGGGGGAATGTATCCGGCGTTAGAAATTTTAGTAAGCACACCACAAGTGCGTAAACTGATTATGGAAAACCGCCCGGCCGACCTCGTCAAACAAATGCAACTGGGTGAATTTTACGGCATGAACACCTTTGACCAATCCTTAGCCAAACTTTATAAAGACGGTATTATTGATATGGATACCGCCCAAGCCGCGGCCACTAGCCCGGATGCGATTATGTTAGCCATCCGCGGCGTAACCGACAGCTTGCAAATGGAAGGCGAATAATGCGCAAAAATGGCCTGGTAATAGCAATTGACGGTACCGCCGGTACCGGTAAGTCCACCGTGGGCAAAGCTGTGGCCCAAAAGTTGGGGTACGGGTTTTTAAGCACGGGGGAACTCTACCGCGCGCTTGCTTACAAAGTGTATGAGCAACACGTAGCGCCCAGTGACGGCGAAGCGGTGCTTGCGCTAGCCAAACGCTTGAAGTTTACGTTTGTGCGCCAAGCGGATGCCAAACTTAATTTGCACGTGGACGGGGAGTATTTGGGGGGCAAACTTCATTTGGAAGAAGTAGGCAATGTGGCCAGCCAAGTTTCCACCCATAAAGAGGCCCGCGCCGTGCTGACCGAGCAAATGCGCCAAGCCGGTAAGGACGGGGGCATTATTATGGAAGGGCGCGATATTGGCACGGTGGTGTTCCCGGACGCGGACGTGAAAATTTATATGACTGCCTCCGCCCAAGAGCGTGCCAAACGCCGCGTCAAACAACTGGAAGAGGCGGGGGAACACCCGGATTATCATAAAATCCTCGCGCTTATTGAAGAGCGTGACTACCGGGACTCGCACCGCGCCGCCAGCCCGCTCAAACCGGCCGAAGGGGCTATTATTATTGACACGTCCTCCCTTACGCAGGACGAAGTAATTGCGCTGGTACTAGAGAAAATTTCCCACTATGTTGCTTAATTTGGTAAAATATGTTGCACGGGTGTATTTCAAACTCTTTCACCGTATTGAGGTGCAAGGGCTTGAGAATATCCCGCAACAGGGTGCTCTTTTAATTGCGGGCAACCACTTATCCAACGCAGATCCGCCGGCCATTGGCGCATTTGCGGGGTTAGTGCGTGATTCGCGCTTTGTGGCTAAAAAAGAACTGTTTGCCGTACCGGTGTTAGGGTGGTTTTTCCGTCGGTGTAATTATATCCCGGTGGACCGCAAACGCACGGTGGGGGATATGGGCGCCTTAAAAGAAGTGGTGGACGCCTTAGCCCACGGGCAAAGTGTAGTGATGTTCCCGGAAGGGACCCGCAGTAAAACAGGCAAGCCGCAAAAGCCCAAAAGCGGCATTGGATTTTTAGTATATAAGACGGGGGCCCCGGTGCTACCTGTAAAAATAGAGGGCACGTTTGGGTGGCCCTGGGTGGGTAAAATACGGGTCAAGTTTGGCACGGTGATGCACCTAACCAAAGACGAGGCCTTGGAGCCCAAGATGCAGTATAAACAATTTGCAAATCAAATAATGGATGCAATAAATTCAATACATATCTAACGGAGGTTAACGGCGATTTCCCCCGTGGGAAACCGCTATAAAGACTTATGACACAAAATGAAGAAACTAAAACTACGCAAGAAACTACCGAGCAAGAACTGACCATGGACCAGTTGATTGCGCAGCAAGAGTCTTTACTGGAAAAACTAAATAAACGTGAAATTGTAGAAGTACCCGTTGTACAAGTCAACAAAGACAGCATTTTAGTGGACGTAGGCACCAAAAAGGAAGGTGCCGTGGCCGCTAGCGAATTTGAAGGCAAAACATTGCCGCAAGTAGGGGATAAAATTTCTGTCGTACTCGTTAAACGCGGTGGGGATGAACGCCCGGCTATTTTGTCCCACAAAAAAGCCTTAGAATCCCTGGGCTGGGACGTATGCAAAAAAGCGTACGAAGCCAAAGAACGCGTAAAAGGAACCATTTTACAACAAGTAAAAGGCGGTTATATTGTGGAAGTATTTGGCGTAAGCGGGTTTATGCCGTTGTCGCTGTCGGAACTGCACACCGCTTATAAACATTATTTACCGGTGGGGGCTAAAATTAAAGCCGTCATTGTGGAATTTGTAAAAGAAAAACAAAAACTCATTGTCTCGCGCAGACAAGTATTGCAAGAGGACGAAGCCGTGCGCCGTGAAGAAGTGTTGGGCACCATTAAAGAAGGCGACGTGCTGCGCGTGGTAGTTTCCAAAGCCGATAAAGATAAACTTTATTTGCGTTTCCACGGTATTGAAGGCATTGTGGAACTGGAAAACGTGGCCTGGAAAGAGCCCGAAACCGCTATCACCAACTTCCGCCGCGGGCAACGCCTCAAAGCCAAATTACTCAAGCTGGACAAAGAAACCCCGCGTTTGGAATTTGGCCTCAAACAGCTTTTCTTAAATCCGGCCGACGCCTTAAAACGCCGCTATCCGTACAAAAGCTCCGTCAAAGCCACGGTTACCAAAGTATCCGAGGAATACGGTGTGGAATGTACCATTGGCAAGAACAACACCAAAGGGTTCATCAGCCCCTTTGAAATGGGCCGCGATTTTAACGCCAAAGAGGGCGATACCATTACCGCCTTGGTCATTGGCGTAAATCCGGAAACGTTTACTTTAAACTTGTCTATTAAGAAATACGACCAAGTCCAAAACCGCAAAGTAGTGGCGCAATACTTAAAACAAGCACCGCGCCCGACGCTGGGGGACTTGCTCTCGGATTCTTTTGGGGCCAGTGAAGAAACGCAACCGACCGAAGAAGAAAGCAAATAACCTACGTTAGATATTAGACGCAAATACCCCCGGGCTAACCCCCGGGGAATTTTTATGTGCAAAGCGAGGGGAAATGATATATAATAAAAGTAAGTTGGTTTTAACAAGGAGAAACTATGAAAAAAATTTTATGTCTTTTAGCAGTGGCCGCTGTAGCGTGTGCGGCGTGCTCCAAAAATAAAAACAACGCCGGGGAAGGGGCCTACGGCGCGCAAAATGCGGCCTACCGCAATAAGGATGCTCGCTATGCTAAAGGCAAAGACGACAAAACAATCAAGGACGCCAAATACCAAATTATTGACCAAGAATTTGACAACATGCTCGCGCCCGAAAAAGATTACGACAATATCCCCGCGTATGAACTCCAAGCGTGTGGGGATTCTTATTTGCCGCTGGTAGATCCGGATTGCTGTGGCAAAAACAAAGTAGCCGCCAAAGGCAAAGCCAAAGCTAAAGCCAAAGGCGTCGCCAAGAGCGTGAGCACCGCGCGTGCCAAAAAAGTAACCAACACCACTAACATTTACTATGTGGACGGACCCAACCCCAATGTGCCGGTTTCTTCCACCACAACCACCAAAACGGTCTATTCCAACGGGGCGGTAGCTTCCTCCACGACGACGTCGTCTAACACCAAAACGACGCAAAATGCGGACGGCTCGGTTACTACTACCACCATTAACTACTAAACCCAATGCCTTACACATCTACACAGCTTGACGCAGAAGCCCATAGACTCTATGGGCTTCTTGCCAGTGTATCTAAAACGCGGGGAGAAAAATGGACCTTACAAGAGTGTGCCCAACTGGCCCCGTATACGTTGGAAATTAACCGCCTCAAAAAAGAGAAAAACGCCGCCATTTTAGCGCACTCTTACACCACGCCCGACCTAGTGTACGGGGTGGCGGATTTCCGGGGCGATTCCTTTCAGCTCGCCCAGCAAGCGCGCCAAACCACCGCAGATACGATTGTGTTTGCGGGCGTGTGGTTTATGGCGGAAACCGCTAAAATTTTAAACCCCACAAAGCAAGTGGTCATCCCGGCGGGGCGGGCCGGCTGTACGCTGGCCGACAGTATGACCGCGGCGGATGTGCAAAAACTCCGCGCCGCGTACCCGGGGGTACCCACGCTGTGCTACATTAACAGCTCGGCCGAGGTAAAAGCGCAGTGTGATGCATGTGTAACTTCGGGCAATGTGTTTGATATTGCGCAAAAAATGCCCGGGGATAAACTGATTTTTGTGCCGGATATGCTGATGGCGCAAAATATAGAAATTGAGCTCAAGCGCCGCGGCACGCCTAAAGAGATTATTGCGTCGGGCGGGTCTTGCTGTGTGCACGATAAATATACCCAGCAGGACGTGGAAAAACTCCGTGCGGACCACCCCGGTATTGTAGTCTTGGCGCACCCGGAATGTGCCCCGCAAGTGTGTGCCTTGTGCGATTATGTGGGCAGTACCAAAGGCATGGCGGACTTTGTAGCACGTAGCACAGCTACAAAGTTTGGTCTTTTGACCGAGCAAGGGCTTGTCAACCGCCTGGAGGCCGAACACCCTGCCAAGCAATTCTTTTGGCCGTTTGGCGTGTGCGCGTATATGAAGAAAAATAATTTGTTAAATACGCTGCGGGCCCTGGTGGAGCCGCGCCCGGAACAAGTAGTACAGGTGGACGGTGCCGTGGCACAAGCCGCCCAAAAATCTATTGAAAAAATGTTTGAGTTAAGCAAATGATACTAGATAAAATTATTACCTTAGCCTTAGAAGAAGACCTCAGTTTGGGGGATATTACCTCGGACACTATTTTTACGCCGCAACACCGCGCCCAAGCCGTCATCCGTGCCAAGGAAGATTTGGTACTGTGCGGGCAGGATGTAGCCGCCCAGGTGTTCCACGCGGTGGACGACACCTTGCAAGTAACCCCGCTTAAACACGACGGGGACGACGTAAAAAAAGGCGAAAACGTGTTGGAAATTACCGGCCGTACGCTTAGCATTTTAAAGGCCGAACGCACCGCCCTAAACTTTATGCAACGCTTAAGCGGCATTGCCAGTGTATCGCGCCAGTTTGCCCAAATTGGGCAGAAATACGGCGTGATGATTGTGGATACGCGCAAAACGCAACCCGGCTTGCGCCGCCTGGATAAATACGCCGTGCGGGTGGGTGGGTGCCGCAACCACCGCATTAGCCTGGCTGACAGCGTGATGATTAAAGACAACCATATTGCCGCGGCGGGCTCTATTGCGGCCGCGGTAGCCAAAATTAAAAACACCATTGGCCACACTCCTAAAATTGAGGTGGAAACCACTAATTTGGACGAGGTGCGCCAAGCGTTGGCCGCCGGGGCAGATATTATTATGTTAGACAATATGACCCCCGCGCAAATTGCTACGTGCAAGCAGGAAATTAACGGCCGCGCGATTGTGGAAGTGTCTGGCGGGGTCAATGCGCATAATTTAGAGGCCTATTGCCAAGCCAAGCCCGACGTAATTTCTATGGGCGCGCTGACGCACTCTATTATTGCCAAAGATTTAAGTTTAAAAATTGTAAAATATATTGACAAGTAAAAAGGGACAATTTATGAATTACAATCATTTATTTTCAAGCGTGGTAAGCCGTTCCAAAGCGTCGGCCATCCGCGAACTGCTTAAAGTTATTTCCCGCCCGGGAATTATTTCTTTTGCGGGGGGGTTGCCGGACCCGGCCCTTTTCCCGACGCAGGAAATTCAAAATATTTTTGATACGCTTTTAACCCAAAACCCCAAAGAGGCTTTGCAATACGGCTCTACCGAAGGGCAAGACAAACTAAAACAAGAACTGGTGCGCCTGGTAAAAGAGACGGAAAACATCTCTATTACGCCGGAGCAGATTTTGGTGGTGTCAGCCTCGCAACAAGCACTGGATATGTCGGCGCGTATGTTTGTAAATCCCGGCGATAGCATTATTACCGCATGCCCAACGTATTTGGGGGCACTCCAAGCGTTTCAGGTGGCGGGGGCGGATATTTTGGGCGTTGCCAGCGATCACGACGGCGTACTGGTGGACGACTTAAAAGCCAAACTGGATTTGTTAAAACAGCAAGGCAAACCGTGCAAATTTATCTACCTAGTGCCCGATTTTCAAAACCCCACCGGCACTACCATCCCGCAGGACCGGCGCGAGCAGATTTTGGCCCTGGCCAAAGAATATAACACGTTTATTTTGGAGGATTCCCCATACCGCCAAGTGCGTTTTGAAGGCACGGCCCCCAGAACGTTTTACGAGTTGGACGGCGGGCAAGGCAACGTAATTACCTTGTTCACGTTCTCCAAAATTTTTGTGCCCGGTTTCCGTTTAGGATTTATTGTGGGGCCTGCGGATGTAATCCGTAAATTTGTGATTTTAAAGCAAGCCATGGACTTATGTTCTTCGCCCACGCTTCAGTTGGCTACGGCCGAATTTTTACGCCGTGGGCTCCTGCAAAACCACATTAAACGGATGATTGAAGTGTACCGCCAAAAACGCGATTTAATGATTAAAACGTTGCAAGAATGTATGCCCGAGGGCGTCAGCTGGACGCACCCGCAAGGGGGGCTGTTTTTGTGGCTGACACTGCCCAAGCATATGGACGCTACCCAGCTACTGCCTAAAGCCATTGAAAACAAAGTAGCCTATGTGGCGGGGGTGGATTTCTACCCCGACGGCAACGTGCTTAACGACTTGCGCCTGAACTTCTCTTACTCTACACCGCAGCAAATGGTAGAGGGGTTAAAACGCTTGGCGCAAACCATCAAAGATAATCTGTAATCATACAAAAAACCCCCGGTTTAGGCCGGGGGTTTTTGATAATAGCTAGTTAGTGCGCTTTTTGTTTAGCGGCTTGTTTGGCTTTCTTTTTTAGTTCCTTTTTGTATTGCTTATAAGCTTTTTGATCTTGCTTGAGCATCAGAAACTTATGTTGTGCGTCCCTGGCATTGTATTTTACCGGTTTGCGGTTACGCCAGCGGTTCACCATAAATTTTAAATAATCAAACGCACTGGCCGGGCCGTAATAAACGGGAAGGTTATGATACGGGTTTGTGCTCCTAAATACTTCCTCGCTAAAATGTCTGGGAACGGAAAATTTTTCATTCACTTTTTCAAACCAATCCCAGTTGGCCGTTTCATAGTTGGTTGGACGTGCGGCAAAATAAGCGGTCATGAGTTCATAAGCACCTACATAGTAACCGTCATCGGTGCGTTTGTTTTCCGCTACGCTGGTTTTAAAAACGGCTAGGGCTTCGTCTAGCGATTGAGACTGGTTAGCGCGGTAGCGCGGCGATTGCGCTTGCAATACATGTGCCGATACCGCTTTTTCCAGCCCGGTTTGCCAAGGGCTAGCGTAGCTTAGCGTTACAAGCCCCAGCAAAGAAATTACAACGGCATGTTTTTTGAGTTGATTTGTTTTCATGAGCTTATTTTAATAATTTTAATCGGGGTTTCACAAGGGCCAAAGGGCCCAAAAAGTGGGGGCTAAAAGGACCTATGCCAAAATTCATAAAGAATCAACAAAATTTAAAAAGATTTCGTTCCTAAATTTTGGGTGTCTAGCGTAATTTTGCGGAAGGCTAAAACAGCCACACTTTTAGTAGGTAAAACACAGCTGATATCCCGGCCGCCGCCGGAATCGTTACAAACCAGGCCCACACAATGCGCTTGGCGGTGCCCCAACGCACGCCGGATAAGCGGCGCAAAGAGCCAATCCCTACAATCGCGCCCGTAATGGTGTGCGTAGTACTCACGGGGATGCCCAAAATAGAGGCAAAGAAAATGGAACACGCCGCGCCGCTTTCGGCACAAAAACCGTCCACCGGGCGCAAGCGGGTAATTTTTTGGCCCATGGTTTTTACAATGCGCCACCCGCCCGTAAGCGTCCCCAAGGCAATGGCGCCTTGGCACATAATTACCACGGACAACGGCACGACAAACTGCCCTTGGGCAATGGCGTGCATCTCGCTATGGGTTAAAAAGAAATCGCGCACGGGGGCCACTTCCGCTCCCGCCATGCCGCCCAGTAGTAGCATGCTGATAATGCCCATGGTTTTTTGCGCGTCGTTTCCGCCGTAGCCCAGTGCATAGGCCGAGGCCGAGAATAACTGCGCTTTGCGGAAAAATTTATCCACTTTGTAAGGGCTAAAGTGATTAGCAATATTAAAGGTAATCACGCCGGCAATGGTGCTAAGCAAATAACCCAGTAGGGGGGAAATAAAGATAAACGCTACCGTCTTTAAAATCCCGCTGGCTACCAGTACGCTAAAGCCGCCTTTGACGATCCCAGCGCCCATCAGCCCGCCAATAAGCGCATGGGACGAGCTGGACGGCAACCCAAACCACCAGGTAATCAGGTTCCACCCGCACGCCCCCATGAGCGCGCCAAAAATAAGGGTGGAGTCCACCACGCTAATATCCACAATGCCCGCGCCAATAGTTTTGGCGACCCCGGTTTTAAAAATCAAAAACGCGGCAAAGTTAAAAAACGCCGCCCAGGCCACAGCAAACTTGGGGGATAATACGCGCGTGGAAATAACGGTAGAGACGGCATTGGCCGCGTCGTGAAAGCCGTTTAAGTAGTCAAAAAACAATGCCAGCAGAATTAAAAATATAATCCACGTCATATTAGTTGTTCTTTACTAAAATAGATTCCACCATGTTGGCCACATGTTCGCAAAAATCGGTGGTGGTTTCGGCAATTTCGTAGAGTTCTTTTTGCTTGATGACCATAATGGGGTCTTTTTCGTTAGCAAACAGGTCGGAAATGGCCTCGTCGCGCAGGACGTCACCCTCGTTTTCCAAGCGG
>CACWMG010000005.1 GCA_902761975.1 Candidatus Avelusimicrobium pecoris | reverse complement strand
CGGTAACCGACAGTTTAAAAGGGTTTTTTAAAGAAATTATGGACCTTTCTTATACAGCCGGCGTAGAAGAAAAACTGGATAAAATTGCCGAAGGGGACCAGAAATGGGTGGAGCTGATGGCTTCGTTCTACCAAAATTTTGCCAAAGATTTAGACGCCGCCGACAAAGGCATGCAACGCCCGGCCGCTAAAGAAACCGACGAAAAATGCCCCATTTGCGGCAAAATGATGCTTAAAAAACGCAGCCGCTTTGGCGAATATTTAGTGTGCAGTGACGACACGTGCAAAGGCAAAATCAACCTTACCAGCACCGGCGAAAAAGTCCAACCCGAAAAAACCAACGAAGTTTGTGATAAATGCGGCAAACCCATGGTTATACGTATGGGGCGGCGCGGCAAATTTTTGGCGTGCTCGGGCTATCCGGCTTGTAAAAACACGTTCTCGCTAGACGCGCAAGGCAATAAAGTGGCTTCCACAGGGCCCATTGTAACGGACCGCTTGTGCGAAAAGTGCGGCAAACCTATGGTACTGCGCACCTCTAAACGCGGGGAATTTTTAGGCTGTTCCGGCTACCCCAAATGCAAAACCATTGTAACCGTAACGCCGGACGAAATTGCCCAAATTAAACAAGCGCACGCCCAGAAACAGGCCAAAACCAACTAATTATGCAAGCGTGGATAGAAGCGTTTTTAGCAGAGCTGCAAAACAAAAACTTTTCCCCCCTTACGGTGCGGGCTTACCGCACCACGCTGAGGGAATTTGCCCAATTTTGCACGGCACGCAAACTATCCAAAGAAAACGCCCTAACTCCTGCCCAGTTGCGTACGTTTTTAGCCAACGTGCAACTTAGCGACCCTAAACGCAATACCGTGCTACGTAAAATTGCCACGTTACGCAGTTTTGTGGGGTATTTGCTACGCAAAGGGCACCTTACCAAAAACCCGTTTAAACTCTTACCGTCCCCCAAAAAGGAAAAACTACTGCCCAAATTTCTGTCCGAACCGGAAACCGACCGCTTGATTGATACCGCCGCGCACAGCAAACATTTTGCCCAGCGCAACGCGGCCCTGTTTGAGCTGATGTACTCCAGCGGGCTGCGGCGCAGTGAAGTAACCGGCCTCAAAGTGCGCGACGTAGATTTTTTTAACGGACTGGTAAAAGTGCTAGGTAAAGGGCGCAAAGAACGCTTAGTACCCGTTACGCAAACGGCTCTGCAAGCGCTCAAGGATTATTTAGCCACCCGCAAAAATCCCCAACCGGGGGAGGCCCTTTTCTTAAACAAAAACGGCACCCCGCTCACCGGCGACGGACTAGCCTATTTGTTTAAAAATACGGCTATTTCTTCTAACCTGGCACGGCGGGTAACCCCACACAGTTTGCGCCACACGTTTGCCACCCACCTCTTAGGCCACGGGTGCGATTTGCGCAGTTTGCAGGAAATGCTCGGCCACCAAAGTTTGTCCACCACGCAAGTATATACCCACGTATCACTCGAGCAACTCAAAAATGTCTATAATCAGGCACATCCCAAAAGCAAGGAGTAAGTATGATTGGAATTGGTGTAGATATCGGCGGTACTTTTGTAAAACTTTACGTAATGAACGACCACGGGGAAATTTTCCGCCAGGAAAAACTGGAAACGGATTTTTCCAAGGGGACCAAAGGGTTTATCACCCAAATTGGCGGTTTTATTAACCAAATTAAAACACAATTTGCCGACCAACGCGTCTGCGTGGCGGTAGGAGCCCCGGGGGACGTAGATCACCAAAACGGCATCCTGCGCTATAATCCTAATTTAAAATTTACCGACGTGCAAGCCTGGCCGCTAGCCGACCAACTGGAAAAATACACCGGCCTGCGCCCACAGGTCGTCAACGACGCTACCCTGGCCGCGTGGGGCGTGTATGAAGCCGATTTAAAACGCCAAGGCACCAACGTGCTCATTGTAACGCTGGGCACCGGGGTAGGCGGCGGACTGATTTTAAATAAAGAACTCTACCAGGGTTCCCACGGCACTGCCGGGGAAATTGGACACATGAAAATTGCCGATACTACCACGGGGCCCTTGTGCGGGTGCGGGGCGCGTGGATGCCTAGAAGCATTTGTAGGCACCATTGGCATTAAACGCCGCACGCTACAAAGTATTGTGGACTATCCGGATTCCTGTTTGGCTAAAACGGTTAAAACCGGAACAGATTTTAAAGTAGATCAGGTGGCTAAGGCCGCCGCGCAAGGTTGCCCGCAAGCGCTAAAAATTTGGCAGGAAACAGGCCATTATTTAGGATTAGGAATTGCCAACCTTTCCTTAATTTTAGATTTAGATACGGTGGTTTTAACGGGCGGTGTATCGGGCGCGGCCCCTTACTTTATGCCCGCTTTAAAACACGTATTAGAAAACCAGCAAATTAAAACGCCGTTTCAAAAATTAAAATTGCTGGTTTCCAAAAACCCAAATATCGGCGGCGTGGGGGCGGCCATGTACGCTTTGCACCAAGCCCAAAACACACTACATAAATGAAAAAACTACTACTTGCGCTACTGGTGATGACATTACCCGCTTGGGGACAAGACCGCTCCTTACCTGCCCCGCAAGAGGATAGTTTTGTCTATTTCACCGCCGATAAAGTCCAAGTAGAGCCGCAAAGTAAAAAAGTTACTTTGGACGGGAACGTAAAACTCATTCAAAAAACGCCGGACGGTACGGTACGCACCGTAACGGGCGAAAAGCTTAGCCTGGACCAGCTAAACACCCAGTTTTCTTCCCAAGGGCCGCTACGCATTGAGGATAATAAGGGCAGTGTAGTAACGGGCAATAACGTATCGGTCAATTACACCACCAACGACTTTCACGCCGAAAATATGGCTACGCAATACCCTCCCCTGCGGGTATTGTCCGCCCAAGAAATTTCCTCTAAAAACGGCTCCAAAATTTTGCGTAAAGCCACCGTAACGTGTTGCGACAAGCCGGACCCGCACTATACGCTCTCGGTCAGCAAACTATCCATTTCCCCACAACAGCGCGTCTTTGGCACCAATGCGGTGTTGCGCCTCAATAACATCCCGGTACTGTATTTGCCGCTGTTTTGGCGCTCGTTAGATTCGCAAAAATTTTGGACCACCTATGTAGAATTTACCCAAAGTAATAAAACCGGCTTTGGGCTTTTAACTACCACCACTTTCCCGGAAGTGTGGCTATTAAAACCCAAACTGAATTTAGATTACTACACCAAATCCGGCGTGGGCATTGGGGCGGAACTAGCGGCTGTGTCCTCGGAAAAATTACGCGGCACCGGCGAGTTCTATTTTATTGACGACCACGCCAAATACCAAGATTTTTCACTCAATAACTCCAACCGCTGGGGCGTGCAAGGCGGGTATTGGTGGGAAATGTATGACTCCTCCAACCATTTTAATAACCCCACCGGGGCGTTGTACCAATTCCAAACGCAGTTTCGTATGGTGTCGGACCCGTATTTCTATGATTCATTTTTCCGTAGTAACCCCTATATCTTCATGCCGGACCAGGATACCAACTTTTCGCTCTCGCGCCAGACCCGCCGCACCACTTTGCGTGTAAGTTACCAACAAAAAGACCTCTTTGTATGGAGTAAGCAAAAATATATGGCGCAGGAACGCACCCTTCCGGAAATTAAGTTTATGATGCTGCCGGTCAATGACCCGTGGCTTAAAACCGCCAACCGCTTTGAAGTAAATTTTACCAATACGTCTCACTTGCAATACGATCCACACCAAATCCCCGACGAGGGCCCTTATCAGCGCCAATTGCACGCCAAGTGGACCACGGAAAAATCCCTTAAATTAAACCGCCATTTTACCTTGATGCCCCGCGTATTTTACGACCAAACCGCCACCTTTGCTGATGACAAGTATGACAAAAAAGACGCGTGGGTCAGCCGCGTAGGCGGGGACGTTAACTTGCAAACGCGCTCTGTGCTAGGTAGCACCGACGTAGGTTATGAATTTACCAAACGCCTTTCCACCGGCACGCTTACGTCGGACCAAGAATCGTTAGACAAAGGCATTGAACGCAACCACCTTTACTTAAAACACTATTTCCGCCCTACCTCCCGCACGTATGTGCGGTTTGAAAGCGGGTTTAACTTGTCCGATTCCACCATCAATTTACGTACCGGATATTTGGAAGAACTGCCTTGGGACCACTTAAAAACCCGCATTGAGCCCCTCATCTTAGAAACGGGCTACACCTCCCCCAACGGGTTATTTACAGGCTACTTCCAAGACCAGTACGATATTACCAAGAAAAACATTAACTTTATTGCCCAAACGTATTGGAACATTAAACAGCACTCCTTAGGGCTGGGGCTGAACAACTTTGCCAACTATACCTCGCCCGATTCTAAATACCAAACACAAGCGGACCGTTATACCTTTACCACCACGTGGGGGTTGCACCCGGCTAACGCGCTGTGGAGCGCCGACCTGGGGATTGATTTTTCGTTCTACCGCAAACACTTTGACAGCTTTAACAAATTTGCACGTTTTGCGCGCTCGTTCCACGATTTGCGCATAGAAGCCACCGTGCGTCACCGCAACCACAACTTATCGTTTGCCGTGCGCTTTAACATTTTGTGTGGACGCGGAGCCAACAAAACAGCCCCGGCGCCAGACACGCATTTTTACCCGTGGATGGACGACACCCACACACGTAATTAACGAGGAAACCTATGGTAAATCCGCTCTTATATCACAAACAAGGTTGGATAGAAGTTATTTGCGGGTGTATGTTCTCGGGCAAGACCGAGGAACTCATCCGCCGTGTACGCACGGCACTGATTGCCAAGCAAAAGGTACAGCTGTTTAATTCGTCCATAGACACCCGCTACGGCATTAACAGCATTACCAGCCACAACCAAAATAAAGTGGCCGCACTGTGCGTGAAAAATTCCAGCGAAATTTTGCCGCTTGTGGAAAAAAACACGCACGTAGTTGCCATTGACGAGATCAATTTCTTTGACAAAGGCATTGTGGACGTGTGCGAAGAGCTGGCCCGCCGCGGCAAACGCGTGATTGTAGCCGGCTTGGATACCGACTACCGAGCCGAACCCTTTGAAGTAACCGCCGCGCTACTAGCCAAGGCGGAATTTGTGACTAAAAATTTAGCCGTGTGCACCAAATGCGGCAACCCGGCCAGTTTTACCCAGCGCCTGAGCAAAGATAAAAAACGCATTGTGGTGGGTACGACCGACGCTTACCAAGCACGTTGCCGACGTTGCTTTCGCAAACCGCGCGCGACCAAAGCTAAATAAAGTACAATAAAATTAGGAGGAAAAAATTATGATCTATGCAGGTTTTTTTAGACGGGCCTTGGCCCTGATTGTAGATACCCTGATTGTAATGGTACCTACGCTATTTATTTTTGGGCCCGTCGTTGCGGCCCAACTGGTGGCCTTAGGCGGGGCAGACGTAAACAGCCTTTCCACCGCGCAGGCCAGCTTACTGGGCGGCACTATTTTTAGCTGGCAGCTTGTGTTTTTTGCCTTGATGTGGCTGTATTTTGCGTTCTTTGAAAGCGGCGCCAAACAATCCACCTGGGGCAAACGCATCCTGGGGATTAAAGTAGTGGGCGCGCATGGTGAGCGCATTAGCTTTGCACGCGCCACGGGGCGATTTTTTGCCAAATTTCTGTCTTACATTATTTTTTACATTGGCTTTATTATGGCCGCGTTCACCAGCCAAAAACGCGCCTTGCACGACGTAATTGCCGAAACGTACGTGGTCAAAAAATCGTATGAAGAAGGGCAAGAGCTCCCCCCCACAACGCCCCACATCTTGTGGCTGGTAATTGTGTGCGTATTATGGATGCTTTTGTTATTTGGCGGGTTACTGGTGTCTTTGCGTTTGAGTGTGACCCCCACCCAACTAGCCGCTGAGCAGGCCGTCCAACGCATGACCCAACTAGCGCAAAACGGCACCCGCTTAATTGAGCCGTTACGCACCGAAGGGATGACACTATTTTACACGCCCGAGGGCTACCGTGCCGTAGTGACGGACCCGGTTTCTACGCGCAAATTTACGCTATTTATGCAAAACGGTGCCACACAAGTATGTTGTCAAGCCTTCCCGTTTGGCGATTGTGCCGCCACCGGTGTACCCGCGTGTGAATAAAGTTGATTTATACAGCGCAAAAAGGGAACCGATAAAAGGTTCCCTTTTTTGGTAATTAAGTAGGCTGGAACATTCAATCATACATATACGTACAATTTGTGCCCCCTAATCCCCATATAGCGGTTGTGGTACCCGTATCATTTTGACAAACTTTACAACGTAGTTCCTGACCCGTGATAGCTTGCGTTGAATTAACTGCCTGGCACAAACTTTTACCAATATAAGATGTTGTTGGATTTTCAAAACCATATTTATGATATACCAAATACCTCAAGTCTTCCTTACTTTGTGTATTATAACACTGTGTATTGTGAGGATCTTCAAGGGTGCATTTTCCCCAGGGGTACGTAATTTCATATTCTTCTGCATTGATTTCACCACCCTCTGGAAATTCCACATCCAGTTCACTTAACTTTGTTGCATACGTGCCATTGGCCAAATAGTAGATTTCTTGGGCTTGTGCAACAGCCTTTGTGATGTGTTTTAGGGCAGCTAACCGACTTTTTTCTACCGCAAGTTGGTACTGTGGTAACGCCACCGCCGCCAAAATACCAATAATAAGAACTACAACCAACAACTCAATGAGCGTAAACGCGTTTATTTTTCTTAACATAACACCTCCCAGTGCTTCCGTCGTACGGTACAATGATAAAAAAAAAAAAAAACGAGTCAAGGCTTTTGAGGAGACACTTTTTCCCCCTCTCTGCGGTGCTAACGCACTCGTTCTCCCCCTCCAGGGGGGAGAGAAACAACATCACCGCGTACAATGTTCAGTTGGCTGATTGCCCCCCTATTTGCGTACAGTGTTGCACCAAAACATAGTACTTCCCCAAGCACCGCGTAAAGTAGAGGATAAGATGATTTTTCAAAACCGAGGTCAGTTTGGCGGACAAGTTTGGCGCATAGGCGTGTCTGGATGACACGTCAAGGGCAAGGGACCGCAAAGACGGCCAAATGTGGCAAATAGTTGCCCGGAAAGGACAGGGCGGATAAGACTTTAGGTCTTACCCGCCCTGCCTAAAATGCAACATTACAAGGGAGTTGTTACATGCTCCAGTGCGGGGTAAAGCTGTCGCCCGCTACGTCGGCCAACAAGTGCGGCGCACTGCCGTCCATATCCATCATATACAGCTGGCGCCGTCCGTTGCGCGTGGTGGTAAATGCAATAAAGCGGCCATCGGGAGACCAGGTCGGGTCCTCGTTGGAGCCGGCATCACTGGTTAAGCGTTTAATTTGCGTACCCGTCAAGTCCACCAGGAAAATATCCATGGGGTGGTAGGGGCTTTCCCGCCCGGAAAACACAATCCACTCCCCGGTGGGGGACCATTGGGGCGTATCGGACCAGTTAAACTTTTTGGTGAGCGGCCGGGTTTGCCCGGTAGACAATTCCATCACATAAATTTGCGGATTGCCCGCCCGGTTGGACACAAACGTAATATACTTGCCGTCCGGCGAATAAGACGGCGAGCCGTCCACCGAGGCTTTGTTGGTAATTTGCGTTTTTTGGTGGGTTTCCAAATTATAAATGTAAATACTGGGGTTCGTACCGCCGGAGCTGGTGAACACAAGTGCTTTGCCGTCCGGAGAGACACCACCAATTAAGCTAAGCCCTTTTTTAATGATAATGGGCGAAATTTTGCCGGCGCGCAAGTCAATGGCAAAAATATCCGGGTTGCGGTATTTATAGGTGGTGTAAAAAATGCGCCCGTCTTTGCTCCAACGCGGCAAGAGGGAAATGGAATTGTCTTTGGTTAAGCGTTGTAAGTTTTTACCGTCGTAATCTACCACGTAAATTTCTTTATGCTTGGTGGCGTTGTTGGCAAAAGCAATTTTGGTGTCTGCAATGCCGCGCTTACCCAGTAAGGCCGCCACAATTTGGTCCGACGCGATATGCGCCAAACGGCGTAAGCTGGTTTGCGTGCCTTTAAAGGCTTTGGCAAATACCGCCGCACGGGTCACTATATCATACGCGTAAATTTTAATGGTATAGTAAGGTTCGCTGTACGTAACGGTGCCCATGAGCACGTAGCTTGGCCGGGCAGGTAATTTGGCCCACGCCGCCAAAGATTCTTTGACGTTAGCGGTATCAAACGCCGGGCCGTCTTCGGTGACGTCAAAATAACGGGCAAAGAGCAAATCCCCGCGCATCACTTCGTGCACTTGCTCAGCCGCGGCTTGGCCTTGCGCGTCCGCCGTAAAAGCCGGCATGGCAATAGCGGGCAATTTTTGTTTGCCGGCTGAGGTAATACCAATATAAACATCCGTTTTGGGTTTAGCCGCATAAGCAGCCGTTACACATAGTAAGGCTATAAAAAAGGTAAAAAATCGTTTCCACATAAACGCTTCCGTTTATTTTAGTTTGGCTAGTTCCGCTTTGGCTTGGGTAGCTTCGGGCGCGGTGGGAAATTCGGCCACGACGGAGGACAAGTATTTTTTGGCCTCATCCTTTTTGCCTAGGGGAACAATGCTAAGCGCGTATTTTAAGCGCGCGGTAGGGACGAGCTTGCTTTTAGGAAATTGTTGTAACAATGTAGCGTAAGCAATAGCCCCTTTTTTGGTTTGGCCCGCAGCCACGTACGCGTCGCCCAGGTAAATATAGGCTTGGTCGGTATTTTCGTTTTGCGGGTATTTAGTAGTGTAGAGCTTAAAGCCCGTAGCGGCGGCCTCGTAAGCACCTTTGTCCAGGTGGTTTTTTGCCTCGGCAAATAAGTCAGACGGGAGCACCGCACTGGCCGGTTGCACCACCGGCAACCCTTCGGCTCCTTCCTCGGCAGGTTTGGTGCCGCGTAGGGAGGCGGTAATATCGTCCAGTTTGGCCGATAAGCTGGCAATTTGGCCGCTGTTTTGGGAAAAATTCTCGTTAGAAACGGACAAGTTTTGGTTCAGCTCGTCCATTTTACTGGCCAGTTCGGCCTGGTTGGCCTGCATTTGAGAGATAGTGGCGTTGAGTTCTTTTAACTGGCCTTGCAAAGAGCTCATATCTTGCTGGCTGGCGAGCAAACAACCGGACAGCATAGAGCCCGCACCCCCTAGTAAAATAAGTGATAATATATTTTTCATGGGTCTGCGGGCTCCTGTTAACTAATAATTAGTTGGCTTGTAAAAGCGTATCGGCTCTGCGGTTTTGGGCCCAGCAGTCGTTGTTCGCTTCGTAGCAAACCGGTTTTTCTTCGCCGTAAGAAACCGTGGCGATTTTGTCAGCCGGAATACCCAAGCGTACATAATAAGCTTTTACTTCGTCGGCACGTTTTTGGCCTAAAGCGATGTTGTAAGCAGTGGTACCGCGATCGTCGCAGTTGCCTTCTACTACTACTTGGTAGTTGGCTACGGCACCCGCAGCGGCTTTGATGGCTTGAGCGTTGGCTTCCACAATTTTGCGGTTGTCAGCGGACAAGTTGAATTTGTCTAACGCAAAGTGTACTACGCCTAAAGCTACTTCTTGGGCAGGTACTTCTACGTTTTCTTCGGCCACTACCATTTCAGAAACGGCCACTACGTTGCCGTCAGCGGCGGCATTGTCTTTTTTGTTTTTGCTGCAGGCGGTTAAACCGGCGGCTACAGCTAGAACTAATACTACTTTAAGTAAGTTTTTCATTGCTTTCTCCGTGATAATTTGAACTCCTACATAGATATGATAGCAACTTTATGTTTGTGGGTCAACAAGTTTTATTGATTAACGGCGGACGCGAAGTTTCATTTGACGCACAAAAGACAGAAAAAAGGTGTCATCCAGACACGCCTATGCGCCCAAATTGTCCTCGTTTTGAAAAATCATCTTATCCTCTATATTCCCGGTGCTTGGGGAAGTGCTGGCCTTTCCACAGGTTGTATGAATTATGTTACAATAGAGGAGTAGTAAAATACATTAGATTATTTGTTGGAAGTGCAGGGAGAGCCTGCATTAAGCAAGACGGACTTGCGGTCCGTGATGCATATTCCACTCCACAAATAGTCGTCTGCTTTTGCGCCCACCTCACAAGAGGTGGGCGGGCGACGATTATTGCACGGGTTAGTGGAATAGCTTAGGCAATACGTCGTCTTTTTTTGCACTTTTCAACAAGGAGAGAAAAATGAACAAAAAAACAAAAGCAGGATTCACACTAATTGAGTTATTAGTGGTAATACTTATCATTGGTATTTTGGCGGCGGTGGCAGTACCGCAATACCAAAAAGCGGTAGCAAAAAGTCGATACGCTACACTTAAAAACTTAACTAAAAGTATTATAACGGCAGAAGAAATCTATTATCTAGCCAACAATCAATATACCACTAAATTTGAAGAACTGGATATTGACATGCCTGGTGGGAAATTAAACACCAGTACCGATAACAAATACTATTACAACTGGGGTTTTTGTGTAATAACTGCCATCCAAGCTATTTGCCAAAACGATGACATTGGTTTAAATTATTCGCACCGTTTTCTATCTGGTTCAACCGAACCGGGAAGTCGTGTCTGCACAGCCATATCCACCGAACTCAATTCTATTCAACATCAAATTTGCAAAATGGAAACGGGGCGGAATAATTACACAGGTGGTAGTGTTGCGGACGGTTATTTTGCATATCATTATCTAAATTAACTGCCGTCCGTAATATAGCCGTGTAAAATGTTCGGTTGGCTGATTTGTCAGATTTGAGCCGTATTTGCGGGTCAAGTGCCCCGTATAGGCGTACTGCCAGGTACGTCAAGGGGCGTGAACGTGCAAGAAGGCAGATTTTGGAAAATTGTATCGCTAAAAGCCACAAAAAGCAAACATCTTGCGTGTTTGCTTTTTGTGCGCTAAATGAAACATCGCGTCCGCTGTTTGTTATCCCAATAATTTACCAAGTAACTGGCTAATTACGCGGGGGTTGGCCTTGCCTTTGCTCAGCTTCATCACGCCCCCCACTAGCGCGCCAATGGCGGCTTTGTTGCCTTTTTGATAATCGGCCACCGCTTTGGGGTTGGCGGCAATCGCGGCTTTGGCCCAGGCTTCCAGTTGGCCTTCGTCGCTCACTTGCACCATGCCGCGCTTCTCTACAATTTCCGCCGGGTTGCCGCCGTTTTTGTAGATTTCTTCAAACACTTCGCGCGCTTGTTTGCGGTTGATTTTGCCGCTCTCGGCTAGCTCCAACAATTCAGCCAGTTTGGCGGCCGGGATCGGGGAATCTTCAATTTCTTTTTTCTCGGCGTGAAGTAGCCCCAACAAATCGGTTTGGATCCAGTTGGAAGCGGTTTTTAACGACACTTTGCCGCTTTGGGTAACTTCTTCAAAATAGTTGGAAATTTCGCGCGACGAGGTCAGCACGCCTGCGTCATAGGCAGATAAACCCGCTTTCATAAAGCGTTCCTCTTTACTGGCCGGCAGTTCAGGCATATTTTCAGCCACTTTTTTAAGCCAATCATCTTGCAAAATGACGGGCGGCAAGTCCGGCTCCGGGAAGTAGCGGTAATCTAGCGCGTCCTCTTTGGAGCGCATGGGCTTGGTAACCAGTTCCACTTTGTCCCATTGGCGGGTTTCCTGTTTTACTTTGCCACCGTTGTTTAAAATTTCCGTCTGGCGGTTAATTTCATAAATCAGGGCTTCGCGCACGCCTTTAAACGAGTTTAAGTTTTTAATTTCCGCGCGTGTGCCAAATTGTTCTTGCCCTTTGGGGCGCAAAGAGATATTGACGTCCACGCGCAGTTCGCCTTTTTCCATATCACAGTTGGACGCTCCTACCCAACGCATCAGGCGTTTAATTTCGGTCAAATAGGCGTAGGCCTCGTCGGGAGAGCGCATATCGGGCAAGGACACAATTTCCAGTAACGGGGCTCCGGCGCGGTTGTAGTCCACTAAAGAATAGTCGGCCTCGTGCGAAGATTTGGCGGCGTCTTCCTCTAAGTGTGCGTGATGGATGCCGATTTTTTTCTTTTGTAAATTGTCTTTAGGACCGTAGGTAATTTCAATGTAGCCCGCGCCGTTTATAGGCTCGTCATACTGCGTAATTTGGTAGCCTTTGGGCAAATCCGGGTAGAAATAGTGCTTGCGCGAAAAGGACGAATATGCATTGGTTTTGCAGTGCATGGCTAACCCGGCCCGCACGGCCAGTTCCAAGGCGCCTTCTGTGAGGACCGGCATTACGCCCGGGTGACCCAAACAAATGGGGCACACCGCGGTGTTGGGTTTGGTATCTTCGCCCACGCCGTTGGGGCAGGCGCAAAAAAGTTTGGTGTGGCTAGCTAATTGTACGTGTATTTCTAGCCCGATTACAGGTTCAAATTCAGTCATAAAAAATCTCCTAAAATACTATAATACAAAATATGAACACGCTTTTTAAGCCCACCTCGTATAAAAAAGGAGCCACGCTAGCCGTGGGAGCCACGCTGGTGTGGAAAGTGATTTCGTTTGCCAATGCGCTTTTACTGGCCCTGTATTTTGGGGCAGACCGCCAAACAGACGTGTATTTTTATTTGATTATGCTTATGGGCTTTGGCGTGGCGTTTTTGCAACGCTTAAATCAAACCGTCCTCATCCCGCAAGCTATGTTTTTAAGGCAAGCGCACGAGCCCACCGCCCGCCGGTTTATCAACATGTGGCTGTATATATACGGAGGGCTAGGGCTACTGCTGACGTTAGCGGGCGGTGTATGGGCCGAGCCGCTGTGGCACGTATTTTCCCGCTTTGGGGGGCCGATTTTAGCGCAAGATAAGGCACTCCTGGTGTGCGGGTTTCTGCTCTTTGGGTTGCAAATTATTACGTACTATTTAACCGCCGTAGCCGAAATGTACCAATTTTTTAAAACGGCGTGGCTGGGCGTGCTAAATGCGGTGTGCCCGCTAGGGTGTTTATTACTGGTGGGCGGACAGGTGGGCATTATCAGCATGGTGTATGGGCTTTTAATTGCTAATGTAGTGCAAATTATCATTTTAGGGATACTTTTGCGCACGCAACTCAGTTGGCATTTTACCCCCGCGTGGGTGCCTTTGCGCACCGATACCCGCCAACATATGCTGACCGGGCAAACCCTGGCCGTGCTGGACATGATAAACAGTTGGTTACCTATTTACCTCATGAGCGGGATGAACGCCGGGATCATAACGGCACTCAATTACTGCAAACAATTTACCGATTCCACAACCGAAGTTTTTACCGCCCGTGTGGCCAACGTGGCTAAAATTGAGATGACCCAACAAGCCGCCGCTACTCAGACGGGGAATTTTAACCAAACTTACTTGCAAGCTAACTATGTGCTTACGGCCCTCCTGGCCCCGCTGGTAGTATTTGCTTGCTATTTTGCGCCGCAAATTGTAGCGCTGTTTTTTAAGCGCGGGCATTTTGACGCGCAAGCGGTGCAAGATACCGTTTGCTTTTTGCGGCCCATGCTGTGGGTGGTGCTGTTGGCGGTACCCGGGTATTTGCAAAACAGTGCCTTGGCCGCCACGCGTAAAATTAAAGAAAGTTTCCCCTATGCCCTAACAAGCGGGCTTGTGTTAAGTGGGCTACTATGTGCGCTACTAGCGCGCTACGGGGCGTTTAGCTACCCGTATGTATTGGGAGCAGGGCTACTCTTTGGCTTTGTCCTCAACGCGTTTTTATTTCAAAAACAGCTCCCGTTTGTAAGCTATTGGGCCCCGTTTGGCACGTTGGGCCGCTTGAGTGTGCTAGCCGGCGTGGCCTTGGTACCTGCCGGGCTACTTAGCCAAGTGTTACCGGCAACTGATTGGGTACAAATTCTAGGGTGCGGCACGGTATTTGTAGCGGGATATGGCGCACTTTTGTGGCTTAGTAAAGACGCCCAACAACTACGCCAATTCTTTAGAGACAACTTTTAAGACTTCTTGCGGGGTGTGGGCCTGCATATTTTGGCAAGCGGGGTAACCCAGCGCGCAACAGGTGTGCCACGCGGCCCCCAACAGCCACATACAGTGGCCACATTTATCTGTCGATAAATTGATATTTTTTTCTAGCGCAAATAAACACGGCGCCGTGGGGCCAAACAGCACTACCGCCTTGGTGGTAAGCCAGCGCGTCAGTTGCACCAGGCCGCTCTCGCCGTCCACATGCAAACGTGCCCCTTGCAAAATAGCCGGGAGCTCCTCCACCGACGTTTCCCCCAATAAGCACACGTCCGCATGGGCAAAGCGCGGGCTGTTTTTTCCCCCAACTTGCACCACCTGGACTTGCGGAAATTGCTGTTTAAAAAGTACTAAAAAAGTTTCCCAATTTTCATGGGACCAACATTTAAGCGGCGTTTTCATCCCAATATCAAACGACGCGTTAATGCCGCTATGCACCGTAATATAGGGCGTGCGCAAACCCAATTTAGACGTATCTTTTTGCAAGATAGGCGTGGGCAATAATCCCGTTTCCTGCTCGTCAAAATCAAGCGCACTTAAATAGCGCACCGCCTCTAAGCGCGAGGCCCCCCGGTGATACAAAAAACGGCCTAAAGCGTCGTCCAACAAATAATTGTCGTTTAAAAAGAAGTGAAGCGCTTGTTGACGTTTGAGCGACGTTTGCAACGTAGGCATAAAACCCGGAGCCAATTTTTCTACCCGCGGTAAATTTACATATACCGTTTTAAAAGAAAGGCACAACTCGCACGCCAAATCATACGCGCGGCGGTAAGGCAGGCGCGGCAAAATGACATTTTGTTCGTCCGGCACCATCAGCAAACGCACCGCATCCGGCGAGTCGCTATAATAATGAAAAACGGCTTGCGGCAATTGTTTGCGTAGCGCACGTACCGCTACCCATAACGCCGCACAATCTCCTAGTCCACCGCGCAGATGAAGTAGGATATGCAAACGCGATTTATCCAACGGTGGGCGGCGCAAAAAGCCGGCTAGTTGCTGTTGCAACCCATAATACACCGCGTTACGCAACCGACGGTATCCGTACGCCAAACGCACCACGCGGCTACCGCGGCCGTACAGCTCCGTGTAAGAGCGGATTTCGGCCAGTGCGACGCGGGTTTGGTTGCTGTTCCAATCAATCATTTGGTTACTAATTCGGCAAAATCTTCAAACGAAAAACGTTCTTTGTGTTTGCACGCCTCTAGCGCCATGCCGACACGCTTGCCCCAGTTGACCATCAGCTCATCCAGAGCCATAGTTAGGGGCTCCTCTTCGCCGGGGTTCACGACCAGGCCGCTAATGCCGTTGGCCACCAGGTCCGTAACGCCCGGCACGTCCGTAGCTACCACCGGCAGTTTGCTGGCCATGGCGTCTAAGAGTTCGTTTAACCCTTCGGCCGTGCGCGCCGGGGATACATAAATATCGGCGTTACGCAACAAACTGTACAAATCCGTATCCGCCGGGACAAGCTCCGTGCTGGGGCCCAGGTGATGTTTGGTGATGATTTTTTTAAGCGTGGCTTTTTGGGTGCCGTCCCCTACAATCGTCAAGTGCCACGTTTTATGCGCCGGGGCCAACCGCGCCCAAGTAGCCAGTAGCACGTCAAAACCGCCGTTTTTGGTTAGGTTTCCCGCGGCTACAATGTTGTTTTCTTTCTTAAAACAGGCGGGTTTATGATAGTTATAATGCTCCACCCAAATGGCCGGGTTGGTTACGCGCGTAGCGTTGGCACCGTATAATTTTTTGTTTAACGGTTTTTCACTGGTGCCCAGGACAAATACACGGGTGGCTTTGGCCAGGAGCGCTTTTTTATTTTTAACGGGTTTAGCTTCTTTTAAATCTTCCGGCTCTACATAAACAAAGGGTATTTTAAGGGTGGCGGCGGCCTCGCACGCGGGCAAATACGCCAAGGAAATTACTTTTTGGGCCCCTATTTTTTGAAGCGCGGTAGTGATGGTTTTGGCCGTAGCCGTAGCGGATAAAGGCAAGGTAGAAAGTTGTAAATACGCAGGTAAGTCCTTCTTAGCGCCTGCCAAAATAGCCGTTTGTCCGCGGACGGTTAAGAACGTCCCTAAGGCCGCCCCTAAGCGCAAGCCCGAAAAATTTGCATGTGAACCCAAGAAAATAACCGTTTTCATAATTTTCCCCCTTGTTATTATTGTACATAATATGCGTTAGAAAGGTGTAAAAAAAGCCGCTTACTTAAAAGCGGCTAAAGGAGTGTAATGAAAAAGAAAATTGCGGGGGTTGGATTTGAACCAACGATCTCAAGGTTATGGGCCTTGCGAGATACCGGGCTTCTCTACCCCGCAAGGTTATTATAGCAAAATTTCTACTACTTGTGCAACGTTTGCCCTATTCTTTATACATCGGGTAAAAGTAGATTCCCATATACACCGGGTTATCGGTAAATCCTTTCACATTACTGCGCATGGCCCACAGCCCGGTAGGGTGCACGGTGTAGAGCTGCATGGCGTCTTCGTGCATGAGCTGATGAACTTGTTTGTAAAGTGCCCTGCGCTTGGCCGGGTCCGTTTGCGCGACGGCTTGCTCAATCAGCGCATCCACACGGGGATTTTTGTACCCTTGCGAAAGCGCATAGCGCCCTTGGCTGTGCAAAAAGGGGAAATAAAAATTGTGCGCGTCGGCAAAGTCGGCCACCCACCCACGCGCCCAAATAGGCATTTGGTGCTTGGCCGTTTTTTCCAAAAATGCCGGCCAGGTAACCCCGCGCAAATCAATTTGAAATTTGGGGTTTAATTTTTCCACGTTGCGTTTTAAAATTTCGGCCGCAATTTGGCGCATTTCGCCACTGGTGTTATACGTAATGGTAAATTTAAAGCCTTTCTGCCACACTTGGCCACCCCAGGCTTTTTTAAAGTATTCTTCGGCTTTTTGCAAGTCAAACGGGTAGCGGCCCCAACTTGCGTCCTGTGCCACAAGCCCGCGCGGGGCAGGGCCGATAGCACGCTCGGCGCGGCCTTCCATAGACTGGTTTAAAAATCCGTCGTAATCAAAGGCGTACAAGAACGCTTTGCGTAGGTCTTTATCGGCAAAGAAATCAGCCGGGATACCCTGTCCGTCCAAGCGGCCGGAGCCCACATCCGGGTTAGCCGTCATATTGATATCCAGCGTAAAAAATAACACCGGGTCCGTGCGCAAACGCGGCAAATTATCGTACAAACTCACTTGGGGATTGCCCTTTAGTTGGTTAATAAATTTGGGGGAAACTTCCGCTACGTCTGCGTCGCCCGTTTCCAACATCAGGCGTACAGTAGAAGGCTCCTCCACCGTGCGCATAAAAATGGTTTTTAGTTGCGGGGCCCCGGCAAAATAATTTTCATGGGCGCGCAAAACAAGCGTTTTGCCGGCAATATCCCACCGTTCAATTTGAAAGGGACCTGTGCCGTTGGACGCCTTGAAAAAGGGCGAGGCGTCTTTGGCAAAATTATTAAATTGTTTCCAAGTTTCTTCTGTGCCATCCCACGCGCCGCGGCTTACCGCCCAGGGTTTGCTGACAATATAACTCCACCGCGCCAAAATAGACAAAAACGGCGCAAACGGACGCTTGAGCGTGATGACGACGTTATCCCCCTCCACCCGCACCGCTTGGGCAACGTCCTTAAAATCTACGGTAATGTTTCCGTTACCATCGCGCGTGGAGGAAACGCCTAAAATGGGCTCCAACAGTAAGCTAGACGGGCCGCCGGAAACGTCCGAAAGTAAAAAACGTAGAAGAGAATAACGCACATCTTCGGGCGTGAGCTCGGTGCCGTCGTGAAATTGGACCCCTTTGCGAATAGGGAACGTGTAAGTAAGCCCGTCTTTAGATAACAGCCCGTTTTGTACAGTGGGCACTTGGGTGGAAATAGAGGGTAAAAGCTCCGTGAGGGAACTGCCGTTAAATTTAAGGAGCGTATCATACACGTTAATGAGCATACCGTGTGTAACCCCGTCGTACGAGTAAACAGGGTCTAAGGATTCCATTTCCCCTTTGTGAATTACAATCAGCGCGTCCTTGAGTTCCGGCCGGGCACACGCAAACAAACAACACGCAAACAGTAAAATGCCTAATTTTTTCATGTACGCCTCACCACGTAAGCAGCCCCTTGTTTATGTTGCAACCACGCGCGGGCAAAGGCTTTGGCCTCATAAGCGCGCAAGACGCTAGGCGTATCGGGCGCGGCGGGGTCGGCCACTAAAATTTGACCGTCCTTATAACCGCGGATTAACACCAAGTGGCCGGGTGTTTTTTCCAGCGGGGCCCCGGGCAGTTCGTCTTTTTTAAATGCAATACTGGCTATTACAAAACTGTCCGGCGTGACAAATTCTTGCAGTTCCATAAGTGAGGAAAACCGGCGGAAAAACGCTTGTGCGCCAAATTCGGCCGCCGCCGCCATATTAAAAAGCCAGTTGCCATATACGTCGGCCGTTTGGTCAAACACGCGCGGCAAAATTTGTTGGAGCGGCACCACGTAGCCCAGTGAATTAAGCGCCATATAGAGCGAACACGGACTGCAAATGCGGCGTTTATGCGGCGTATCTTGTTGCATTTGACTCAGCGGATGTACTTGCTGGATGTTTGGCTCGGCAGGCAGATGCAGAGCTGTTTTTTCGTCATAGACAAACGGGGCGCGCACCGCACTGGCGGCCAAGAGCAAAAGCTCGGCGTCGCCGTAAAATTGCAACCGGTAGCGATACGCTTGGGCGGGTTGAAAAAGGACCAACTCGTCCGTTTCCACCTTGCCAAACGCGTCTTTTTGCGCCGGGAAACTGGTTTTAAACTTGCCCGACAAGAGGCCCAGTTTATAAAAATTGCTCCACGTTTGGCCCACCTGCACTTGCACGGCAAGCAGTAAGCAACCGTCGCTAGCGGTGCGGAAATTGGCGGACAAAACCAGGCGGTCAAACGGAAAGGGAGTGCGGAAAATACCCGAGGTGACGGTTTTAATGTCCCCTGAAAAAGTTTCCTCGGCCACGTCTTTGGGCGAGTGAAACTGATTGAACACGCAAGCGCGCAAATGGGTATGCATAAAAATTTTCGGGGCACCCGGACTTGAACCGGGAGCCTCCCGCTCCCAAAGCGGGCGCTCTACCACTTGAGCCATGCCCCGTTAGAGATATTATACAAAAAACCCCGCTTACGCGAGGTTTAAATTTTTCCGGGACTTCTCGTTGTTTAGGATTCGGTCACAAGTCGGCTCGTTGACCCTCGCCGCTCGCGACCCCGCCTCGCCATGCTCGCCTTTCGCCCGCGCTTTGCACGAGCTCAAACTCGCATAAGGCTCCGGCTTTCGAATCCTAGACGCAAGCAAAGCAATTTGCTTGCTTCCCACTAAAAATTAAAACCCCGCTTACGCGAGGTTTAAATTTTTCCGGGACTAGGATTCGAACCTAGAATTAATGCTCCAGAGGCACCCGTGTTACCATTACACCATCCCGGAGTAACATTTATATTATAGCACATTTTAAGGGGCCGCGCGTTTTTGTGTAAGCAGTTCCAATTTGTTATAATAAAATATATTAGCGCCTATAGCTCAATTGGTTAGAGCAACCGACTCATAATCGGTGGGTTCCAGGTTCAAGTCCTGGTGGGCGCAGATTTAAGGGGTCGCTTTTAAGCGGCCCTTTATTTTTTCTCCGTCGGAGAATAATTAAAAATTTGCGCGAAAATGGGCCAAAATTTGGTTCAAGTCCGCTCTAAAAAATTAAAATTGGCACTTCCGACGAGAACTTTCGCAAAGTTTGCAAAGTTACGCAAGAAAACTATGAAACTGATGGGCACTTTTTGGTCACTATAATGGTCACCATTTCACCGCCACAGAGGGGATCTGTATTCTATAAAATAGTGTGCCCAAAAGTATAACTTTTTGTATTAGTGTTCAGCCAAACTAAAACTCTTTTCTACAATGCTATAATGAATTTATTACTACACCACTATGCCAAAGAAATATATCAGCGAAAACGCAGAATTAATGAAGGAATGGGATTGGGAACGAAACGCCAATCTCAATCCTGAACATTTGCTGAATAATAGCAACAAGAAAGCATGGTGGAAGTGCTCGAAGTGTGGATACGCTTGGGAGACTAAAATTGTCTATAGAGCCGGTAGAGATCATACAAATTGTCCGGCATGTGCTAATAAAATATTAATTCAAGGATTTAATGATTTAGCATCACAATTCCCTAAAATTGCGAAAGAATGGCACCCTACCAAAAATGAAAAACTCACTCCTAGGGACGTAAAGGCTACTACTCATAAAAAAGCGTGGTGGATTTGTCCTCATAAACACGAATATCAACAAGCAATAATGTTGAGAACAACTCGCGGATCGGGTTGTCCTTATTGTGCAGGACAAAAAGTTTGGGCGGGATCTAATGATTTAGCCACTACTCATCCGAAGATTGCTAAAGAATGGCATCCTATTAAAAACGGAAATTTAACTCCTAAAGATGTAATTGCTGGAAGTAAAAGAAAGGTTTGGTGGATCTGTCCGGAAGGACATGAATACGAGCAGTCCCTTATAAAACGAACTTCTCGCGATTATTCCTGCCCTATTTGTTCAGGACACAAAGCATTGGCTGGCTATAACGATTTTGCCACTAAATATCCTGAGATAGCCAAGGAATGGCATCCTACAAAAAATGGCACATTAAAACCTTCTGATGTAACTTTTGGAAGCGGAAAGAAAGTATGGTGGAAATGCCCCATAGGACATGAGTACAAAGCCAGTATGCATGATAGAGGAACTGGCGGAACAAATTGTCCTATCTGTAGTGCTAGAAAATTTACATCCTTTCCAGAACAAGCTGTTTTTTACTATTTACAACAAGTATTCCCAGATACTTGTAATAGATATAAAAAGATTTTTGGTACCTCTATGGAATTTGATATTTATATTCCATCGGCTAAAATTGCCATCGAGTATGACGGAGTAAACTGGCATCATACAGAGGAAGAACATAAAAGAGAACTTAAAAAGTATGCTTTATGCCGGAAGCACAATGTCATATTGATTAGAGTAAAAGAAATTTCTAAACAAACTTGGGATAATGTAGCGGATAAAGTTTATTATCTTAAAAAAGTGAAAAGAACGGATTTTTCGCAGTTGGAAAGTGTCATATCTTCTATTTTGAATGATATAAACACTCATTTAGGGAAGAATTCTCCGGCCAATGAAACAGATATCAATATTTCAAGAGATAAAAACAAAATACAAGAATATCTTTGCACAATAGAAAATTCTCTAGAAAAAGAACGCCCAGATGTCGTTGCTAAGTGGAACTATGATAAAAATGGAAACTTAAAACCAAATATGTTTTCTGTTAGTTCCAATGAAAGAGTTTGGTGGAAATGCCCAGATTGTGGCCATGAATGGCAGAGTAGTATTAACAGTATGACTAGAGAAGGTAGATACGGCTGTGCTATATGTTCCAAGATACGCCAAGGAAGAACTTTTACAATGGGCGTTGTAAATAAAGTCGGATCTTTAGCAGATACTATGCCTGATGTGGCTAAAGAATGGCATCCTACAAAAAATGGTGATCTAACTCCTCACAATGTCACTGCGGGGAAATTTAAACCAGTTTGGTGGCTATGCTCCAAATGTGGTTACGAATGGCAAGCAAGCCCCAATAACCGCAAAAAGGGGGTTGGATGCCCCTGTTGTAGCGGAAGAGTACCAAAAACCGGGGTAAATGACCTCGGGACCAAATTTCCAGAAATAGCCAAAGAATGGTGCTACGAAAAGAATGGCCCATTAATGCCTAAAGATGTTCTGCCGGGTAGTGGCAAGAAAGTATGGTGGAAGTGTTCTAATTGCGGACACATTTGGCAAGTAGAAGTCCACAGAAAGGTCAAAGGTAGTAAATGCCCTTGTTGCCATGGTTTACCACAATTGCCTCTTTAATTCTGCGCTTCCGAAAGTTGAACCGGGGCAACTGCCAAAAACTTACGCAAATTTTCGCAAAGTTAGCGATAGTAAACTATAAAGAAATAGGGAACTATTTTGGTCACTCCACCGTCGGTGGAACACCGCTTGGTGGGCGCAGTAAAATTTAAACCTCGCGTAAGCGGGGTTTTAATTTTTCTAAACGCTTGACTTAAAGTCCACTCCAACTGCTACAATAAATAAGTAAAATAACTTAAAATAGGAGTTTTTACCCATGCAAAAAACGCCTTTTATCGTGGCACTGGGCGCCGCGCTTTGTATGCTACCGGCCGCTACGTATGCCAAAAAATCTCAGGAGACTAAACCCATGACAAACAAAAAAATCGTACAAACTGCCGGCAGAACCCAGCTGGGTAATTTTGCCCCGGAATTTGCCCATTATAATGATGATGTGCTTTTTGGCGAGAACTGGAACAACCACGATTTGGACCTTAAAACACGCTCGCTTATTACCGTGATTGCGCTGATGTCCCAGGGAATTACCGATTCCTCATTAAAATATCATTTGCAAAACGCTAAAAATAACGGTGTTACCCAAGCGGAAATGGCCGCGGCTATCACGCACACGGCGTTTTATGCGGGTTGGCCCAAAGCCTGGGCTACGTTCAATTTAGCCAAAGAAGTTTGGGCAGATAAAACACCCGCGTTAACGGAAAAAGACAAATACCAAAAAACCATTTTCTTCCCCATTGGCAAACCCAATGACGCTTATGCAAAATACTTTGTAGGGCAAAGCTACTTGGCCCCGATTTCTACCGAGCAAATAACTTTTTTTAACGTTACGTTTGAGCCCAAGTGCCGCAACAACTGGCACGTCCACCATGCCACCCAAGGCGGCGGGCAACTGCTGGTAGCTGTGGGCGGGCGCGGGTATTACCAAGAGTGGGGCAAAGAGCCCGTGGAAATGACTCCGGGAACCGTAATACATATTCCCGCCAACGTAAAACATTGGCATGGGGCGGCGAAGGATAGCTGGTTCTCGCACCTGGCGTTTGAAATAGCCGGCGATAACACCTCCAACGAGTGGCTAGAGCCCGTAAGTGAGGAAGATTACAATAAACTTAAATAATAAAAACTCCCCGGGTGATTGCCCGGGGAGTTTTTGTTTCTGCCTGCGTAAAACTAAATAATAATTAGCCGAATACCCATAATAATTAGCACAATCCCGGCTACCAGTTCAATTTTTTTGCTCAGCAAATTTTTGGTTTCTTTGCCGCCTAAATGGCTCCCTAAAAGCGTCAATACAAACGTCAGCACTAACAAGAAAAGTACTTCGGGGAAGAAGGCCCGGTCCATAGTTTCAAACGCGTAGCCCACTAAAAAGCTGTTTAGCCCTAATAAGCAAGATACTTTAATTAGTTTGCGTAGTCCCCCGGCGTCTTCATCCCGGAAACTGGGCGATTTTTCAATAGACTCTAACATCAGCTTAATCCCTAAAAGTAGCAAGAACGCAAACGCCACCCAGTTGTGGGCAAAATATACCCAGTTGCGAAAGAAAATAATGCTAATCAAATAGCCTAGTCCAAAAAACAGCACGTTAAAGGCCGTAAAAAACAGAGCCATTTTTACCGAGAACACACTTTTGTTCTCTTTGGTCATATTGACCGCGGACATGTTGGCTGTAACCATATTGTCCACACAAATACAAATTAAAATAATCAGTACGGAAATAATTCCCATAACTTCACCTCGCTTTAAGATACCGTCATTCTACCAAATGCCTACCCCTTCTAGCAATACCTTTACCCCTAGTATCACTAATACACAACCGCCTGCTATTTCCATTTTGGGCCCCAGGTGTTTGCCTAAATAATGGCCCAGGTAAAATCCACCTAAGCTAGTTATAAACACACAACTCATCAAGGCAAGCTGTGTTTGCCAAAACGGAGCTTGCACCAGGGCTAACCCGGCCCCCACAAATAATGCGTCTAAACTGGTGGCCACCGCCAGGGCCAGTTGCGTTTTGAAAGAAGTAAAAATAGAAGAGTCGTTTTCTTCTGCGTGCGCATTTATTATCATACGCACCCCGATAAATACTAAAATGCCGCACGCGATCCACGCCCCTACCGCGCGCCCCGCATGGGCCAATACGCCCCCTTCAAACCCCAGGCTAAACATAATAAAGTGCGCTAACACAAACAGTACGCTTACCTGTAAAATGGCACGGCCGCTACGCTGTGTACTGCGGCTACAACCGGCCGACACCGTTACGGCCAGGTTATCCATAGACAGGCCCAGCGCCACTAAAAAAGAAGATAAGATATTCATGGTAAAATTATGATACCATTTTAAGGTAGGGTAGATATATGGAATCACTCACACAACTTTATAAAATTGGGATGGGCCCCTCCAGTAGCCACACCATGGGGCCACGCAAAGCGGCTGAACAATTTGCCGCCGCTAACCCGCAGGCCGCCAGTTTTAAAGTAACATTATACGGTTCTTTGGGGGCTACCGGCAAAGGGCACTTAACAGATTATGCCGTCAAAGAAGGTTTTGAGCCGCGCCCGGTTAGCATTGCGTGGGAGCCCTCTGTCTTTTTACCCAAACACCCTAACGCGCTACGCTTACAAGCGTTAGATAAAGCCGGCCACCTATTGACGGAGAAAACAGTATATAGTGTGGGCGGCGGTGAAGTGCGCGACGACCATTTTTTACCCGAACATCACCAGTCCATTTATCCGCACAAAACCATGGCCGATATTTTAGCTTACACCGCTAAAAACCGCATGCTGCTATGGGAATATGTGGAAGAGTGTGAAGGGCCGCAGATTTGGGAGTATTTAACCACCGTATGGCATACCATGATGCGCACCATGAACCGCGGGCTGGAAAAACGCGGCGTGTTACCGGGCTCGTTGGGATTAGAACGCAAGGCCCGGCGCTATTTACACAGTGCCGAGCATGCCCCCGCGTATCTGCGGCGCAAAAATAATTTGTACGCTTATGCACTGGCGTGCGCCGAAGAAAATGCATCCGGCGGCGAAGTAGTAACCGCCCCTACCTGTGGGTCCAGCGGGGTAATACCCGCGGTGTGCCGCCTGATTAAAGAAATTTACGAATTTGAAGACATCACGCTTATCCATGCGTTAGCCACAGCGGGACTATTTGGCAATTTGGCTAAAAGCAACGCCTCTATTTCCGGCGCGGAAGTAGGGTGCCAAGGCGAAATTGGCGTGGCCTGCGCTATGGCCTCGGCCGCCGCATGCCAACTGGAAGGCGGCGACAACCGCCGTATTGCCTACGCCGCCGAAATGGGACTGGAACACCACTTAGGTTTGACGTGCGACCCGGTGGACGGACTGGTGCAAATCCCGTGTATTGAGCGCAACGCTTTAGCGGCCGCCCGCGCCTTAGATTGTGCCACCTACGCGCTAATTTCCGACGGGGAACACCGCATTTCTTATGACGACGTCCTAGCTACCATGATGCAAACCGGACTGGACATGAAAACCGATTACCGCGAAACCGGCAAAGGCGGACTGGCGCACTTTTTTAAAAAGAATTTACTACGTTTTAAAAGACGGGCTGTGCTACGTAAAATACGCACTTCAAAGCCCACCAAGTGAGGAACCTATGAAGAAAAACTTTTCGTTTGTACAATGTGCCGCCGTTATTCTTACATGTACGGCTTTAATTTCTACCGGCATTGCCCTTTATTTAAACCAACTTACGGGCGCACTATCTAAAGAAACATTACTGGCTTTAAAAGAATTTGCCGCACAAGACGCTAAACATATTGAAATGCAAGTGGCCGAAGATTTAGACCTTCTCTCTTCTATTGCGATTGCAATTGCACACTCCTCGGATAACACAGAAGACAGTATGTACCCACTCCTGAAAGCAGAGCGCAACCACAACCATTTTAAAAACATGGAATTTGCTACTATTGGCGGCACTGCGCAACTGGATAACGGCCAGTTTTTAGATATTTCCCAAGAACCACATTTTCAACGAGCGTTGCAAGGGACCCCCAACATTTCCAAACGGGTGCCAGACCTACTGGATGGGGAAAATATTTTGGTGGAAGCCGCACCAATCCTGCGTGGCGACAACACGTTGGGCGTTTTGTTGGCCACCCGCTCTACGGCCGATTTTGGCAAAATGCTAAGCATGCAGTCTTTTGACGGGGCCGGGTACTCGCTACTGGTAGATAGCAATGGGGACAAAGTAGTGGAATCCTTCCACAAAAACGCCGTTAGCGGGCTGTATAATATTTTTGATATGCCCGACGATCCAGACCACCAGCTGCGCCACCAGGTACTGCAAGATTTTAAACACCGCAAAAGCGGTATTGTAAAGTATAAATCGGCCAAACAAGGTACGTTGTATATTAGCTACCAACCGCTTCACGTAAATGATTGGTACTTAATTGCGGTGGTCCCGGAAAAACACATTGTCAAAGTAACCCAGGCCCTGGTAACCATGCTACCTATTTTGGGCCTTTTTATTGCGCTGGCGGCTTTTCTATTAGGGGCGTATATGTGCTATGCCTGGCCGGCATTGCGACGCAATTGGGACTCCCCGGATTTTTAACAATTAAGTTACGCCATGAAACAAATTCCTGCCATTAACACGCTGCAAAATATCCTGGTCTGCCGCGGGGAAGGTTCCTTAGGGGATGCTATTATTTCTTCGTGTTGTTACCGGGGAATCAAGCAAGCCAATCCCCGTATTAAAATTTCCGTAGCTTGTTACGGGGCGGGTTATGAATTTTTAAAACGAATCCCCTACATTGATAAAATTATTAAACTGCCTGTTAAAACACGTATTCGCCCCCACCAACGGTGGCCTTCGCTGATTTGGACGGGCCTACAACTGCGCAAAGAACATTTTGATTTGGTATTGGATAGTTCCAACAAAGATTTTTATAATTGGCGCTTATTTAAGTGGCTGGCAGGCGGGGACCGGGTGCTAGACTGTTTTACAAGCCCCGTTAAGCCCTTTGGTGCCCCCGGGGCCCATGGCAGTGTTCATGAGCAAGCTATCTTAAAACTATTAGGTATTTCCAACCCCGACAAAACGTACGATTTGCCCACTACCCCCACTGAACAGGCAATCATTTCCAGCTTTTTAACCGAACATAATTTTCAACATTTTATCGTATTAAATCCGTCCGGTTCTGTAGTTCAACGTCGCTTCAATCCAACTACCTTAAAAGAACTTCACCAACGCTTGCTGGCCTGGCATTGCCCGATTGTAGTTCCGTGCGTCCCGGATATGTATGCTTATTGGCAACCTATTTTTAAAAATATGCCACACGTTTTTCTCAAGCCAACCCAAAGCGTGTTTGAACTATTTGAGTGGGTGCGCCGTTGCCAAGTAGTAATCACGCCCGATACATCAGCCGTGCATATTGCAGCAGGGTTTAAGAAGCCAACTTTGGTATTTTATAACACACTCTCCGTATATAACGCACCGGACAATCCGCTGGCACATATTATAGAAACGGACCCGCAAGATGTGAATATATTTGACTGGAAAAGGGTAGATAATGCCCTAAGTCTGTTAGCACCCAACACCCTAAATACCCCCGTTCCAACCGGCCAAAGCGTTGCACATACAAACATAATTTGATAAAATAGAAAATGCTAAAAGTTAAAAGTGACCGGAACACTTATCACCGATTTTATGGTGGATGTAGCTCAGCTGGTTAGAGCGCCGGTCTGTGGAACCGGAGGTCGCGGGTTCAAATCTCGTCATCCACCCCAGTCACTTTCTCCGGCGGTGTTATAACCGCCGGATTTTTTTAATAACCGCTACACACTCCGTTTAAGGAATATATATGACCCAATGTACCCATGATTGCAGTTCCTGCGCGCAAAACTGCGGCGAACGCCAAACCCCGCAAAGTCTGCTTGCCAAATTAAACCCGCACGCCCGTGTGCAAAAAGTAATTGCCGTTTGTAGCGGCAAGGGCGGCGTAGGTAAATCCATGGTAACGGCACTGTTAGCCGCGGCCACGCAAAAAGCGGGATTGCAAGCCGGGGTATTGGACGCGGATATTACAGGCCCGTCTATCCCTAAAATGTTTGGCGTGCACGAACGCGCCCAGGGCGACCAAAGCGGCGTATATCCCGTTTTAAGTCCTTCGGGTGTGCAACTGATGTCTTTAAATTTACTCTTAGAAAATGAAACGGACCCGGTCCTTTGGCGCGGCCCGCTGATTACCGGCACGGTCACCCAATTTTGGACCGAGGTAGTATGGGATAACGTAGATGTTTTATTTGTAGATATGCCGCCCGGTACCGGGGACACTACCCTGACCGTTTTTCAAAGTTTGCCCGTGGACGGCATTGTGTTTGTTACCACGCCGCAAGAACTGGTGGGGATGATTGTGGAAAAAGCCGTCAATATGGCCCGCACCATGCACTTGCCCCTAACGGCCCTGGTGGAAAACATGAGCTATTTTACCTGCCCGGATTGCGGCAAACAGCACGATATTTTTGGCAAAAGCCACGTGCAAGAAATCGCCCAAAAATTTGGAATTGGCACCACCGCGCGCTTACCGCTTGACCCCGCTATTGCGGCCGCGGCGGACCGGGGCGGCGTGGAAGGGTTGCACCTAAGCACCTTGGACCCCGTTTTGCAAGCTATTTTAGCACTTAAAAAATAAAAAGGCCCAGGTGCTTTTAGGCCTTAAGACCCTGGCGAAACCGCTTGCCCGCTTGCTACACTATAGGTATGAAAAAGTGGGCCTTCCTATGTTTTTTATTTTTGCCTTTGGTGTGTACCGCACAACCTAAAAAGGGTTTCGTGCAACTGCTACGCAACAGCGCACTGCCTAGTAAAATCCAGCAAAATTTGCAACGTTCCCTGGCACGCACCCATATTACTAACGTGCGCAGTCCCCATGCCATCCAGGACCTTATTTTTACGCCTACACCGGCTGTTTCCGCCCGCCCGGCTTTTAAAGAAGATATTGTATTGTCCCCTACCCAACGAAAAGATTGGCTCAACCGCTACGAGCAAACCTTGGCGGATTTTGAGCAATTAAAAAAAGAAATCAACCCTCTTTTGTATTACCAATCCATAGCGTTGGAATCGCGGGAAGTTTCTGTAGATGAAAAGCGCCATTGGCTAAGCAAAATGGTCCCGTTGTACAACCAATTATTATCTCTCTATCTCAATACCACCCAAAATGCACCCCTGGAATATGCATTGGCGTACCTACGCTATGGGGTAGCCATGGTAGATCCTTTTTTGGTGGCCACATTACCCACCTTCACCAAACCCTACGCAACGCCGTTTGAAACAAATTCTTTTTTCCTCTATCCCCAGGAAGCTTTGCCGGAACCCTGGGTAGATTTAGACGGCAAACATATTGTAATTGTTAATGACGACGCGAGCCTGTTGGAGCACTTTGAACATCTGGCGGATATTGGCGTACTTTTCCCCAGTGCTACGCTGCATACGCACGGGGACGCCACTCAGTTTTTACTATGGATGCAACACCCCACACACATGCCTGATATCATTTTTACGGATATCCAACTGGGGGAAAGCAACGGTTACTATATAGCCTCGCGCTTGCGCGAAAGAGGCTACCAAGGGGCCATCATTGCCCTTACCTCTTATACGGAAACGGAAACATACGCACGCCGGCTGGCCCAAGCCGGGTTTGACGGGTTAGTTTCTTTAGATGACCAATACTACAGTAAAACTCCCTTTGTTTTACGCATTACTCAAGCAGCCCAAGTATATTTACGCCGCTCACAAAAATAGTTAAACGCTTTGAATATATACTTATTTTTGACGGCTTGCCCTTTACTCCCTTGTTTTTGTTATAATGGGAAGTGAAGTACTTGGCTTAGTATTTCTACGTTGTTTTGCATATCAATTATAGGAGAATGTATGTCAGACCGTTTCGCCCCTGCTGCCAAAATTTTAAAAGAATTTGGCAAGGACTCTGCTAAACTTATTCCCATTTTGCAAAAAGTGCAAGATGCTTACGGATTTCTACCCGAGGATATTATGCGCTACGTCGCTAACGAGCTTGAAATCTCGCCCGCCCGTGTATTTGGTGTGGCGACTTTTTTTGCCCACTTTGCTATCACCCCTAAAGGCAAACATATTGTGCGTGTATGCAACGGCACGGCTTGCCACGTAAAAGGCTCGGCCACCGTTATCAATATGGTGCGCGAAGTGCTTAAATTAAAACCCGGGCAGGATACCACCGACGACGGTCTGTTCACCTTAGAATGTGTTTCTTGCTTGGGTGCGTGCGGGTTAGCCCCGGTGATGGTGATGGACGAAACCGTCCACGGTCAAATTACCGCGGATAAAGCCGCCCAAATTATTGACGACGTACGCAAACAGGAGGCCGCCCATGCCTAAACAAGAAATTGAACAAATTGCCAAAGACTATAACACCGCCTACAAAAAAATTACCGGGCGCGTAGTGATTTGCGGCGGGACCGGCTGTATTGCCGGCGGCTCCTTAAAAGTATATGAAGCTTTCCAAAAAGAAATGGAAAAACGCAAAGTAGGTTTTTGCCTGCAAATTACCAAAGACTGCCACGAAAATTATCTCAGTTTAAGCGGCTGCCGCGGTTTTTGCGCCATGGGCCCCTTAGTAAGCGTGGGAGACATTTTCTATACCAAAGTAAAACCCGAAGACGTAGCCGAAATTGTGGAAAAAACTGTCTTAAAAGGCGAAGTGATTGACCGCCTTTTATACCACAACCCGGCCAACGGCAAAAAAGCCAAAACCATTGAAGACATCCCCTTTTATGCCAAGCAAGAGCGCATTTTGTTGCACGATTGCGGACGCATCAACCCCGAAGATATTAACGAATATATCGCCCACGGCGGTTACGCCCAGGCCAAACGCGTCTACACGCAAATGACGCCCGAAGAAGTATGCAAAGAAATGACGCAGTCGGGCCTGCGCGGACGCGGCGGGGCCGGATTTCCTACCGGGAAAAAATGGGAATTTACCCGCATTGAACCCGGCGAGAAAAAATACGTCATTTGTAACGCAGACGAGGGCGACCCGGGCGCATTTATGGACCGCTCGGTCATGGAGGGCAACCCCAACGCCGTTTTGGAAGGGATGATGATTGCCGCGCGCGCCATTGGCGCGGATGAGGGCTATGTATATGTGCGTATGGAATATCCGCTAGCCATTAAACGTATCCGCAAAGCCATTGAACAGGCCGAAGAAAAAGGGCTCTTGGGCAAAAACATTTTTGGGTCGGGCCTCAACTTTAAAATTAACGTCATGGAGGGGGCGGGCGCGTTTGTATGCGGCGAAGAAACCGCTTTAATCGCCTCTGTAGAGGGCAAACGCGGCATGCCGCGCGTAAAGCCGCCGTTCCCCAGCCATAGCGGACTCTTTGGCAAACCCACCGTTATTAACAACGTGGAAACCTTAGCTACCGTAGCCAAAGTGTTTGAAATGGGAGCCGCAGCGTTTAAGAAAATCGGCACGCTTTCCAGCCCGGGCACTAAGACGTTTGCCGTAACCGGGCACATTGCCAACACCGGGCTAGTGGAAGTGCCCATGGGTACCACCTTGCGCCAAGTAATTAACGACGTAGCCGGCGGTACGACCGAAGATGACGGCACTGTGAATAAAGATGCCTTTAAGGCCGCGCAAATCGGCGGGCCTTCGGGCGGGTGCTTAACCAAAGAACATTTGGACGTTCCCCTGGATTATGACTCGTTAAAAGCGGCCGGTGCCATGGTGGGCTCCGGCGGGCTGGTGGTCATGAACCAAAAAACCTGTATGGTCAACGTAGCGCGGTTCTTCTTGGAATTTACGCAACGCGAATCGTGCGGAAAATGTGTGCCCTGCCGCGAAGGGACCGAGCAAATGCTTACCATGCTTAACGACATTGTAGAAGGCCGCGGCACGTTAAAAACCTTGGAAAACTTGGAAGACCTGGCTAAAGCCGTGCAAAAAGCGTCCTTATGTGCGCTGGGTAAAACGGCCCCCAACCCGGTACTTTCTACCTTAAAATATTTCCGCGACGAGTATATCGCCCACGTGGTAGATAAACGCTGCCCCGCCGGGGTGTGCAAAGCTCTCGCCCGCTATGAAATTGACCCCGCCAAATGCAAAGGCTGTGGCATGTGCAAACGCGCTTGCCCCGTGCAAGCTATTAGCGGCAACGTGGGCAAACCCCACCAAATTGACCCCAAAAAATGTATCAAATGCGGCAGCTGCAAAAATACCTGCAAATTTGGGGCGGTCAGCGTACAAGCGTAGGAGAATTTATGGAAAAAGAACAATTTGTAACCATTGAAGGCAAACGGGTCCCCATAGAAGGGGAACGCAATTTATTAGAACTCATCCGCAAGGCGAATTTTAACATTGTAACTTTCTGCTACCACCCGGAACTAGCTATTTACGGCGCATGCCGGTTGTGCTTAGTGGAAGTAGAGGGCATGGGGATTGTGGCCTCGTGCACGGTGCAACCCAAAGACGGTATGAAAGTGCGCGTAAATAGCGACGAAATCCGCCACTTGCGCCGCATTAACTTGGAATTGTTACTGTCCTCCGGTAACCACAACTGCACACTGTGTTCCAAATCCGGCAACTGCAAACTGCAGAAACTGGCAAAGGATATGGACGTAACGGAAATCCGCTTTAAATCCAAAAAAATCGATTCCCACAAAGACGCTACCTCCGCCGCCTTAGTGCGCGACCACAGCAAATGTATTTTGTGCGGCAACTGTGTACGTATTTGTAACGAGGTACAAGGCATTGGCGCGATTGACTTTGCCTTCCGCGGGTTCCGCTCCAAAATTGCCACCGCGTTTAACAAAGAGCTCGGCCAAAGCCACGAATGTGTGTCTTGCGGCCAGTGCGCGCGCGTGTGCCCGACGGGAGCCTTGATGCCCAACTCGCAAGAGATTGAAAAAGTATTTGAAGCAATCAATAATCCCAAGAAAAAAGTAGCCGTGCATATTGCCCCGGCTGTGCGCGTGGGACTAGGTGAAATTTTCGGCTTGCCGCAAGGCCAAAACGTGGACGGCAAAATTGCCGCCGCGCTACGTATGCTGGGTTTTGACTATGTGTATGATACGGCGTTCTCGGCCGATTTAACCATTGTAGAAGAGGCCACTGAATTTATTGAGCGCTTTACCAAAGGCGTTAATTTGCCGCAACTCACTAGCTGTTGCCCGGCGTGGGTCAACTATGTGGAAAAATACGCGCCCGAGTTCTTGCCCAACTTGTCCACCGCCCGCTCCCCCATGCAAATGATGGGGCCTGTTATCAAGGCGGACTTTGAACAAAAAGGCGGCAAGCGCGAAGATTTGGTGGTAGTAGCGGTTATGCCGTGCTCGGCCAAAAAGTATGAAGCCACACGCGAAGAGTTTTCCGTCAACGGCAACCCCGATACGGACTACGTGGTTACCACCGTGGGCCTGGCGCGTATGATTAAAGAGGCCGGCATTGACTTTGTCAACCTGGAAAACGAATGGTTTGATATGCCGTTTGGTACCAAAACGGGTGCCGGGGTCATCTTTGGGGCGTCCGGCGGGGTAATGGAAGCCGCGCTACGCTTTGCACTGGCCGAATTGGACCCGCAAAACGCCCGCAGTGTAAAATTTACCAGTCTGCGTGAGAGCAGTGTGTTTAAGGAAAAAACCGTACACATTGGCGATAAGCAAATCCGCGTAGCGGTAGTAAGCGGCTTAAAAAATGCCCGCAAACTGCTAGACGACATTAAAGCCGGCAAAAACAAGTACGACTTTATTGAAGTAATGTCCTGCCAAGGCGGTTGTGTGGCGGGGGCGGGTCAGCCGCAGTTTGACGGTTGGGCCCCGCGCAAACGCCGCGCCGAGGGCTTGTACCAGGAAGACACAGAACTGGCGTATAAGTCCCAGGATAACAGCGGGGTGATGGCGTTATATGGGCGCATTTTTGACAAGATCGGCGGCAAAAAAGCGCACCAGCTGTTACATACGCACTATACCGATAGAAAGGACAGAACGGGCCAGAAAAAGAAGTAACGGTCCTTGTAATGTTGCATTTTAAGGCAGGGCGGGTAAGACATACAGTCTTATCCGCCCTGTCCTTTCCGGGCAACTAGTTGGATTTTCATAGTTGCGTGATAGCAAAAATTGCTACCATATAAGGGATGACACTTTTTATCATCCTGCTCATGCTTGTAATAAACGCCCTACTGGCCGCGTACGAAATGGCCTTGGCGTCTATTTCACGTACCAAAATTGCCGTTTTATTCCAGGAAAATCTTTCCGGCGCGCAAGCCGCCCTGTTTATGAAAGACCACCTGGAAGGCAGTTTGGCAGTGGTGCAAATTGGCATTACCCTGGTAGGCGCGGTGGCCGCCGCTATGGGCGGCGCCGGGGCGGATGACGCCCTCAAACCCTTACTGGAACAAATGGGCATTACGGGGGCACTGGCACATGCGGTTTCCATTTTATGTGTGGTACTGCCGCTTAGCTTTGTAACCATTGTATTTTCCGAACTCATCCCCAAAACGTACGCCATTAAAAATAAAGAGTGGGTGGTGCTTAAATTATCCCCCGTGATGCGGGTGGCCTATGCGTTTTTGCGCCCGGTGGTAGCAGTGATTGAGCACTTGGTGCGTTTTTGCACCCAAAATGCACCCGCCAAAACCGAGGACCCCAAAACCGCTAAAAAAGCCGCGTTGACCGATTTGCGCACCGCGGCCGCGATTGCGTCTTCCTCGCGCTTATTCACGCAAGCGGAAGAAAAAATAGTACTGGCCAGTGCGCAATTTTGCGTGCGTACTATTGCCGAAATTCAAGTACCCCTTGCGCAAGTGTATTTTTTACATGCGGACGACTCTATTGCCGATACCTTCCTTAAAGCGCACCTGGATATGCATACCCGTTTCCCGGTGTTGCAAAACCCGCAGGACCCGCAAAGTATTATTGGCTACCTAAACTTTAAAGATATTTTTTCTTCCACCAAAACCGCCGGCAGTGCCCATACCTCCACGCGCTCTATCATGCGCCCTATTATTAAACTAAGTGAGGACACCCTCATTTCTACCGCGTTGCAACAACTCATGAAGACCAAGCAACATATTTGTTTGGTAACAGACGGCGAAAAAATTACCGGCATTTTAACCCTGGAAGATATTTTTGAAGAATTGGTGGGCGAAATTGAAGATGAGTATGATTTTGCGTCCGCTTATATCCGCCCATTCGGGCAATCCGTCCTGGCGAGCGCCGCGGCTAAAATGACCGACATTTTTGCCGTTTTGCAGGTACCCCCTCCCCCTACGCTAATGCCCAATACCACCCTGGCCCAATGGGTAGAGCAAAAATTAGGGCACAACCCCACTAAAAACGAAAAATTTTCAGCCGACGGCCTTTTATTAGAAACCCGCAAATTCCGCCGCCACAAACTGGTGGAAGCGCTGGTCACCCGAGCTGAAAAAGACGCTTAGGTCTTTTGGTCCCTGGTTGGGTAGGCCCAAGCGGCCCTTGAAAACAGTACAAATGCCGCCTATACTTTAATATAGAGGAAAGGAGAAAGAATATGAAATCGTTTTTTTGCCGTGTAATGGCCTTTGTATTTTTATTTAACTGCTTAACCCCCACTACCGGGTGGGGACAAACTACGCGCCGTTCCAACGCCAAACCGGGCGCGTTAGACAAACGCGTTTCTGCACAAGTAAAAAAAGCACAAGAAGCAAACACACCTGCCGCCCAATTTGCGCGCGCCGACCAAGAAGCACGCCAACAACATAACGCCCGCTTTGCCCAGGCAGACCAAGCAGCCCAAAAAGAAGCGCGCGATAGAGCGCAGAATTGGGACCTTGCCGCACGAGATGCCTTTATCCAAAAACCCAACAGCTTATATGTGGCCCCTCACATTGTAGTGCCACGCACCATGAATCAATCCGCCAAAGCGGCCGATTTATTCTTAAAACAAGTAGCCGCCAATAAAGTAACGTTTGAAGAGCTGATTGAGTATGCCGACCCCATGGACCCGGCCTCCCAGGATTTATTAACCATTGCCTACGCGGCAGAAGTAATTGGCAATACGGTTAGCGAGGCAATGCAGTTGGATTCTTCCTTGTATGACCAGAACGAGTTTCAGGCCCAGCTGGTACAAATGCAGGCCCGTTTGTTATACCGTATGGCCTTATTAGGGTTTGAAGCCCCCTCTTATACGGCTAACAAAAGCAAGCAACCTGTTTCGGCGGCCCGCTTGGCCCTTAATGGGCCTACTTCCACGCAAAAAACCATGGCGGTGGCTAGTTTGCGTATGGCGTTACTGAAAATTCATCAATTTTACCAAGCTAAACAACTGCCGGACCCGGCGGATGAATACCAAAAAGAAATGTTAGCAAAAAAAATGGCAAATATACCGGGGACGATTACCCGTCATCAAGAAGTTACCCCTCTACCCAATCAGCCGCGGCCCAATACACAGGCTCAAGCCCAAGTGCGTCAAAATGCCGCTAAAGCAGTACAAAATCATGGTAACATAGCTTCGTTTATGGGGCAATTTATCAGCGAATTTAAACGGATTATCAACGAAGAACCTGAACAGGGTTCCAGTGCTTTCCAGCAAGCGCAAATGCGGGCTGAATATGCCACCGCTTACGCATTAGAATATAACCCGGCTTACTTAAAACAAATTGTGGCGGCCGTGGACCCAGGACCCAAGAAAACCGATTTTAAGCAAGACTATGCCCCTATCATCAATGCTATTTTTGTAACCGTGTTTGAAAATACACGCTACAGCACCATGGGGGCCGCCAAAACCAAACAGGTGTTAAATTTGCTCCAGGAATTTTCGGACCCGCAAAAATACTCGTTACCTACACAGGTATTTGCGTTGGAGGCAGCCAGTTTGCTGTATCGTCCGTTTAACCAGGACGCATTTAACCGCCCTCAAAATAACTCCCCCCTGGCGGCTGTCTTTGCACCGCTCAATTTTAACCTGCCGGATGAAAATTTGCGCCGCGTGTTTGCTCAGCGTGTGGCTAATTTGTACTGCCCGTTAGTTTCCACCAATTCTTATAAAATGAAAGATTATGGCCTTTCTTCCGACGAAATGGCCGCCTTGGCAGATAAATTGGGGGATATGTATGACGGTTTTTACGATATCCGCACCCCGTTTTTTGAAGACGCTGACAAACCGGCCAGCCAACATGTACGCGCTAATTATCCGCAGACCCAATGCAACATTACGACCCACGGCAACCTGAACAAACTCAAAAAGAGTAATGAGCAAACGGCGGCGTTCCTCTACTTTAGCGCAGAAGTGCTTTTCTGGGTGTATGGCGGGGAACTTTTCTCCCTCTTAGGGACTGCCTTTCGCTTAACGCGTGGGGCGGTGGTGGCGTTACCCAAAGCCGGCAAAGCCTTTACCACAGCAGCCCGGGGCGAAAAAGTAGCGGCTTTTAATGCCAAAATCCAGGAAGGGGCCAAGTATGCTAACTGGATATATAAGAATAAAAAACAACAAGGCTATATTGTAGAAGCGGTGGTGGAAAAAACGCCTGCGCGCGTGGAAAAACAGATAGTGGTAGAAAATGGGGTAGCCCAAACGGTGGAACATGAAATCCCCGCGGTTACTGTAAGCAAACCCATTAACCACACTTATCAATTGGAAGGAAAATATTCTCATTGGAACCCGAAACGCTGGCTGGGTATGAAGCCCGGCGACGCCGTGGTGGGCTACCGCGTAACCCGTATGGAACCCGGCTTACAAGCTACGGTAGGGGAAATGCGTTTGGGGGCCCCGATTGATGGCCTACATAATTTACAAGAAGTGGCCCAAATGACACGCCAACTGCAACTGGCGGATGGTTCGCGTATGTATTTTGAAAGCCAACCTTATTGGCGGAGTATGCTCAATTTGGCCCAAGCCCAGCAGGAACGCTGGACGCTTGGCGGACTGCAAAGTGCCTTTAAAAACCAAATGGACTTGTGGGTACCGCTAGAAAAAACAGCTCAAGAAACGGGTAAAATCAGCGAAACAACGCGTTGGTGGAACGTAACCCAGTGGGGCGCTCCTGCCAAATGGGGTGAACTGGCAGAAGGGCAAATGTGGGGCAAAGCCGGTGTGGGTGGAACCTCGGACCTGATGCCCGTGTATGTAGCCCCCCGAACACCCTTACAATTTACATGGCGTGGGGCTGCCAATCAGGTAGCTTTGCGGCAGGACGGCATAGCCAATATTTCGGAAGTATTACCCGGTTTCTACACCAGCGGGGCCGACCTGGCTAGCGGCAATGTGTATAACCAAATGTTTAATGCGTATATGAAGCCGCTAAACTGGAAGTCCACTGTGGCTAAAACTTTCTTGCCCGATTATGTGCCCTCTAAAACGTTCTGGCAATCGGTACGGACCAACCCGGTATTGGGGGCCCAACTGGTGCCGCAACTCATGTGGCGCAACCGCTTTGCCAGCACCACGGCTTTCTTTGGCGCGTGGATTGGCGCGGATAATTTAGTCTATCCGCCCTTTAGAGCGTGGATCAACGACCAGGCCGAAAAAGACTACCGTAAGGAAATGGACAAGTATGGGGATACGTTCTCCGAGCACCAGGCCAAAATGGATGAACTGCTACTTAAAGAAATCGGTGCTGACATGACCGATAAACGGGAAATGACGGCTTATAACGACGTATTAGCCGCCCAACCAGAGGAAAAGGAGGGTACCCTGGTGGTGGCCCCGATTTTGGCGACCCGCCGGGCCCTAGGCATGGAATTTGTAGATGACGCCTCCAAAGCTATGCTGGAAAACCAAGCCCGCAAGACGGACTTAAACCGCGCAATTTTACGGCGTACCCACAGCATTGTAGAGCAAAACAAAAAAGTGGAAGCGCAAAATAAAGCCAGTATCAAACAATTGCGCCAGGACTTAGCACAAGCTGAGCAACAACTTTTGGCACAATATCCGCTTGGGTTTGCCGCGGTACCGGGGGCTACTAAAAAAGTGAACAAGGCGTATGAAACATACGCGGACCAAGTGATTGCGGCCCGCACAGACGCACAAGTGGAAACCGCTAAAAATAAATTCAACCAGGCGTTGCAACCGGTGCTTACGCAAGTGACCACGTATCAGGATGTATTAGCGGAAGCGGAAGCCCTCATTAAAGAGGCCCGCCAAAAGTATGCCCAAACGCCAGACTTTTTTACCCCTAAGGTGGAAAAACAAATCCGCGTACTCTATAAAAACTACGCGCAAGACTTGCTTAAAATTGACCTCTCCAAACCGACCGAAGTGCAGGTTCAACAAGCGATGGCGGCTCAACTCAAACGGGACGGGGCTTTCCAACAACTTATGCTCCAAATGCAACAGGATCATCAAACCAAGCACCCGGAATATTACCAGGCACAGCCTACGTCAGCGTTGCCGCAATATGGGGCGGAGTTTGACCCCAACGCAGCCACCGAATAGGACCGATTACACAGCAAAAAGCCCCGGCATAAACCGAGGCTTTTTTAAGTAGATAAGCTAGTGTAGCCCGCACTTACACACGTGGTCTTTGCGGTAATTTTCCAGGCTTTGTTGCTCCAGCGGTTTGTACTCACTGGTGCGGCGGATGAGCTCGTCAAAGTCAATGGTTTTGGACGGAAACATCGGCCCGTCCACACACGCAAATTTTACTTTCCCCTCCACCGTAACCCGGCAACAGCCGCACATCCCCGTGCCGTCTAACATAATGGGGTTTAAACTGGCGTGGGGCTCCATGCCCAGTTTATCCATCAGGCGCGAAGTAAATTTCATCATGGGGATCGGCCCAATAATAAACCCGGCGTTAATTTTTTCGCCGTTATCATATAGTCCTTGGATAGCATCTGTGACCATGCCTTTCATCCCGTAGGAGCCGTCATCCGTCGTGGAAACGGTTTGGTCGCACAGGGCTTTCATTTCGGGCTCCAAAATCAGTAAGTCTTTGTTGCGCGCGCCCAATACGGCAATCACTTTATTGCCGGCCTCTTTAAACGCGCGGGCAATGGGGTACACTTCGGCAATCCCTACGCCGCCGCCTATCACAGCTACGGTGCCGTATTTTTTAATTTCCACGGGCGTGCCTAGCGGGCCGGCTACGTTTAAAAACCGCTCCCCTTGTTGCAAATTATTAAACAGGGTAGTGGATTTGCCAATGGCTTGGATAATGACCGTAATGGTGCCTTTTTGTGCGTCCCAATCCACCAAGGTTACCGGCACCCGTTCGCCACCTTCGCGCCCGCGCAAAATGACAAATTGCCCGGCACGCGCCGATTGGGCAATAAGCGGCTTATAAATGACAAATTTGACGACGACGTCGTTTAGTTGTACTTTTTCTAAAATGGTATTTTCTTGCATATTATTTCCCCTCTAAATAAGCGTTAATGCGGTGGGCGGCTTCAATCCCGTCTTTCATGGCTAGCAGTACCGTGGCGCCGCCGCGGATAATATCCCCCCCGGCATATACGCCCGGCAGAGAGGTTTTACCATCTGCGTCCATTTCCAACACACCACGCTCGGTCGTTTTAAGTTGGGGCGTAGTTTTGGCGATAATCGGGTTAGGACGCTGACCAATGGCCACAATAATCGTGTCGGCAGGCATAACAAATTCACTGCCCGGGATTTCTACAGGACGGCGGCGGCCTTTGGCATCCGGCTCACCCAATTCGTTGCGGGTAAATTTCAGCCCGCTCACGCGCCCGGTTTCATCCGTAAGCACCTCTTTGGGGGTGAGTAAAAATTCAAATTGGATGCCTTCTTCTTTGGCGTGTTCCACCTCGGCCGCGCGGGCAGGCATTTCAGCCGCGCTACGGCGGTAGGCAATGGTTACGCTGTCCGGCCCTAAGCGCATGGCACAGCGCGCCGCGTCCATGGCGCTGTTTCCGGCACCTAGCACAATGACGTGTTTGCCAATTTTAATAGGCGTATCAGTAGCCGGGAATTTGTAGGCTTGCATGAGGTTAATGCGGGTTAAAAATTCGTTGGCACTATACACGCCTACGGCGTTTTCGCCGGGAATCCCGGTCATGGTGGGCAGGCCGGCGCCGCTGCCTACATACACGGCGTCAAATTCTTTTAATAATTCTTGCACCGTTTGGGTGGCCCCTACCAGTACATCCGGCACAAATTTGACCCCCATGGATTTGACGGTTTCAATCTCGTGGTCAATTACTTCACGCGGTAAGCGAAACGACGGAATCCCATAGCGCAGTACCCCGCCAAAAGCGTGCAAGGCCTCAAAAACCGTTACTTCATGCCCGGCGCGCGCCAGTTCGGCCGCCGCCGCAATAGAGGACGGGCCCGAGCCGATACACACCACTCTTTTGCCCGTTTTAGGCGCGGTTTGCGGGGTTTTTAAAAGCCCTTTTTTGCGGGCGGTATCGGCGGTGTAACGCTCCAACATGCCAATGTTGACCGAGCCGAATTTTTCGCGCAAAATGCAGTTGCCCTCGCAGTGTTTTTCTTGCGGGCAGACGCGGCCGCAAATAGCCGGCAGTAAGCTGGTTTCCATAATTTTGCTCACGGCCTCGCCAATTTTACCGTCTTTTACAAAGGCAATAAAATCGGGGATTTGCACGCCCACGGGGCAGTTGGCCTGACAGCGGGCATTTTTACAATGCAAACAGCGGTTGGCCTCGGCTTGGGCTTCTTCGTCGGTAAAAATATGGGCGACTTCGTCAAAGGTATGTTTGCGCACGTCGGGCGCTTCTTGGTGGCCGTTATTACGCGGCGCGGCTGGATTAGGCATAAAAAACCTCTCTAATTAAAAATTGACTGGCAAAAAAACACTTTACCACTTATACTTATATTGTAAAATATATATAGAAATTTAGCAAAATAGGAGGAAACTATGTGTGACAGATGCAAAGCCGCCGGCGCGGGTTTAGCCGCTTTTTTATTGGGGGCCGTAGTAGGGGCCGCCGTGGGGTTGTTATACGCACCTAACAAAGGGGAAACCACCCGCAAACGCCTTAAACGCTGGGCCAACGATACGTATGAAGATAACAAAGAATATATGTTGGAACACGCGCAAGACTTAAAAGAAAAAGTAAAAGGCCACTTTGAAGATGCCCGCGACAAATTCAACGAAGGCAAGGACAAAGTAGCCAAAGAATTTAACCGCCGCAAAGACGAAGTGGTGGCTAGATTTAAAAAAGACGAAGAGAAATAAACAACGCTCTATTGAAAACCGCCCCCCGCTTATAACGGGGGGCAGTTTGCTTAGATGCCTACTTCTGTGCAACTGGTAATTACTTCTTCGTTCATCCGGTTTTTACCCCAATGCGTGGCACCCCATTCACATACGATTTTACGAAACGCCGGGTCCGTGGGTACTTTGATGAGAGCCCGTTCTCCATTAAAACTTCCGTCTGTATATTTGGAAGTCCAAATAGACGACCCTGATGGGAAAGGCCCGTTATAACCATCATAAGTGTTCCCCATATCAATCCAACAATTATCGCCTCCACAACCGACTACAAAACGTCCTATGTCTGTGTAACAATGATTTCTGTCCACGTTGGTACAAGGCATGTCCACATCCAGCGTGCCCTCGGGCTCTTCCCCCGTAAAATAAACAGTATGGTCCGGCATCCCGTTGGTGAGCAGCCACACCTCTAAGGCCTTATCTATGCTATCCACATAACTAACCCATTGCGTAAAACGGCTTTTGAGGACGGCTTTTTGGTATTGCGGCAGTGCCACCGCCGCCAAAATACCAATGATAAGAACTACGACTAAGAGTTCTATTAAGGTGAACCCGGTTTTATTTCTTTTTTTCATACTTTTTCTCCTAAGCATAAGTTTCAATTTGCACTGCCGGAAAGTATGAAATAAATGACGGCAATTCATAGTTTAAGTCGTTATCCCTAGTCCTAAACCACAAACAGCCGTAGTTTGCCACCTAAAGGTGGCAAACATTCAGCACAACACGCCAGGTTTGCAATTCCCTTTGTGTTATGCTTATTATATCGGCTGTTTTTGGAGGGATAACGAACCTTCACAGGTACCGTCCGTATTCTTCATACGGTTCCAAAAACAGATCAAATTGTTTTTTTACTGCACTTCTATTTTAACATAATTTTTTCCTAATTTCGCACATTTCGTTGTTGCGAGCCTCCTTACGTACTCGCGGCACGTGGTACCGCCTGGGTACTCAAATACAAAACCCCCGGTTTATACCGGGGGTTTTGTATGTAACTAAACTATTTTTAGCGGATACCGTTCATCCATTTGATGACGTATTTCTTAATGCACAGTAGCATTAGCCCGCCTACTACCGGCATAATCACCAGCGTAGTAAAGAAACGTACGTTGGAAATATGCCCAAAGTAGCCGGAGTAGAAACCCGCCGTAAAGTTAGCGAGTGCGTTGGCCATAAACCAGGTACCCATGAGTAGGGAGGCAAAGCGCACCGGTGCTAACTTGGTCACTAAAGACAGGCCCACCGGGCTTAAACACAGCTCGCCCATGGTGTGGAACATATAGGCAAATACCAACCAGAAAATGCCCACTTTCAGCCCCGTGGTTTGGATGACGTACGAGGCCGCCACCAGGATTAAGAACCCAAACGCCAGGGACATAAACGCCCATACAAATTTGGCCGGCGTGGAGGGCTCCATCCCTTTCTTAGCCAGGTTGAGCCACATCTTAGAGAAAATAGGCGCAAACAAGATAATAAACATGGGGTTGACGCTTTGGAACCACGAGGTGGGCATCTGCCAACCAAAAATGACGCGGTCGGTAAATTTCTCTGCAAAAATGGTAAGCGAGGCCCCCGCTTGTTCAAACGCGGACCAGAAGAAAATGCTGAAAAACGCCATAATAAAGATAACGGCAATACGTTGTTTTTCAGCCGTGGTTAACGGCGTGTTAGGGTGTTCCAACCGTTCTTCTTTGGTAAGACGTTTGGGTTTTTTGCCTTGGCCTTGGAGGTGTTTGTTTTTACCCCAAATAAAGATAGACAATCCCAAAATCATCCCAAACCCGGCGGTGGCAAAGCCCCACCCAAAGCCGACTTTTTCCGCCAGCGTACCCGCTACAAAGTTGCAGATAAACGCGCCCAGGTTAATGCCCATATAGAAAATGGTGAACCCGGCGTCGCGGCGGGGGTCATTTTGCGTGTAAAGTTCCCCTACAATGGTGGAAATGTTCGGCTTAAAAAGACCGTTGCCCAAAATAAGGAGGAATAACCCTGCGTATAGGAACGAAAGCGTAGGATTAGAGGCAATAGCAAATTGCCCTAAGGCAATTAAAATACCGCCTACAATAATGGCACGGCGTTGGCCCCAGAATTTATCGGCAATATAACCGCCTAAGAGAGGGCTTAAGTAAATTAAACTGGTCACTAACCCGTATAATTTGCTGGCGT